>SDNX01000154.1 GCA_004524545.1 Promethearchaeota archaeon
GGGGCTCATTAGACAAGTTCATGGCTTAGATAATTTATCCAATTGATAATTAGATACTGCACAGCATACATTATAGGTGTGCATAGATAACCCATGATTTTTCATGAGTTTCAGTGTTTTTTTAGATGGTATTTCGTAACGATTAAATCCGGCTCGTACAGCAAGTTCTTCTATCTGATATCTCTCAGAGTCTCGTGGGCGCATACATCCTAAAGATAATTCAGTCTGGGGGAATAATAAGCGTGCGGTAGTGAAGAGATTCCCTACATCATCCACGTTTGCATTATGAAAAGTGGGATGGTCAGGTGGAGGAATAATCACCAAAAATACTATCAAATCGACGGGATATTTCGCAATTTCATGCAATATAGCTTCTTCTTTTTTGATATCTCCAAAATTCAACCCAATGCAAATATGAGGAATAGTACGAATTCCATGCTCAATTAATGATTTATAGGTGGCAATATAATCATCAACACTCTTGTTTAGATGATATACATCCCGAATTGCATCGCTATCTAGAGTTAAATCAAATGAGACAAAATCGGGTTGAATCTCAGCTAATTTTCCAATTTCCTCTTCATTGATGAGTCCGACATGAAAATTAAAAATAAGAGAGGATTTTTCCGTGTATTCTTTGAGAATATTACTGTACCTAAGGAGAGGAACCTTGCCTTGTGAATCGCATCCTCCAGAAACCAAACACCCGAGAGCTCCTTTTTCAATTAATGCATCTAGACTCGATCTCAGTTTTTCCTCAGAGGAAACATCTTCCATATGGTTTAGATAATGAGTATGACAGTGTTCACAATTTAGATCGCAAGATGATCCCGTTACGCTCAGAGAGGTAAATTGATTTCCCGGAATAAAAATACTAGTTTTTCCGTTGAAATTTTGTTTTAATATTTCGAGTGATAGGCTTGCATATCGTTCTTGTTCGGATTCTGAATACTGGGTAACAGGAATAATCCCACTAGGATAGTGCATCTTATGATTCTTCATATAGGATTGAATAAACTCTTTATCTATAGTCATGGGATACACCTAGGGGTTTTTATATAACCAAGATTCGTTAGAATACCGTTTTTCTTTCAAATTCTCAATTATTTCTAGTTCTTCTTTGATTAAGGTTCCTTCTACACATGAGATTTCAAAAATCTCCTTGAATCCCTTGATCATGAAGGATTGAAATTCTTCATCAGAAATCAAAGGAATGTCACAATCATCGTACAACCCAGTGACTTTAGCCCGAACTGATCGTACCATCTTGCTTTTTGTAACACCTTCAGGAGCTCTAAGAATTGTATACATTAATTCCGGATTTACATGTAATAAGAGGGTTCCGTGTTGAAGAATGACTCCATTTTTTCGTGCTTGAGCATTTCCCGAGATCTTTTTATCTTCGAGGAATAATGCAGGGCAATGAATAACTCCAGGGTCAATGGAGAATCCCATGAGATTTAAACCTTGAATTAATGCTTGAGTAATTATTGTATACGATTCAGAAACCCCAAAGAACGCGTTGGGAAATTTCTTATAATAAATCTGCCTTAAATCTTCCTCCGATACAACCACAGCATATGTGATTTCAGCATGAAAATCATGAAATACTGCCCCGCCTCCACTTATTCGCCTTACTACATCCACTTTGTGTTCTTTTGCAGCTTCCACATCAATTTCTAATTGTAAACTCTGATTTCTTCCAATTGATGCACAAGAGGGGTTCCATCTATAAAACCGTATAGTGTTTGGAACCAAATTATCGATCTTTGCTTGAAGAATTGCCTCATCCATACACATATTGGTTTGACCGTTTAATACCTTAAATGGTAAAACACGCCATAATGGATTCATTATTCAACCCTCTTACAATATTGATGTAATTCCTCGTAGATTTTCTTTTGTTCAGATACAGTGATCTTGCGCGGATAATTATACTGTTCTTCCCGGGGACTAGAAGTATAGTACGGTCGGTTGCAACCCGGGCATCCCGAAGTTTCAAAAGGAACACTAATCGCTATAATTCTCTGTAATTCTATAATATCTATAGGAAACTCTTGCAATTCACCTTTATCATTAAATTGAAAATCTTCAAATTTCCACTTTTTCGTGTCAATTAAGAATTTCCCCAATTGAGATTTTCGGAAGGAAATCAAATTTGGTCGGTTATGGGATTCAAATCGAGTCTTTTGAACTGGAAAAAAGGCAAATAACCCTGTTCGTACACCAAGATCTTTCATATTTTGAACAAATTCGAGGATTTCTCCTTCAGTCTCTCCCAATCCAATGATCAGGTGAGTACTCACATACTCTCGTCCAAAAACCTCCACAGATTTTTTTAACAAAGCGATGTGTTCATCCCACGAATACGGTCCCTCACAATCAGAGCCTTTAACGAATTTAAACAATTCAGGAGTTGCTGCATCCAAAGCGAAACAGATTCGTTCTACTCCGAGATCCTTATAAAATTGTATCTTAATTTCAGAGATAGGGGGAATTGCAATGGAGATAGGTATTTTCGTAGACTTTCGGAGTTTCATTAAAATATTATCTATATCTTGTTCAAAGGATTCATAGTTTAAACTTTGGATACAAATACGTTGAAATCCCTCTTTTGTCCTGTTAAATGCAGGAAATTTCTCTTCGAAAATCCCTAAAACTTTGTCGAATTCAAATGCAGGCCACAATACTCTGGATAAATAATCTTGGTCTTCATCAGAACCTGTCAAGAGATGACGCGTATGCTGGGATTGAGGACAGAATCCACAATTTCCTTTACACCCATCGGGATGATATGTTAATAAATGACAATTCGTGGGTAAGACATCTACTTTCATTTGTTTCAATCCCAGCTTCACGGCTGAACCTATTGAAATCCGAATCTTATCCACATTTATCATAATATTCAAAAAAAAAAATATATACAAGATAAAATAAACAATGTCATTATGCTGGAGATCATCCTATCCGATTTTACAACCAAAGTGCAATTTGACCCTTCTAATCCTCGTGAGTTATTTGAGAAAATAGTGACGAA
>SDNX01000068.1 GCA_004524545.1 Promethearchaeota archaeon
GTATAATGGGACTTTAGCTGATTATGTAACAGACAATATCCTTGAATATGATCTCACAGACAAAAGTTATCCTAGTTTAGTACTCGTCATGATTAACAGATTATCATATTTTGCTCGTATCATAATATATCAGACAAATTTAACATTATATTCCACAAGTGGGGGCTCCAGAGTAGAATTGCGCTGTATTGAATATGATACTCTAGCTTGGGATCATTATTTTGGTTCTCAACCCTATTGGATTAGCCCATCCTTAAACTTTTCATTGACAGAAGACTCTTCTGCAAATTTGTCGGGTCCCGTTTATTTCTGTGAATTTGATGTAAGAGTACAATTCCGAAGTATGTGGGGGGATAGATGTACTCTTATGGATAGATGCGTTCTTGATTCTAATGGACAGATATTGATAATCACACGATTACATGCCTGTACCTACTATATATGAATCCATATTATCCCTCAATTTTCTCTATATCCATTATAGATCTTAATTTTCTGCCTTCCTATTTAGAATCTATAACAATTTCTGTATGAATCAGAAATACACCACAAAACAGATTACTTACTTTTCAATGATTGTGAAATTCTATATTTTCTGGATTCTTTATTTAGAGTTAATAAGAAAAACGTGATCATAAAATGGTTAAATTCGAAAAACGTAAGCCTACAAATGAAGAAATAGAAAAGATGAAAAATTGGCCAACTTGGGAATCCCCCATACCTCCTGGATTTGATTGGGAGTATACTGGTGGAGAAACTTTTTTTGTTCTTGAAGGAGAAGCCGAAATTGAATCCAATGGGGATAAAATTAGCTTCGGTCCAGGGGACATGGTGACTATTTATGCTGAAACTGGTAAATGTTACTGGACTGTTAAGAAACAAATCAAAAAACATTATCAATTTGAATAAATCTTTTTTTAATTATCAAACGTGGTTCTCTTGACGTTCAAAATTAGGCGACCAAGAAGTGGACCAAAAATATAAGTAATTGCAGCAATGGATGAAATTGCGCCTACTAAACTCGAAGAGACTGATTTCGTGTATATATAGTAATTAGGGAGAGCTAATCCGTAAATTGAATTATAAAAGGTCCGAATGAAACTAGCTGCAAACAATGCCCAAAATCGATAATTGCGATGATTTTCATTCTTCATATTTCAACGAGCTCAAAAAAAGTATGCCATAAATATAGATGTTCTTGGTATAAAGTCAATTTAATTATGAATTTTTCGAATTCTAAGGGGGAAAAAAGGTAATGATCAAACTGATAATTGGAATGATCTAGAAAATGACTGAAATGACACTGAAAAGATGAAAAAAGTAACAAGATTGCCTCAATTTTTGATTATCCTTAATCTCTTCCTATGGCTGAAATCTCTGGAAATTAGGATGATTAATCAATTTTAGTCACATAAATTAGAAGTAATTTAATAAAGCACGATTTTTTGATATGAAAATAGCGATTCAATCATTTTCCAATATTTCTAAGAAAATTCTCGAAACTAGTTTTCCTTTTTATTAACCAGCTCTTAATATTAAATCGAGTGATTTTTTATGAGATTTTTTCAAAAGTCTCATCAAATCTTTTTTGATTATTTATCAAGCCCGATCTAACCTAGACTTTTTTCTTATAAAAATGTGGGGATATTCATCTATTTCTTTTATATCCTTTATTTACGAGAATTGGAAGTATCTATAATGCGCTCGAATCGAAACAATCATTCTTAATTACACTTTAATACATGTTTCAAGCAAGGTCATGTTATCAAGCTTTATAAGTTAAAAACACCTTATATATAATAAGGAAGGAATGCAAAGTTTCTTGGCCATTGTTTAACTTTCCTCCGCATTAAGTTATTACGTACCATATTTTGCATTCCTTCCCTACCTCTTTTTAAAATTCTCATTAGGAATGATGATAATTTCTTCAATTCTCTTCCAAATGGTGAGAACGAGGGAAATTTTTAATAAATTAAAATGGTAAAGGGTTAGTTCCTTAGGATTTTGTGTTTTCTTCGTCCATATTGTTATAGTTTTGATCCTAGCAATTTTCAAAATCAATCTTTTTTTACATTCTCTATCTAATTTCATAAGAATCAATTCATTCAGTGTGATATATGACTCCTGCCATTTCTCCAATAATTTCTTGTTCCCGAAGAACAGATGTTCCCGCCTTTTTGATGGAGTGGGTAGTGGATAAAATTCAAAAGAAACGGGTAGATGTGTCAAATCCCTTTAATCAGAAGATTACAACCGTTTCTCTTGATCCGCAAGACGTCATTGCTTGGGTGTGGTGGAGCAAGAACTATCAACCATGGATAGATTCGTATACGAACAATCCCGATATATTCTCTCAATATAATGTCCATATCTTCAATTTTACAATCAATTCTGTTTCAGAACTCGAAACAGGGTTAGTTCTACCTTTATCGGATCGATTTAAACAACTAAAATGGCTTATAGATCTCTTTGGAGTAGATCATTTGCAAGTTCGCTTTGATCCTATAGTTTTTTATACCAAAATAGGGAGCAATACTATTTTGAACAATTTGTCAGATTTTGAACTGATTGTATCCAAGATTTCGAATTTAGGAATCAAAAAAGTCATTTTTTCTTTTGCAGAAGCATACTCAAAAGTGAAGAAAAGAATGTTTCATAGAGGGAAAGTTATGTTACAACTTTCAAAAGAGGAAAAAAGAACAGAAATCGGTGCTCTACTTGACATAAGTAAGCAGTTTGATATCACTTTGCATGCGTGTTGTCAACCAGAATTAGTAGGATATAAGGGTATTCAGCAATCTCATTGTGTGGATGGGGAATTAATCAACAAATTAGCCAAAAAAAAAATCAAACTCACAAGAGATAAAGGACAAAGAGAACATTGTGGATGCCAGAAATCCCGTGATATTGGAGGGTATACAGGTATATTCAAGTGTGGGCATAATTGCGATTACTGTTATGCAATTCCGACACGAAAGTGACTAGGTATCTTCATATTCTTGGAACTGGTCCCCAATGATTTTTCTCATTTTTTTCTTGAATGCGTCTTTTGAGGAAGTCTCTTCTTCTATAGGCTTACTATCTTTCTTATCTTTAGCTATAGAGTTGTCTTTAGCTTGTTTTTTGGATAATTTTATTGATTGAACTGCATCCTCGTGAATTTTTAGAGGTATAGGTTTTGTAGACTCTATAACTGGTGATAGTTCTCCCTCCGGTTTCACTTGAATCTTGAGTTGAATGTCTCCTCTTTCATTTTGTCCAGTATCTATTTTCACGCGATTCTCAGCCAAGATCCTAAATTTCTCTCCTAATTCAATCTCACGAGGTCCATCATCTTCAATTATCTTTAATATCTGGTTCCAGAGTCTTTTAGGTGCAAGTTTCATTTTTCGGTAGAAATAAAATCGGTCTCTATCTGAAAGATTTGTAAGAGGAAGATCATACTTCTCACCTGAGGGATCATTAATTGAAATATGAGTATTACCATTAGAGGTAAACACATTAGTTAGTGCAACCCAATGAAAGCTAAATCCTACCATAATTCTCGCCCCTTTCACAAATTCAGAACGTAGCACATTGATTTTTTTCTTTGCACTGGATAAATCAAGATTTTTTAATTCTTCTGCTGTAAAAAACAGTGCCCCTGTTCCATCAGGTGAGGGTTGCCTAACAAATTCATATCCAAATATTGCCATTAGTATTCGGATTTCGGGATTGTGCTTAAACAAATCTATGTGTTGAGCGAGAACGAATTGAGTGATTAGACCACGTGCAAAAAAATCCTCAAAGGCATTTACAATGAAGTCGTTTTTTGCTTTCAAATGTTCTTGCTGGTAGAATCGTAAAGTTGATTCCAATCCAATGTAATAATGGTCGAGTTCTTCAGCATTTAGGGATTTAATATATTCGAATAATGCATTAGGGATTGCAGATTTCAACAATAGGTAATTAAGAGCAAACGCCCATTGGAATTCTCTACGAGACTGTTCAATAACATTCGTTTTTTTAACATGATCCCAAACTTGATTGAGTATTTTTCCGATCTGTTCATTTTGGATGGGATCGATTAACATGAGCGTGGAGGATAACCCGCAAGCATTTGGAAGTTGGAGAAAGAGTGGATAATCATTTCTTACAAGCTCATATTTACTATAATCTTTTTGTTTTTCAAGGAATTGCTGAGCTTTCTTCTCAATTTTTTCTCCTGGGTCGTGCTGAATTAGAAGATCTATCGATTTTTTGGGTTCAGGCTTTTTAATCTCTTCAACTTCATTAAAATCCTCTACAACGCTTGAAATTAGATCCAGTTTATAATTATCGGCTATTCGAACACTTTCTTTCTCGTGTTCTTCTTTAGAATTGTCCTCTTTCTTGGAGTTTATTGAATTTATCGCATCCGATTCAGATTTGTTCTCTTGTTTTTTCATTGTAGTCGATTTCTTCCCCTATGTTAAGTATGGTTACAAGTATATTTAAGCAAAATTGGTTACATAAAATGAGCGCAGACGAGGGGATTTGAACCCCCGAAGGCATTTGCCAACCGGTTCACCAGTATTTGGTTTAGTAGAAACCCTTATTTCGAGACCGGCACCGTCGACCGCTTGGTTACGTCTGCTTGAGTAATTTTTCGAATATTAGAAATCTTCCTCAGTTTCTTCTTCTAATAATCTTGCTTGTTTTAAAAGGTCTTTAATTTGGGCACTTGACTTTTTTACTAAATCATTTTCGCTCAAATTAAGAGTTTCTATTACTTTATCTCCGAAATCAACTAAAGTCTTGATTGCTTGATAAGAAAAGTCATTCATACGCTTCACTGTGGATTCTCCGAAAATTCCTGTTACGAAATCTTGAAAGCTATCATTTATTTTTTTCAGCACGTCGTTGGATTTATCTGTCATGAAAAGTTCATCTTAGAATCAATTTTTTATTTAATGAATGTATTTAAAAATTAAAGTTTTTTCAGAAAGCAAGTTTCAGAGTGAACATTTTGGGATTATTAACAATACTTTCTCGCATCATTGTTGCTTCCGGTTTAGGAATTTACATCTATGGAATGCTAATTCTAATTTTTCGTAACTCCCGATCGAAAAAACATCCAGAAAGTGAAAGATTTAAGGAACATCCAGGTAATCTGAGTTTACTGCTTCTATGTCTAGTTTTCTTGCTTTTAATGTCCCAAATTAAACTCACATTTGAATATAATGGAACTTTGGAGATGAATGTTAATATTCTCGTAGTTTCAATATTCATTGGTTTGGGGATTACTTTTTTAATTTCCCATTTTGTATTGAAAAAGAAAAGTGACTCTAGTGATATTATTCAACATGTGTTGTCGTCCAAAGAACCTGAAGATTTTAAAAAATATACATTATTACTAGATATCGAACGAAAATCTAATCATCTTATTGCTTTTCTACTAGCTTTGTTCTCAATCTCAGTAGGGTGGATAACAGTGTTTATACTGGTTCGATATTTTCCTTCTCATCCCGAGTATGCTTATATTCTTGAAAAGAGTGAAAATTTCTGGAACAGGGCTGATGGAACCACATTTTTACAAAATCTCTTTAATACAGAGATCTTCTCGACAAGTCGAACAATCCTATCCATCACTTTTGGAGGATTTTCACTATTCTTGTTAACAATTGAGTATGCTCGTTTATCAAAAAAAATCTATTTTCCTTTTCAAGAAATCGTTCAAAAACAACTAAGATGGGAAGAAAAAAATGCTATTGGCTCGTATATTTATCTCATGATGGGATTAGCCGTTTCTTCTTTGTTATTGCCCAGTATGATGTTTTTAGGTGTAGCCAGTGTAGTGTCGTTTGGAGATTCCGCGGCTAGTTTACTCGGAATAAAATTTGGAAAGAAAAAATATCCCCACAATAATAAAACTGTTGAAGGGACTTTAATTGGAAGTTTTCTGACTTTATTTACCGTATTTTTATTTGCAGGTATCTATTTTGCTGTCGCAGCAGTGGTAGTGTTCATTCTTATAGACTTAATATGCCCAAATCCGTTGAAAATGAATGATAATCTATTGTTACCTTTAGTTCTTACAGGAGTTTTCATTATCCTTTTTGTATTGAAAGTGCCTTCACCGAATATTGTGGAATATTTTATCTAATAATGCCATAAACACCTCATTTACTGCATTTTCGAACTGATATTTATCTGTAAAAAGACCTTGAATTACAGGTTCATATTGATTTTCCTTTGCCCAATCCGCAAAACGAGTTTTTAAAGTTTCAGAATAATTTATGGTATCGGAGATACGTGTCCCAAACGTCACGGCTGGTGGTAATCCTTTCGGGTATTTCTCTTTTATTTCCTCAATGTAGACTTGAAGATCTTCAAAAGTTCGTTTTGTTACATCATTTGCATCGTAGGTCAAGATGATACCGTCAGCGTGGTCATAAAATGCTTTCCGTAACCCCACAAATTCATCATCAAAGGAAATTACCCAAGCTACTACTCGATAGGGGCTTCCTTTAATATCTACCATTCGTTCATAGAGAATTATGGGTTGCAATGTGGGTAAATCTGCTTCAGTTCTAGCCCAAGCTCTTCCAATCTGTCCCTTTCCCGTGTATCGCGAACCAACTAATAATATTTTGAGTTCATGAGCTTTCATTTGGATGTCCCATGAAATTTCCGATAAAAATCTACTTACTCCCTTGCTGATAAAAATTGATTAACTTTAGGTTTAAAAGTCAAGCATAATTTGTGAGCATATGTATTCTGATTATAATGAAAAACTAGCGAAATTGGTGGTAAATTACGCAGTTGAAGTAAAAAAAGGTGATACAGTTGTGATTTCTGGTTCTATTGATGCAGCAGATCTTGTCCAAGAAATATATACTGAAGTAATAAAAGCTGGAGGTCATGTTCTTGAAACTGATCTTGGTATTCCTGGTAATAGTGAAATTTTCTTTAAGTATGCAACTGAGGAGCAATTAAAATTCGTAAATCCAATTTCAAAAATGGCTTCTGAAACCGTGGATAAATATATATCAATATTCAGTTCTACGAATAGGAAGGGTTTGGTTAACATAGACCGAGAGAAAATGATGACGGTTCAAAAAACTAATCAACACCTTCAACAAAACATTATGGAACGGTCTGCCAAAGGGGAATTGATGTGGAACATTTGTCCGTATCCCTCACCTGCATTTGCCCAAGAAGGAAACATGGGGACTTTGGAATATAAGGAATTCGTGTATAATGCATTAGCACTAGATAAACCGGATCCGGTAGCGTATTGGAAAGACGTAGAGAAAAAGCATGAATCTATTATTGCAATACTGGAGAAAGGAAAAGTATATCGTGTTGTTGGAGAAGATACTGATATCTCAATGAATATTGAAGGGCGGAAATGGATGAACAGTTGTGGACATCGCAATCTACCTGATGGGGAAGTACATTCCTCACCTCATGAAGACTCCGTTAATGGAACAATTCGCTTTACATATCCAGGAATTCATTCGGGTGCAGAAATTGAAAATATTTGGTTGAAATTCAAGGATGGAAGAGTTGTGGAGCATGACGCATCTAAAGGAAAAGATTATCTTGATAAAGTATTAGAGCTAGAAAATGCAGATCGAATTGGTGAAATTGCTGTAGGAACCAATTATGGCATAAACAGATTTACTAAGAATATGCTCTTTGATGAAAAAATGGGTGGTACAATCCATTTTGCATTAGGTAGCGGATATCCTCAAACCGGTTCCAAAAATGTCTCGAACATACACTGGGATATTTTGAAGGATATGAAAAGTGATGATTCCGTAATATATCTTGATGGAAAAGAAATTTATCGAGCTGGTAAGTGGTTAATTTCCTAAATTGAGGATTCTTAATCCTTTTTTTCTTACTACTTTTGCATTATATTCATCATTTTTTTATTTCTCGATAGGTTTGATTTATTCATGGCTCTCGAACAAGAAGTAGTTGATATTCTGAAAGAAAGCAAAACTATTGCAGTTGTAGGCATGTCTAAGAACCCTGAAAAAGCAGCATATCGAATTCCTAAATATCTAAAGGATGTAGGATATAAGCTTATTCCTGTAAACCCAACTGCATCGGAGATTCTTGGAGAGAAAGTTTACGCAAAACTCGAAGATATTACTGAAAAAGTAGATATTGTGGATATATTCCGCCCAAGTGAAGAAACTCCTGTAATAGTAGAATCTGCAATGAAATTAAACCCGAAATTAATTTGGTTGCAATTGGGAATCTCAAATGAGCAATCCAAAGCATTAGCAAAAGAAAATAAAATCGCTTATGTGGAAAACAAATGCTTAATGGTTGAACATAAGAAAATTAGATAGGCTCCTTCATTTTTTCATAGTGTTGTGCGAGAAGCCCCCCAAATTCTAATCCCTTTTTGTTTCTTTCTTTTGAGATTTCATTCACGTAGAAATCGTCTATAAATCCCAATAAATCTCTGAATTGTAGTGTATTTTCAAGAAAATAAGATACAAACCCCAACATTACCAAATTGAGCTGGGAACTTCCCTCAAATTCATCAAGGATTAATGTAGAAAAATTCACATCCATAATCTGTGAAGCATTGCTATAGGATTGTATCTGGAATTTCCTCAAAAGAGAACCGTTAGAATCGTTTATTTTCAATAATATTTTCTCACTTTTTGGTTTTACTGGGTTCTCCTTAATCATTTGCTCAACTCTGTTCATCAACCACTTGGGTTTTGAATGAGATATAACGTTTGTACCTTCAATATTGGAAGTTTTCTGCAGCATCCATTGGGCACTGCTCTTTGGAATAAGGGGCTCATTATTTGTGAAAATTATGGTGTTCCTATGTACAATTGAAAAATTTCGTAGTAACTCCAGCGGTTCAAGTGCAATTACAATATCTGCACCCATCGGGGGGATTTCAGGACTAAAAATTGCTCGGGATTTTAGGTCAGTCTGAATCCGAACACTTGCTATAACTGATCCTTCCCGTTGAGACACCCCCCTGCTCTCCGTTCCTAATATCAGAGCATTAGGATACTTTCTCAAGAAGAAATTTCGTAAGAACGACCCTAAAAATACCGCCCCTTGCCCTCCTATTCCACAAATGAAAATATTTAAAATCATAATTTGTCCTCCTCTTTTGGATTGATAACAAGTTTTTCAATACAGTGATTTGGACAAATTTCTATACACGACTGACATTCTTCTTTCATACATGCCGATTCGTCAATGTAATATAGTAATCTTCCATCTTTTTTCGTGTGTTTTATAGCGGTACATCCAAATTCTCGAAAACATTCATGACACATTGGGCAGGATTCGTTTATTTGTATATAAAGTTCCTCTCCTCTCTCTTTTCCCCTGGGTCTGTCCCATTTTTCTTGTACTCTACGTTTTACCGCAAGTGCACACTCTGCATTTACAAGTATGATTCTAGTTCCTTTCTTCTTTTGAGTAAACACTTTATGAAAGGTTTTTTTAAGAATTGGAATATCATATCCTCCAATTACGGTTAGTTGCGTATTCCCCAGACTTCTGATGAATTCGTCTAATCGTAATTGAGTGTTTTGAAACCCTGCGTCCTTTTGATTTTCTGATGGAATACCCGTTAAACTGGGTTGATGCCCTGTCATAGCCACGTAGTAATTATTAAGAATCAAGATCGTGATATCTATATCTTGTTTTAAAATATTAAGTAGAGGTTGGATGCCCGAATGGAACAAGGTGGAGTCTCCAATAAGTGCGACAACATGCTGAGATGCATTGTTATATTTCTCTAAAACCCTCCCCACACCGTTAGAAATACCTATTCCTGCTCCCATACAAATTAACCAATCCATAACAGCCCATGGTGGGGACATTCCCAGAGTATAACACCCAATATCTCCCCCAAATATGAGATCCAGGTTCCTCTTTTCCTTTAAATCATCCGCTACTTTGCGCAAAGCATAAAATACATTTCGATGTGAGCAACCAGGACAAAAAGTAGGTTCTCGTTGAGGTACGGTAGTTTTTTCCGAGCTAATTTTGTCTAAATATGCTTTGTAACCTTTTGGATTGCGAATTTTGTATAGTTTTTTCAGTGCAATTTCTATGTCTTGATATGCAATTTCTCCTAGCAATTCTGTACAAATTGAATTACTTGCTGCATTCCAAACATTGGTAGTATTTATGAATCGGTTCGAGTCATATAAGATTCTCTTGATTTCATTTTCTATCATTGGTTCTAATTCTTCAACAACGAGCAGGTTCTTTGGATTACACACATCCACAAACTTCATGACCGATTTTGAAGAAATAGGATAGATAGTATTCAGTTTCAAAATAGGTACTTCATTTATTAATCCAAGAGTAGATATTACCTCTCTTAAAATGAGATATGGATACCCTCCAGTGATTATCCCGACTTCGCAATCTTTAGCGGTTTTAGGCACATCCGTAACATCTTCTAAGAAAGGTTTTTCTTCTATAGATTGAATTTTTTTCTTTAACTTTGCTTTATTCCTTAGTGCAAAATGTCGCGCATTGATGTAAGTCTCAAATTCTCGCTCAAATGAGGGTAGTGTCTTTGTAGTTACCACATTTTTAGGTATTGGGTCAACGCTGACAGAAGCCGTCATAAAGCTGAGTTTGGGGGTAGTATATATCATAACAGGAATTTTAAACTGCTCTGAAATCTCATATGCTTTTTTCGTAAATTCATGTAATTCTTTTACCGAAGACGGAAATAAAATGGGTAGGTGAGTGTGAAGAGAATATAATCTGACATCTTCTGCATTCGTGGAAGAACTAGCTTGAGGATCTCCTCCAACAATCAGCACTAATCCCGCTCCATTACCAATCCCTGAATACATAAGAGTATGTAACGCATCTGCAGCAACATTCATTCCAAGATGTTTGAATATAACCACAGAACGAACTCCTGTCCATGATGCACCCGCAGCTTCTTCTAATGCAACTTTTTCATTTATTGCATAATCGAATATGAACTGATTTCCTTGGGCCGTTTGAGCGAACTGATGCAATAGATCTCCCACTTCACTAACTGGGGTTCCAGGATAAGTAGATCCGAATCCCACTCCAGATTCTAATAAACCTCGAACAATTGCTTCGTTACCGGACATGAGTAGTTTTCCAGATTTACTACCATTTACTGAAAAAAGCTTAGTCACAATGATTTTATAGAACTAACTGAAACTAAAATTATCGGTTCAAATTATCCACCAAACAAAAAAATGATTCTGATGAGTGACACAAATCCAATTGAAGAGATCTTACCAACTTCCCAAAAAGTCCACTATTCACTTGCAAATTTGAGTTTGAATACTCTAAATGGGATTATAGGTACAGGCATTACCTTTTTTTATACAAAATTCTTTGGATTAAATCCGTCACGGGCGGGAATTGCGTGGTTAATATTCGGTATTTGGAATGCAATAAATGATCCGCTACTCGGAGTGATTCAAGATCGTACTAGAGGAGGACGAAATGGACGCAGGATGCCTTATCTTCGGTATGGCTCATTTTTTTATGCTGCATTATTCATTTTATGTTGGTATCCATTAGGGGATACAAGTAGTCAAAATGTATTATTCTATAATCTGCTTATCGCATTATGTGCCTTTGATACCTTGTTTACAATGCTAGGTTGTATTATCTATCCATTACCGGCAGAAATCGCTATTAAAAGTAGTAATCGTAGTACATTAATGCTGTGGAGTAACATTATAGGAGGAATCTTTGGATTGGTCACAAGTGTATTAACCTCTAGCCTACTACTCGATCGAGAAACTCTTCATCCATTGTTAAGACCTGTAATGATTATTATCGGGGTCTCTATGGGATTACTGATGTTTGTGACTAGTTTTTTCCTTAAAGAGAATTTATACACAACAGAGGAAGAACCATTGGGTTTTTTCAAGAGTTTTGTTGAGACATTCAAGAATACACCCTTCTTAATATATGAAATTGGAGTATTTTTAGTATTAATTGCTCAATCCATGCTTACTGCCGGTTTACTTTATTATATGGATGATGTCCTACAAATTGAAGGCATTCTGGTAACTATTCCGTATGTCATTCTAGCGTTATCACAAGTAGGGTTCTCAATACTTGTAAATTTTCTGATCAAGAAGAAAGGATTGAAGAAAATTATGATTGCTGGAGCACTTTGGCTCATTTTTTCTCTTGTATTGATGTTTGGAATTGGTTGGTCGTATATTGGAGCAATGTTTGGTCTGATTTTCGCTAGTTTGGGAATTGCCGCAGTTTCACTCACATCGTCACCTATGTTTGCAGATATCGTTGATTTCGATGAAGTTCTCACAGGGAAACGTAGAGAGGCGAGTTATTCTGGAATTCAAGCATTTTTAACAAAATTTTGTATAAGTATTGGAAATTGGTTATTTCTTGCGATTATTGATATGTCTGGATATATTTCTAATTTGAACTATATTGGACCTCAGCCCTTCTCAGCAAAACTCGGGATTATGATCGCTATTTTTATTGTTCCCGCAGTAATTGCGTCATTGACTACTATCGTCATGAAATTTTATAAATTAGATGGTCCAGAATGGGACAAACAAAAAGCTAAATTAGAGATAATCCACCGAGAAAAAGAAGAAACATTTCTAAAAAAACAAAAATCAATGACCGAGTAAACTTTAATGTTAAGAGTTACATGAATTTAGTACGACACTAGTGGGTTTGTTTAGGTAACCAAATATGACAGAGAA
>SDNX01000010.1 GCA_004524545.1 Promethearchaeota archaeon
AGGCAAACATTGATGACGAAAGACTCAGAGAAAGATCTCTTTACAAAAACATTATGGGAGATTATTAAAAGAGAGTCAAGCTTAGTAAATACTCATTATGTGTTTTTTGAGGAATTATGGGAAGCTAGTTTCAAGGAAATAAATCCTACCCCTCATACGATGCGTCGATTTAAGGTATCAGAAGAAAGATTTAATGAATCCACTCAAGGGAAAATTGAACTATTAGCAAACCTTGAGATCGCATTGATTGATGGCTACTATCTCATCAAAGATATAGTTTCTACAATTTTTAATAACTATTTCCGCAGTTCCAGAGAATTTGCTAAAGATTTTCACAGAAAGTTAAGAGATCCGATTCGGTACATGACAGCGGAAAAATTTATCGGATCATTATTACAATTTATATCTGGAGAACAGGACTTAATTGATAAAAAGTTCATTGTTGTTGCTTTAAATAAGCCGATGATGAAATTAAAAGGGCTTAGTGATACAAAAATCATCAAAAAATTGGAATCCAATGGATTTTCAATCAGCTTACATCAACTTCAAATTATCATGTATGACCTTGAGGATCATGGAGTAATCGAGAAAATTCGAATCCGGAAAAAAGATGAAGAGGTATATGGAGAAGGGACTTATTATTATAAGTGGATCATGGATTTTGACTTACCAACGGAAGCTAAAAGTCTCTATAACAAAAAAATAGCCAAGATAGTCGATTGGTCAATTCAACTATGGAGGTCATTGTACAATATTCGTGAATTACACTTAGAGATCCCCCCCGATTATCCTATCCGTGATTTTCTAGTGGCAACATTACAAAAAGCAGCAATTCAAGGATTCAAATCCACCTGGTGGGTAATAAAAAATATTAAGAAATATTATGAAATGCAATTAACCTAAGATCTCTTCAAAACATTACTTTAAACCATAACTTGATTATTTTAATTCCTTTCGGGCTTGATTTGCTGCTACTAACAGGGGATCCCAAACTGGAGAAAATGCGGGTTGATACCCTAAATCTAGTTTCTGTAAATCTTCAATTTTCATCTCTGCAGCAAGAGCAGTTGCGAGAACATCTATCTTTTTCGCTCCTATTTGAGAAGGAGATGTTATTTCTCCTCCGAGTAATTTATGGCTATTTACGTCATACACAAGCAACACGGACATTTTTTCTCCAAAATTACCACTGATATTAGGATAATAATGCGCTACTTCATTCGTTTTAATAAAAGTAGTACCAACTTCATATCCCATTTGTTCTCCTTGTTCTTTAGTTATTCCAGTTCTTCCACAATACAAATCAAACACCTTCCATAAAGAAGTACCAACTATACCAGGGAATGAATCAACGTTTTTTCCATCCGATGCTATCATCTGACCTGCAATCCTACCTTGTTTGTTTGCTGCAGGAGCCAACGGAAGAAATATTTTTTTCTTGAGGATGTTATGAAAGCTTACAACACAATCTCCAGCCGCATACACGTTGTCAATATTTGTGCGCATGAATTCGTCCACAATAATCGCCCCCTTTTCCATTTCAAGGGGAGTGCCTTCAAAGATACTGGTATTAGGTACAACTCCGATCGATACTTGAACGAATTCCGTGGTTATAGATTCGTCTTTTAGGTTAACTTTAAGATGCTCTTCATCAATTTTCTCTATGTTCTTGACATATTGACTTAAGATTATGCGAATATTCTGTTTTTCTAACTCAGCACGGATAAAATCTTGACTTTCAGATGTATAAATTAAGCGAGGTCCAATAAGAGTAAGATCTTCGACACCGAGGTCTTTATATGCCTCGACCATTTCCAGACCAATATATCCAGAACCGATTAAGACTCCAGATTTGAACTTTTTCTCTTTAACCACACTTTTTATTCGATCCGCATCTGGAATAGTGTGAATATAAAACAGATTTGGATGTTCAATCACCATCCTTTTGGGTTCTGCACCAGTAGTTATCACGAGATAATCATAATTGTCCTCAAAATCTTTATTCTTCTTCAAATCTAGAACTTTTACTAATTTTTTCGTAAAATCTACTGAAATGACCTTATGAAACAACTTAACGGAAATATTTCGTGTATTTTGCAATATCGATGGGGTAAGAGTCATAAGCTTGTCTCTACTCTCTACAACACCAGATATATAATAAGGAAGCCCACAGCTACCATAGGAGACATACTCACCCATTTCATAAACAATTAAGTCCCAATCCGGATGGGTTTTTCTTACTGCACTTGCAGCCGATAAACCCGCAGGATTTCCACCAATTACAATTAACTTCATTTTCAATCCTCACTAATAAGAGAAAAATACGTTTGGATTATTGATAAACCTATAGAGAAGAAAGAGGGATTATTTAACTTTCAATGGTTAAATCCATTCTGAGAGTCGTGGTGTGCGATTTCAGAATCGTATATTCAATATTATGGCTTTGATTTTTTAGTAATTTTTCACATCCATCAATAAAGGCAACAATAAAGAAAAATTCAATCCTTAAACCTGCTGGTGCTTCATAAATCGTGATTTGATAGCTCGGCATGGAATCAGTTTGTATATTCATCAATAAAGTTCTAAATTCGGAATCCTCTTTGGGACGGTAAACTAATTTGATGGATTTAATGCGATCCTTCAATATCGGGCGAAGGAAAAATTTAATGTTATTACTAATCGGATTATTTTGAAATTGACAATATACAGTCAAATGTAGAGGATCCATTACATTAGTATTGTAAAAAATGGTAAATAAAATTTTATTCAGCTATTAACATCCAGCGCTTAAACTTAGAAAAGCTTGATCCATTTGCTTATATCAAATTCTTCTTTTGGTCTGTGATCATAAGAGTCGGAATTGAGTAAAGTCTTATAATGTTCACCAAAAGTTTCCACAAATGCATATAATCTACGTCGTAATTCTATGTTGTTATGGGTTACTACCAGGATTCCGGTGATTTTTTCTCTAGGTTCAAACAATACGGAATATGAGTCTTTTTCCAATATTCTCATTTTCCCACTTGCATTAATGACCTCGTTTGTTATTTTATTTATAGAAGCGAGTGCTCCTCCATAAATTTCCACTAAATCGTCATTAATTTCACGTGTTAAATTGTCCATAAATTTGTGTTTGGCTATTATTATGCTTGTATCATTATCTAACACAAGCAGCATAATAGGTTTTCCAGAGCGGAAGAATCGATTGTTCCAAAGCAAAATATCTCGAGTGCTTATTATTCCTGTAGGAATACCATGCTTTCCCAGTACCAATCGCTTATAACCCCGTTCATTCATTAATCGGATTGCGATATCTATTGAAGTGTTTTGATCAACAATTTCCACGGGTGACTTCATGATGTTTTTTAACGGGCTCGCGAAAATCTCATGTGGCTGGTTTTTTGATTTGTGTAAGAATTCAATTACATCGGTGTGAGAAATAATGTAGTAGCATTGTGTCTCGGGATTATTAATCACTACAGCAGATACGCGATTTTTAAACATTAGTTCAACTAAGTCTCCAAAATTTGCTGTAGAAGGCAACATTAAAACGTATTTTGTCATTAAATCCCGCGTTGATGGCATAGAGACAGAATTTGAGCTCATAAACCTATTATCAATTACTCTACTGAAAACCTTTTTGTTCATCACACCAAAAAGTATAACCAAAGTTAAGGTGTAATTGATGGAAAATCCCGAAGACAGACAAAAGGAAAGAATCACTTACGAAAACGAGTATGACAAGCATATTGCTGATTTAAAAATCAAAATTATCTATAAATTCCTTGTAGACGCGAAAGTTCTCGATGTAGGATGCGGAGAAACGGAAACAGTTTACAGAAGAGTTGGTCGAGTTATGAAGAAATATGTGGGAATTGATAAAGACTTAGAAGAGACCCCAAAAGGGGATAATTTTGAATATTGCATTAATACTCTAGAGGATTATAAACCCAGTAGTAAATTTGATGTTGTTTTGCTTTTTGGAACCATTGAAGAAGCTTTAGATGAAAATCAACATCTTCTACTAGCACGAGACTTTCTGAAGAAGGGGGGCAACATGTTTATTTCTATTCCTAACCCTTGGAGTCTTAATCGGATTATGGGAGCGTGTAATGGATACATAGAAGATCCCCAGACACCAGATATACATGACATTCGACAAGGTCACCGAAGGCTTTTAACTATTGAACAACTTGCCTCAACTTGTGAAAAAAATGGGCTACAAGTAGTAAATTATTGGGCAGTAGGGTTCAAACCTGTGCCAATGAGGGAAATGCCTATGCTAAAGAAATATTGGCACCAATTTGACAATATGATGTTACAAGGAAAGAAATATAATGTAGATCAATTTTGTGCAGGTTGGTTGCTTCAAGCTACTCCAAAATAAATGTTTCATTTTCTTATACTTTCGATACCTTTGTCAACCATTTTGGTTTGTCAGGATTTATTCCTTTTTTCAGCGCTAATTCCACCGTTAACATTTGAGCTGGTACAATTCCTACAAGAGGTTGGAAAAATTCGTGTGTGTGTGGTACACGAATACCACAATCGACATCATCCATCTTATCAGTTGAGAATAAACTTGTCACGGTAGCACCTTGATTTTTTATTTTCTTCAGTAACTTCAAGATTGAGGTCCTCCGATGACCTTCATTAGGAATAATTGCTAGAATCCATGAGTTTTCATCAGCGAGTGTAATAGGACCATGTGGGAATTCCGCAGTCGAGAAGGCATGAGAAAACATTCGAGCACCCTCAATAAATTTAAGGGATATTTCTAATGCACTACCATAATCAGGACCAGAACCAATCACAAAATTTACTGGAGAAATCTTGAAATCTGGGATGAGGGTGCGTATTTGCTTTCTAAATCCTTGGAGAGATTCCTTTATGATATTAGGAATTCCCATAAGTTCTTTCATTATTACTATATAGGCATCCTCATTTATGCTTTTTTTCATATAAGCTAATTCAATGGCCAACTTACTTAATAGGGCAAGAGTATTTGTGTATGTCTTAGTAGCTAAAAGTCCTCTTTCTTTTGTTGTTTTCATTTCAAGTAAGGTATCTGAAATCCCAGCTAAAGGACTCTCTTTGTAATTAGTTAATGCTGCAGTAAGAGCACCTTTAGATTTTGCAACATTTAGCGATTCTACAGTCATTTCGGATTCACCCGACTGACTTATCCCGATTACTAGATCTTTTTTGTTTAGAATAGAGCCAACTAAGTGAGGAAATTCCGGGGAGACTTCAGCAAATGCTTTTACTTTGGAAAGTTGGTTCAGAATATACGATGACACTATCCCAGCGTGGTAAGAAGTTCCATCTCCCACTAGATGGATCAGTTTGATCTTGTTTTCTATTATCTTTCTGGCTAATTCTTGGATATTTTCCTTTGGTTTTAATGCTCTTTGAAGCATTTCAGGAATTTGCCAAATTTCTTCCAGTGTAATTGACCCCTGATCATGTTGAACCATATGGACGTGATTGTTAGGGGATTTTGAAAAACTGTCGATTTTGAGATAATTATCCTACCAGATTTTCTGCAAAGTAGGGAGAGAAAAAATCGTGAATCGTGATTCATTTATTCAAAGAAACATTGAATATTTTGAGATTTTGGGGTAAAAAAGTTGTTTTCGGGGCACAATGGTTTTAATTCAAAATCATTATTTGTTCCTTTGATCGATAAAATGCCAAGTTCTAAAGACTATATCGAAATGGATCATGAATATGGTGCCCATAATTATCATCCAATTCCCGTGGTGATTTCCAAAGCTAAAGGTGTATGGGTTTGGGATCCTGAAGGGAAGAAATATTTGGATTGTTTGAGTGCGTATAGTTCACATAACATGGGTCATATGCATCCTGAAGTAATAGAAGCTGCGAAAAAGCAATTAGAGAAAGTAACCCTTACTTCACGTGCATTTCACAATGACCAAATGGGTCCTTTCTTAAAACAAGTCTGTGAACTTGTTGGAACCCATCTGAACTTAGATTCCAGCAAGCCGATGGTTCTACCGATGAATTCTGGCGCGGAAGCTGTTGAAACAGGGTTGAAAGTTGCCCGAGCTTGGGGGTATATCAAAAAAGGAATCCCTAAAGATAAAGCTCATATAATTTGCTGTGAAGGCAATTTTCATGGACGTACGATTACCATATGTGGAATTAGTTCTGATCCAGTGACTCGTCATCAATTTGGCCCTTTCACTCCGGGCTTTTCGATGATTCCGTATGGGGACGAGAACGCATTAGAGACTGAAATTCATAATATTGGAGCTGAGAACATTGCAGCTTTCTTATTGGAACCCATTCAAGGAGAGGCTGGAGTTAAAGTGCCACCAAAAGGATATCTAAAGAAAGTACGTCAAATTTGTACAAAGTATAATATTCTGATGATTACGGATGAAATCCAAACAGGCTTATGCCGAACAGGGAAAATGTTTGCAGTAGATCATGAAGAAGTTAAACCAGATATGTTCCTATTAGGCAAAGCTCTTGGGGGAGGAGTATACCCTGTCTCAGCCGTTGTGACAAGAGAAAATGTCATTGGACCTGATGTAATTCCACCAGGCACCCACGGAAGTACTTTTGGAGGAAATCCACTCGCTGCTGCCATTGGAATGAAAGCCCTAGAAGTGATGGTTCGCGATAAGTTGGATGAAAAAGCTCAAGAAATAGGGACATATTTCATGGATGGTTTGAAGGCAATTGCGGAACATAAAACTAAATTACCAGTTATAGATATTCGAGGAAAGGGATTACTTATTGCGATTGAATTTGATGGTAATGCGAGACCTTTAGTAGAACAGTTGATGAATAACGGAATTCTAGCAAAGGATACGCACTCAACAACGATCCGTTTCGCCCCTCCGTTAGTAATAACAAAGGAAGAAGTAGAGTGGGCATTAAAAATAATCAAAAAAGTATTTACTGAGTAATTTTTTACTTATTTTCTTATTTCTTGTAGATTTTTGTCCCTGCTTTTCCATCCAAGGCATCTTGGATTTTTTCAATTGATGTGATTATTGCCCGTTCTCCATCTTTTTCCAAGAAATTAATTGCAGCTTGCACTTTAGGACCCATCGAGCCAGCAGGAAATTGCCCCTCGTTCATATATTTTTTTGCTTCATTAATTGACATTTCATCTAAATAGCGCTGGTTGGGTTTTTTATAATTAATGGCAACTTTTTCCTCATCCGTTGCAATTAGAAGAATATGGGCACCCACTTGCTCCCCGAGTTTTGCGCTTGCTAAGTCTTTATCAATGACAGCTTCCACCCCTCGTAAGCGTTCTCCCAATTGCATATCCCGATCTAGGTCAAAAACCTTTTCTTTTACCACCGGAATCCCCCCACCTCCACAGGCTATGACGATGAAGTTCATTTCTAATAATTTCTTTATTTCACGATATTGATAGATTTTTAGAGGTTTTGGAGATGCAACTACTCTTCTCCATCCCTTTGATGTTTTTACATATCCTTCTTTCGGTTCATCATATGCAGGTCCTATTGGTTTTGTAGGATTTTGAAATGCTGGATCGCTTTGACTGACTTTAACATAAGTTAAGACGGTTAGGAAATGCTTTTTTTCTTCAGAAGGTGCCTTCTCATCCTCAAGTTTCATCAATTCATTATCAAGCGTGCTTTCAATCATAAAACCAATTTGTCCTTGTGTGAGTGCTACTAATACTTCTAAAGGCATCTCAACAATTTCATCTGATACACAGGTTTCTTGCTGTAGCAAGAGTGTACCGACTTGGGGCCCATTTCCATGGGTTATTACGATGTTATATTTTTGAGACAGCAATGCGATTTGTTTCATTGGAATTTGTAAATTTCGAAACTGTTCATCTGCAGTCCCTTTTTGCCCCATTTTAATGAGCGCGTTTCCACCTAATGCAATTACAATTGTTTTCATTTAGAGTCCTCCAAGGTGTGAATGGAGAGTGAAAATAATACTAGAGAAAATCGGAATTTAAAAGTTATGAATTCCCAGTAAAGAGGGAAAATTCGATTGGTTAGAAATCTTCTATTAATACAGCTCTAACAGGGCTTCCTTCTGCTTTTATTTTCAAAGGTAATCCAATAAAGAAATATTCTCCCGATTTAATATCATGCAAATTTAGTGACTCATATACCAATATTCTGTTTTGAAGAAACATTGTATGTATATCGCTTGGTCCAATCGTGAAGTGATCAATTCCAATCGCTTTAATTTGCATTTTTACAAGGTATTTAGCAGCATTCAAATCAGGACAAACAGAATCGGGACGAAAATTCCGTTCATTCGTTGTGGAACTTCTAGTCTTGAATAATATTATATCATCTTTTTCTATATTTTGTGCCTTAAGTTGTACTGGAGAAATAGATTTTCCATATTCGACATGAGTGAAATCCACAACCTTGCACTTCCCTAAGCATTGATGTAGTGGTAAGGAATCAATTCCAATGCCGTTCTCAGATATATGCAATGGGGTATCTAAGTGAGATCCTGTATGAGATCCCATTGAAAACTTCGTGAGATTCCATCCATCAGTCACAAAATTTTTAATTTGGTGAATATCAACACCTGGATCTCCAGGATAGACTTCTATGTCTTTTTCTAACAATACCGTAATATCATAAATCTTCATTAATCATAATTGAATGCAGAAAAGAATTAAAACTTATTAAGAAAAAGAATGATACCGAAATATGGATATTGCAGCTAATGGTGAAACTCCCGATTTAAAAACGGAATCGGGGAATAATTATCGATTACAGAAATTTTATTATCTAATCATTAAAATCCCGTTCACATTGATGCCAGGAGTATTTAGTATGATCTATGTATACTTTTTCTGGGATTACCTGAATATGAGTCAGACTTTATTCAATATTGGAATGATTGTGTACGGTATTTTTAATGCCTTAAATGACCCTCTTTTGGGACAGTGGAGTGATAGGGTAAATGTGAATAAATGGGGGAGTCGCCGTTTAATCTTCATCAAGTACGGCGGTCCTATCTGGGCTATATTGTTCTTTGTCATGTGGATTCCTTGGAGCTTTGATAATTCAACGATAATTTTTATCCATTTCATCATAACTATGGTGTTTTATGATAATTTCCTCACAGTGGTCATATTGGTATGGGATGCATTGCTACCAGAAATTGCGAAAAGTCATGAGGACCGGATCAAAATATTCTTCTTAGGTGGATTAGTGGGTACTATTGGAGGTATACCTGTTTTATTTGCCCTAAGCATTTTTAAGGCAGGATTGATGGGTTTCCGAATTTTTACAGGTGTAATTGCAATAGTAAGTGCTGTAATTTTTTATATCTCCGCCAGTAAACTCAGAGAACGACCTGAGTTGCATCAAGAAAAGAATATTCCAGGATTATTTAGATCACTTAAGCAATGTCTAAGTTCCAAATCCTTTGTAACTTTCACTCTTTATCGATTTTTCCGCGTAATTAACGACACGATGTCTTTCAGTTTCATGTTCGTTTACGCTTTACTATTTCCATCGGGATTTGAAACGATTCTTGTGATTGTTTATGCAATCGGAGGGATCATTGGGCAATGGTTTTACCTTAAACTATCGGAGAAACGCCCTATACATTCAATGATAATGGTAGGAGGGATAATTCAAATCTCGATATCAGTTATTGCATTTCTGATAAGTCTTATCCAAGGTACTGAAATTTTCTGGTATGTTTTACTGTTTATTAGTATCCTCATGGGAGGATACAGTGTATTTGTTAATCCCTACTTATTATTAGTAGCCGACGAAGATGAGATGAAGTTTAAAACCCGGCGGGAAGGAATGTTTCTCGGTACCAATGCAATTTTCAATAAAATTGCTGAAAGTATGGGACCGATTTTAGCCGTAGCCGTTCTAACATATTTCGGGTATTTACAAAACGTAGAAAATTATATCCCAACCGAGACCACGCTTTTCGGTATCAAAATCCTTTTGTTTATTGTGCCTTCTATCATGACTATTCTGGGTTTGATTGCATTGATGTTTTACCCGATTAAGGGAGATAATTTGAAAAAATTGAAAGAGGATATCGAGGCAACTCATAAAGAGAAAAAGAAGGAATATTTGAATCCGAATATTCGAAAGGAAACTTAATAGAAAGAAATGAGAATTTAGAATTTGTTAAGCAAGAATAGAATTATTGCCTTCTGAGCATGTAATCGGTTTTCGGCTTGGTCGAATACTATAGACTGTGGACCATCAATTACTTCGGCAGTTTGCTCATACCCTCGCATTGCTGGCAAACAATTCATGAATATCGCGTCGGGTTTTGCAGCTGACATTACTTTTGGATTTACTTGGAAAGGCATGAATACCTTCTTACGTGCTTCTTCTTGCTCAGCAGGGATTCCATAACTCATCCAGGAGTCAGTATAAAGCACATCAGAATTTTTAGCTGCTTCTAATGCATCATGCACTACTCTAATTTTTGCACCAGATTTCTTTGAGAGTTCTGCAATCTCATCTAGAACTTCTTGTTCTGGTGAGTATTCTGCTCCCTCAGGACATGCAACATCCATTTCCATTCCAAAAATTGCAGCAATTCTCATTAAGTCATAGGTTACGTTATTATATGCATCACCATAATAAGAGATTTTGAGACCAGTCAATTTGCCTTTTTTCTCTTGGATAGCTTGAAAATCACACAACATTTGACATGGATGAGCAAAATCATCTAGCATATTGATAATAGGAACATCGGAGTATTTTGCCAATTCTAAAATATCTTGTCGTTTGAATACACGAGCCCCGATGATATCTACATATCGTGCGGCACAGCGTACGGTGTCTGCGATGTTCTCTTTCTTTCCCAGTGGAGAGTCTTTTATAGAATAAAATATCGCATGTCCGCCGAGTTGACTTAATCCCGTTTCGAAGGATACCCGGGTTCTTAACGAAGGCTTTTCAAAGATCATGAGCATCGTTTTATGCTGCATGGTTGAGTTAAACTTTTCAGGATTCTCTTTCATCTCAATTGCTTTTTGGATGATGAGAGCACATTCTTCCTTTGTAAAATCAGAAATTTTTGTAAGATGTCGAACCATAACTATCACATGGAGTTTTCCTTCGATATCATGATGACATCTATAAAAAATCTACGCTTGCAGTGTGAATTTTTTTGGGGTAACATCTTGAATAACAAATTAATGGATATTACACACTATTTTGATATCATGCTGATTGAAAAATCTCGATTAGATCCAATACAGGAAAATGCTCGAAAACTTCAACATACCATAGAAGCGTGGAGAAAAGATGAAATCTCTGAAGATGTATTTATGAAAAAGACTAAAGTGGTGTGTTCCCAACAGAAAAATTTTCAACTTCAAGTTCAATGCCGGGAACATATGGTTCATATTGATGAACCCCAACTTAATGGTGGGGACGACACAGCAATTACTCCTGTAGAAATGTTACTTTGTGCCTATGCGAGTTGTTTGGAAGTAAGTTGGATTGTATACGCATCAGTTTTTGATGCAAAGGTTGACTCAATAACTGTGGAAATCGAAGGGGAGATGGACAGAAGATATATTTTAGGGAAAAAGGAATATCCAGCACGTTACAATAAAATCGATGTGGTATTTAACATAAAATCAGAAGAATCAATGAAAAAATTGAACCACATTTTAGAGCGAGTTCAAAAAACCTGTGGTGTCGGGGGATCTCTTCACCCCGACATTGAAAAAACATTCTCGATCCGTTTGATTGATTGAGTTTGTACTATTTTAATTTCTCAACGGAACCAAAATCACGATACAGACTAAATTCTTCAAGTAACTCTTTATCCTCATTTGAAGTTTTTTCTTGGACTAATCGTGATAAAACTTCTCCCAGTCCTGGACCAAGCATGAAACCCTGGCCACACATTCCGATTGCATTAATGTATCCCTCTATTTCCCTCACAGGTCCAATAATTGCATTTCCATCAGGTGTCATAGGATACAAGCCTCGCCATTGCCTTCTTACTTTAATATTAGCCAGTCTAGGCATTAAATCGATCATTCTTTTTGAGATCTGAGGGAGAAAAGAACTGGTTTCTTCGCGATTTGTTCCCTTGATACTGGGGGAAGGGGTTAGACAGAAAATAATTCTTCCAAATTTATTCTGGTAGAAGTAATAATTTTTTGAGTTACCAAATATCGGATCTGTTGCCGGTTGGATATCTACTACCATGGGTTTCAAAAAGTATTTCACGGGTTCTGTAATCCCCGCCTCATGGGAATCTGGTTCAACAGGAACATCTATCCCTACCATTTGTGCGACTTCTTTGGCGTGACCACCTGCCGCGTTGATTACATATGGGGCAAGGTATTCATCTTTGTTAGTTTTTACACCCACAACGCGATGACAATCCATCAGGATTTCCGTTACTTTCTCTTTGAATTGGTATTCAGCACCATTTTCTATCGAATTATCATAAAATGCATGGAGACTTCGTAATGGTGAAGCATTGCCATCTTCGGGACTAAATGTACCTCCACGTAGACCATGTGCATTAATTCCGGGAATTAAGTCTTTTATTTTTTCCGCATCAACGAAATCAATGTTCAAACCGTACGATTTTTGGAGAGCTGCAGTTTCACGAAGCAACAGTTCATGTTCAGGTGTACGTGCAACAAAAGAATACCCTCCTGACATCCAATAAATATCATCCCCGAATTTTTCCTCCCATGAAGAGAAAATTTCTATTGATCTTTGACAAACGTGGATTTTGCTTTTATGCGAGTGAGTTGCACGTATTCCTCCTATAGCATGTTTGTTATCTCCTTGAGCTACTGAAGCGAGCTTATCTATTACTAGGGTTTTTACGCCTGCCCTTGCAAGAGCCATTGCAGTAGGAGTTCCTACGCTTCCTGCACCTATTATAATCACATCATAAGAACTCATTTCTTCCCCTCCTTTTTCACACCAGCAAAAGACCCAAGAGGAACTTCCATAGCAAGAGGACGCATTGTATTCCCCGTTATGTCTTCTTCAGGAATACCTTCTTCTCTAAATATGCGCATTAGAATCGGTAAGCACGTCTTTCCTTGACACGCGCCCATCCCTAACTTCGTTATTCCTTTAAGTTCATTAACATCCCGTACCCCTTTACGAATCCATTTTCGAACTTCTGCCGAAGTGACTCTCTCGCAACGACAGACAATTATATCATCATCAAGGGGTTCAGAGGAATATTGATCAATTTCTTCAATTTTGATATCTTTTTCAGGTTCAAATTTCACAGCTGTTGCGTGTTTTGCTAGATTGGAGGGTAATTGAACCGTAATAAGCTGAGTTTTTGGATATTGCTTCAAAATTCGAGAGAATAAAACCACATAGGTCCCTATATCTCCTTCTTCACTCGTTACAATCACTTTGGAACCTCGTTCAATTTTGTTTTCAGTAAGTTCCAGAGGAAAGGTTACATGAGGATTTTTTACATCCCTTCGATAGTCAACTAGCGTTATTGCAAGCCCAGGGCAAACAGCCACGCAATTCCCGCACCCTATGCAGTCTTTCGAACCTTGGAAGTATGGAAGTTGATTAATAAGATCATTGACTGTATGTATTTGTTCTTGTGGGCATACGGTTGTGCATGGATTGCATGGGATCTCCTGCGTACAGTGAAAAATCGGAAATACATCTTCTTCCAGATCTGAACAGGCAAATTGAGTTGGCGCTGCAGGGTGTGCTTTCATGATTGCTGCTTTTTGTTCAAGCACTACTAAATCATCACACGTCGAGATATCCATTCCCATAAAATTTAACATTTTAATGGCTTCAATTCGACCTGTGAATATCGCTGCAGATGCTTCCGCTATCTCTTGAGCGTCACCACAGATCCATACATTATAACCATATTGTTTTGCTTTATGGTAGAATTCATCCACAGAATTTAATCCTACTGCAATGAGGATTGTATCACAGCTAAATGTTCGTTGAGTGCCCTCAATTAATTTCCAGTTATCATCAATTTTCCCAATAGTAACCGAGTTTACTTCATCATTACCATTAGCCGAAATAATTGTGTGACGAGTAAGAATTGGAACCCCTAAACGTCGTAATTTCTCTTCGTGAACACTATAACCGCCACATCTCGGAAGCGCTTCAATTAAACCAACTACTTCAATTCCCGCTTGAATTGCATGGTATCCTGCAATTAGACCAACATTACCTCCTCCAACAATAAAAACTTTCTTTGCCGGCTTTATGAGGTCGCGGTTAACTAGAGTTTGAAAAGCACCAGCCCCGTAAACTCCAGGTAATGTATTACCCGGAAAGATTAAGGATTTCTCCCGTGCTCCCGTCGCAACCAGTAAATGTTTTGGTTTGATTAATATGTATTGATCGTGATCCTTAGTTACTCCAACAAAACCATCGCTGAATATCCCCACTGCTGTTGTATTTAACCAGAGAGTAACTGAGGATAACTCTCGAACTTGATTACCAAGGATTTCTGCAATATCTATGCCACGTTTTCCAGCATACACATCTTGCTGGGATCCAAAGAACTTGTGGGTTTGTAGGACCAGTTTCCCTCCAGTACGGTCTTTATCGTCAATAAGTAATATCTCTACTCCTTTTTCCCCTAGTGTTTTAGCAGCTGAGAGTCCTGATGGACCCGCACCAATTATGAGCGTATTAACTTCCTTAATTTGGATTTCTTCAAGTTCTTTAGGGGAATCGTCTGCTGGGAGTTCAGGATACCCCTCACAACTGTCAATTTTCATATCTGGTTTTAATGGGATCATACAGGACTTCATGGGTTGACCGTTTACTAACACCGTGCATTGAGAGCATTGTCCCATTGCACAGAAGATCCCTTGGGGAGATTTGTCCTTATGATGATGCCCGAATATTTTAATACCATTTAAAAAGAGATTGGAAGAAATCACAATTCCTTCATACCCCTTGAGAGGGGTTCCATTAAATGTAAAATCGACTTGCTTCCTTTGGGGAATAGGAAGGATAGGGTGTTCATTTATACTGTTCATTTTGGTTTGGATGCATCCGTTTATTGGTGGGGTTCAATTGTCTTCAATATATCTTCGAAATCAATACCAAGTGCCTTTACTTTTTCGATGGTAGGACATCCTTTCTGGTTCCAACCACGTTTTTCATACACGATATTTTGAAGTTTCGTATATTGAGATTCTCGATAATCCCGCAAAATCTTCATTTTTTCTTCGGTAGTTTTTCCTTCTGGATCTACTCCAAGAAGTTCTTTTAATTGTCCATCATATCTTTCCAATCGACTTTCATATTCCAATTTGGTAACAGGACCCATTCCGCGATAGGGAAAATTCGAGTCATCTTCACGTAACCCATGACCTAATCGAACGTTGAATATCCGTTGGAAATTGTACACGACTTCACTTCGTTTCACTATGTCTTCAGGAGTTGTTGGAATTCCAGTAATACCAGTTGCATAATTTGCATAGAACTGAACATGTTTCGGGATCCGTGCCCGATAGAGTTCTCCTTTCTCATCTTTAATAGGATTATCTTTATTATCAGGTGGTTGCACATCATTCCAAGGTAATTTGCATAATCCATTAAGTCCAAACCATGTACGGAAGAATGGGAACCAACAAAGTGCATTAGCTTTATCTTCAAATGTTGGAATGGATTTTCGAACCATATCCTCGAAGATCAACCATGCTTCGTCATGTTGAGGACCTTTAAGCGCAAATCCATACCCACCTTGTTGTGCAATAGACTCTTTTGTCATGTATTCAGAAACCTCTAAACCCTTATGCTCCATTCCAATGTCTTGGAGGAATTGTGGGTCACCCCCATGCTCTTCAGCGAAGATTTTCTTCATTTGTTTGATACCTTTTCCAACAATGACACCAAATCCCTCTCCTCGTGCCATCTGATGGACAACCTCCATTGCATTTTCAGCTTGACCAAAACTGAGGTCCAATCCACCAGTAATTTCTTTGTTTAAAATTCCCGCTTCATAACATTCCATCACAAAAGCAATTCCAGTTCCAACCGAAATTGTATCTAAACCGTAAGTATCGCAGTAAAAATTAACTTCCAGAATCCATTTTGGTTCCCAGACACCCCAATTGCTTCCACAGCCTGCTATAGTTTCGTATTCTGGACCGTCGATTGGCACGATTTGTCCTTTTAAGGGCCCCGTTAGAAGAGTGTGATTAGGGGAAAAGTGAGAACAAGCGATTGTGCAACCTGTCCAACACCCCGAAAGGCCACGTTCATCAGTCATAATTTTCTTCCAAACATCCCAGCTATACGGATACTCCCCTTGCTCTTCAGTCCAATTTGGATGAGCCCCATAACGATAATTTTCAGTTGGAAGAAGATCATACTCATTCATTATAATGGGTAAATGTCCGGTTCCTATTTTCCGCATTTGATTCTGTTTATCATCATTCGCAATAATTTCAGTGTTGTGTTCTCTACCCGAATCACGTGCAACATCTTTATTAATAGAACCGACGTCTCTCTCAGGTTTTTTAGGAGATAAACAGACTAATGCAGCAATATTCTTATCTTTGAAAACTGTACCTATACCCCCACGTCCTGCTTGCTTGTAACTTGCCCACTCTCGAGGGCGTAGATACCAGCTAAAGTTTAGCATCCCCCAATTAGTATGTTTAGCACCTAAACCAGAGGAAACGACCGATACTCTATATTTATCAGCCGGAGTGTCTTCAGGTGCGTATTTTGCAGTGAGTAATTGTGTGAGTTCATGAGCGTATTCAGGTACATTCTCAGCAGTTTCAATTCGTATGACATTTTCTTCCCCGTCAACTGAGATTATAACTTCTTTTTCTGCCTTTCCTTGGATTTCAATCGCATCAAACCCAGAAAATTTTAGAAAAGGTCCAAAATAACCCCCAACGTTTGAATCAATAATTGCTCCTGTCAGTGGGGATACAGTTGTTACTATCGATTTCCCGCTTCCCGGGATAAAATTCGTTCCACTCAAAGGTCCTGATGCAATGCATATTTCATTTTCAGGATCATTCCATTTCACAATTTTTTCCTTAGGTAACGAATTCCACATAAGCCAAAGATCGAAACCCTTTCCACCAATGAACTTTTCTTTCATTCCTTCAGTAACAGGTTTAAGTTTAATTTCATTAGTGGTGAGATTAACATATAAAGTGCGGTTATTGTAGCCGCCAACAAGTTTTCCGCTTTCATATTTCAATTCAGAGAGAATCACACTATCCACTCCTTACTGCAAAACTAAGATAAATCATAGTTGAATCGGAATAAATAAAAGCTTTTTGTAGATATTTCTATAAGTGAGTAGTAAGAAAAAGGGAAATACAGTATATTCCCAATCGTTTCCCATAGTAAAAGAGCTGATTTATCGATGAAACTTCAATTCGAACGAAGATTTTGTTATAAAATGAAAATATGAGAGAGAGATTAGAGGAGTTTTTTTTTCAATTTGAGAATTGCATTTAATTTTATATTGAAATTAACAAAACTGAAATTAAAAGAATGAATTTGTTAAAAATGCCCAAAATCATATACAAATTATTACTCATTGGTAATCCAGGGTCGGGAAAAACTGGTTTGATAAACGCATACATTCAAGGAACTTATAAAAGGGAATATATTTCAGGTTTGGGGATTGATTTTACTCTAAAATTGAAAAAATGCCCAATGGTACCTCGGTTACACTGCATATGCATGACTCTATAATTTCATTTGAAAAATTTCATAAGTATCCAAATTTTTTATTTCAAGCTTTATCAAATACTAGTTTAGTCCTTTTATGCTATGATTTGAATAACTCTGAAGCTTTACAAAACATTCGTGAATGGATTCAACTGATTAGGTCAACTCCTAAAAGTAAAGGTAATATATGTTTAGTTGGGTGTAAGTCAGATCTTCCACTGAGTGTAGATCTCACCCTTGCGAAAGATATTACTGAAACCTATAATCTTGAATTTCACGAAATAACCTCCGCCAAGGAAATGAAAAATGTGAATTATTTATTCCAACATTGCGCTGACTGGTGTTATCGACGAGCAGAAATTAGTCAAATCAATAGTGAAAAAGAAAAGAAATAAAAGAAAATTACTTCTTCAAGTGTTTTTCAATGAATTTATCTAGTAAGTCTTCAATTGTAACTGAATCACCAAATTGCTCGATGTCGTAGTAGGTTCGAAAGATTGGCTTGTTTACTTTAACTAATTTCGCTAAGTCAATTGGGCTGCCGTCAATAATGATGTCTGCATCAATGTTATTCAGTGTAGTTTCCATATCCCGGATTTGCTCGTCATTATATCCCATTGCTGGCACGATTTCGGTAATCTGAGGAAATTCTTTGAACACTTTAGCCATTGTCCCAACTACGTGTGGTTTAGGATCTACAATTATACAATTATTCTCCTTAGCGGCAACGTATCCTGCTCCAGTAGCCATATTACCGTGAGTTAAGGTTGGACCATCCTCCACAACAACTGCACGTTTGCCTTTTACCTCTTCAGGTTTATCAATAGTCACAACGGAATTTGTATAAATTCTGACTGCATCAGGATTTAGTTCATCCAAATTCTTCTCGACAAATTTTACATCCTCAGGCTTTGCACTATTCATTTTGTTGATTACATAGGCACTAGCGGTTCGAGCGTTTACCTCACCAGGGTGAAACTTATTCTCGTGACCAGGACGCAAAGGATCAACCACAACGAATTGTAGGTCAGGAATATAGAAGGAAATTTCGTTGTTTCCCCCATCAAACACAATCACATCCGCTTCTTTTTCCGCTTCACGAACTATTTTTTCGTAATCAACTCCACTGTAAATAACAAGACCTTGCTCAATGTAGGGTTCGTATTCTTCACGTTCTTCTATAGTGCATTTATACTTATCTAAGTCTTCATAAGTTGAAAATCGCATAACTTCTTGTTCAATTAAATCCCCATATGGCATAGGTTCTCGGATAGCAACTACTTTATATCCTTTTGAAACTAAATACCGATAGGTTGCACGAGATACTTGAGATTTACCACATCCGGTTCGTACTGCAACTATGGAAACTACAGGTTTTGTGGATTTAATCATTGAGTGTTTTGGAGAAATCAATCTATAATTTGCCCCAGCTGCGAGAGCTCGAGAGCCTTTATGCATTAATTCATCATGGGATACATCGGAATAGGCGAAAACGACTTCATCTGCGTTATATTTCTTTATTGTCTCTATTAATCGATATTCTGGTACCATAGGTATCCCTTTAGGATATTGGGTTCCTGCAAGTTTAGGAGGATACTTTCGTTCCTCTTCCTCAGTCGTCCCAACATTCTGTTCGCTTGCGTAGGTGAACGCTACAACTTCATAGTCCTCGTTTTTTCGAAAATATGTATTATATAGATGAAAATCGAATCCTAATGCCCCGATAATCACGACACGTATCTTTTTACTCATGTTATAATCACTCCTCACTTAAAATTAGAGTTTGGTTAAAGTAGATTAGAAATAGATATAAAATTTATGTTTCGGGTTTATTCATGGATGTTAGAGCAGAACCCATAAATTTGGGAGCATTTTTGGAAATTCACTATATTTACCCAGCGAACATTAGCTAAAATATAGGAGATTCTATGAATTATGTGGAAGAAAGATTAGCTTTATTCCGCATAAGAACAATTAACGGAGCAGAATTGATCTGGGATTTGGTCATTGATCAATCCTAATTATTTCGATACCAATTGTATGAATTTCACAATTTTTTCTTTATCAATTTCTTCCAAAGAATGGATTTTGATATGTCTCATCGTTTTTCCGGTTCCTTCTAGTAGTTTGATCTCCTCTTCAGTCAAGTTTTTTACTTCAAACCCAAGGTTCACTTGTTCCTTGAACGATCCTATATAGATTTTGTGTCCACAATATACAGGGGTCCCCCATTTCATTTCTTCGTTAGTATTCGGTAGCGTGTTCAAAATAATCTCCCGTAATTTCCAACAGATTTCTTTTTGGGGAGAAGGTTGTTTCTCAATATAATCTTCTACTTTCTCATCCATATTCATAAGTTGTAGAATCGAATATAATTGGTTTACGGGCGTCTTATGGTTTTGAATTAAGCAGTGAAGAGAGGAGACAAAATATCTTTTTCTCAAACCCAGCCCATGTTAATGGAATCAGACGCGTACTTGAGTAATGTCTCATGAAAAAAACGAATTTTTAGTGGATTTACGGATCGAACGGAGAAAACCGCACAGTACTTTAAGAAAAAATGCTAAATTTTAGCGATTAGCTCAGATAAAAGACGATTATTCTTGTTTTTCTTCCTCTTGACTTTCTTCTTCTTGCATCTCCTTTGCTTTTTGGTTATGTTGTTTTCTATCTTGGAATTTTTTCTTTATTCGGTCTCCTAATGCACTCACTTTATCTTTATGGAATATATTTTTTATACGATGCCCCACTGCACTCACTTTATCTCCTGGAAATCTAGTTTTTATTCGACGCCCCACTGCTCCTACTGAATCTCCTAAAACTTTCAATCCGTGGGAAAAACTATATTTGTTTGTTACAAAATCTCGAAATGTTTCGGAAAATCGTAATAAAATAAAACATATTAAAAAAAGTAACATTGATAGGATTGCCGATAGTCGGTGTATAGCTAAGGGAATCCCAATATCTATTAATGGTCCATAAGGGCTAGAAAATGGAAGTTGAGGATCGATAAATAGAGATAACAACACCAAAGAATACCCTAAAGTAATCCCGATGGTCATAATAACTAACGCGAACTCACCAAATATCTTCTTCGAGTATTCTGAGATCAGCACCCGTTGTTGGAAAAATACTCGACGCTTCTTGTCTTTACTGTCCAAACGAGTTGTCTCTATGTTGTTAATGATTCGAATTTTAGATTGAATATAGTACAATGCAGTGAATACAAAAAAAATAATTTCGATGATTAGAGTGGTTTCTCCATTCCCAAAAGATTGGTCTATAGACGTTGATAGATCATAAGCGATGGAAAAATTAAACAAACCCATAATAGTGATGAAATTTGTTGAAGTTTTATTAAGAGTTGCAGTCCAACTAAAAATTAAAATCGTCAGTGAACAAATAATTCCTAATACTGCTACAATCATCGCATTCACAGTTCCAAAATTCACATACATAACATAACCAGATAAACCAAGAGTTCCAAAGGCAGCTATTCGAATAATCCATCCCATGAAGATGTGATTTTCTGATTTTCCATATACAAGGATTTTCCCTGAAAGGCTTGTAAATAAATAAACTACTATAAAAAATGTGGATAGGACAGCGATGAAAATCCAGATCAGAATAAAGAATGACCTTATAATTTGGATAAGCATACTTGTAAAATTCAGATTTAATAGTACCGCAAGAAGAACTCCTCCTAAAATTCCTACATAAATAATGATCCATTGAAAAGTATAATTTTTCCAAATAGCAGATAGTAAACTAAAGAGCATCATTGCAACAGCGATAAAAAATCCGATAATAATCAAATTTTCTAACAAATCATCTGTCATCCAGGAAATGTTTTGGAAATTAAGAATCAATGCCGTAATGTTAACACCTAAAACCAAAAATAATATAGAACTAAAGGGCAGATTTTTCTTTTGAAATAAAATACGAAATCCGCTCAAAAATTTGTCATTAATGTAAGATTTTAACGCACGTTCAATATAACTAGGTTCTTTATCGACCATGCTATTTTATTGGTACAATTCCTATTAAAATCAATCGTGAAAGTATCATGTTGTACAGTTTTTTTTTAATGGAACTGTGAATAGACCGCTTATCCTTAGGACAAAATACCTATTTCATTTCTTCATAAGTATCCGGTAAAGTGTTCTAAATGAAATTGAAAAAACACTTCATTAGAGTATTGAGCAATAAAATCAATACTTTTTATTTCATAACATAGAAGGTTAAAGTGTGAAGGAAATACCAAAATTTTCAAAAAGATATGGAGTTAAGATGGATCGTAACGATCCATTGAGCAAATTCCGTAACCAATTCAATTTAATTCAAAAAACCATCTATATGGATGGAAATTCATTAGGATTAATGCCCAAGAGTTCAGAATTATATATTCAAAGAATAGTAAATGAATGGAAGACCATTGGTATTGATGGATGGTTAGAAGGAAAAATCCCATGGTTTTTTTTCGCAGAACATATGGGAAAGAAAATAGCCCCAATTGTAGGAGCGAATCCTTCAGAAGTTATTATGACAGGGACCACCACGCTCAATCTTCACACTCTAGTAAACACATTCTACCGTCCTGATGATAAGAGAACAAAAATTTTAGCAGATGAACTGAATTTTCCGACTGATATTTATGCACTAAAAGGACAAATTCGGATGCATGGATTGGATCCCAATAATGAATTAACTCTTGTTCCAAGCGAAGATGGGCTTACTCTTAATGAAAGTACAATAATAGAAATGATGCGAGATGATGTAGCAGTTATTATGCTACCATCCGTACTATACAGGAGCGGTCAATTACTGGATATGCAAAGATTAACTAAAGCAGCACATGAAAAAGAAATTTTTATAGGATTTGATTGTTCCCATTCAGTAGGGGCTGTTCCCCATGAATTTGATAAATGGGAGGTAGATTTTGCATTTTGGTGTGGCTACAAATATTTGAATGGAGGACCTGGCGCGCCAGGATTTCTTTATGTGAATGAAAAACATTTTAGAGAAACTACAAACCTAATAGGATGGTTCGGATACGTCAAAGAGAAGCAATTTGACATGTCTTTAAATTTTGAAAAAGCATCTAATGCTGGGGGATGGCAAATATCCTCCCCAGGAATTATCGCATCGGGGGGTGTTGAAGGTGGATTGGAGGTAATATTGAATGCCGGTATCCAGCAAATTAGAGAAAAATCCCTAAAATTAACTAATTATTTGATTGAACTTGCAGACTATTATCTAAAAGAATCCCCCTACAATGTCCGAATAGGTACCCCAAGAGAACCGGATCGAAGAAGTGGTCACATTGCCTTAATCCGAGAGAAAAATGCCTATCAGATCTGTAAAGCTTTAAAAAAACACAATATCATTCCAGATTTCAGACCCCCAAATATAATTCGAATTGCCCCGATTGCACTGTACAATACCTACCAGGACGTTTGGCATGTAGTTCAAACTATAAGAAAAATCATCGATACTAAAGAATATCTGGAGATTTCTGAAGAACGCACGTTTATATCTTAGAGAAAAAAAGTAGAAAAAATAGTTTTACTGATAGCTTTGGTATTTCTCTTCAAGTTTAGGATCGGTGATCGTGTCCATTATGTACTTGGCATAGACGCTTCCTGTCACACCAGTGTCTCTGCCAGTTATCTTCACTTTGCGCTCATATTGTGCACAAATTTCCAACGCCATCTCAAGTTTCTTAGCTTTTTCAGAATATCCAATGTGATTCAATAGTAACGCAGCAGCTTTGATGATACTAGAAGGATCAGCATATTTTCCTCGACCTTCGGCTATCATCTTGTCTGCTGTACCATGAATGGCCTCAAACATGGCATAATTCTTCCCAATATTTGCACTACCAGCTGTTCCAACGCCACCCTGGATCTGTCCGGCTTGATCAGTCAAAATATCACCATATAAGTTCGGAGCAATGATGACCCGGAAGTGCTTTTGTCTTGCAGGATCAATGAGTTTCGCAGTCATAATGTCGACATACCAATCATCCCATTCAATTTCAGGGTATTCATTTGCAATCCTTGCTGCAATGTTCAAAAACATACCATCGGTAGTTTTTATCACATTTGCTTTTGTAACTATAGAAACCCTGTTAATGTGATTCTTCTTAGCGTAATCAAAACCTGCTCGAATTATACGCTCTGAGCCTTGTTTAGTAACTGCTGTAAAATCTAGTGATAGATCTTCATTAACGATTAAACCTTTACTACCTAAGACATATGCTCCTTCTGTATTCTCCCTAAAAAACATCCAATCAATCCCGAGATGAGGTACTCGCACAGGACGGACGTTTGCAAATAAATCTAGATACCTACGCATCGCGACATTTGCACTCTCGATATTTGGCCACGGATCTCCCTTACGGGGTGTCATTGTGGGACCTTTTAAAATCACATGACACTTCTTAATTTCAGCAAGAACATCATCAGGAATTGCTTTCATCACCTTAACGCGATTCTCAATTGTTAAACCTTCGATATCTCGGAGTTCTATTGCTCCAGATTTAATCTCATCTTTTAAAAGAAATTCTAATATAGATTTAGCATTTTTCGTGATTTCGGGACCAATTCCATCACCAGGAACAATTCCCACTATGACTTTCTTTAGATTACTAAAATCCATGAAATTAGCTTCTTTTTTCATCAATTCAATCCGATCTAGCTGTTCCATAACTAATTTCGCGATATGTTCACGAGCTTTTTGAATTGTCTGATAAATTTCGTATTTCGTATTTTCCATTTTAGATGTACCATTCCAAATTCATTTTGGGGGGTATGTGAGTAAATTTTTCAACGGTTAAAAATCAAAACATTCTGGGAAATTTGTAGGTAGAGTGAAAAATGTGAATTAGAATAAGTGAAATATATGAAGTGCCATTTTTCCTACCAAAATGTAGCATATTATGAAGGAAAATATAGAAAATCTGGAAAAATCTGGCAATCAAAACATAATTCGAGAGTTTTTATAATGAAGATAATGAAAGAAAAATAAAACAAAATTATTTTTAGTCTGAAAATAAAATTTCGTCCCAAGGTTGACGATAAAGGGAACTCCGCTGCCTTTTTTGGTCAAATATGTGACCCATCATACCGATTGAACGACCTAAAACAAACAAACCATTTAAAGTTTCACTGAGAATTACATCTTCAATTTCTTCGGGTGTGAATTCTAAGTTTTCCAACATATCCAAGAATGCAATGCCGATACATCCATCTACGTTTAATATAAGGTTATTTCTCTTTGAAGTGGTTAAAATTTCAACCTCTAAAGCGAAATCCAAATGAGGATGTTTCTCAAAATTTTTAATTACGAATTCTTTTAAGAGTGTAACTCGCACATCCGGGTTCTGAAGAGATTTAATCCTATGACCAATTCCAGGGATATTGATCTTCACTTCATTTTTCATGTAAGTAATGAATTCTTTAGGCTGCATTTTTTTAAGAAGTGCTTCTCGGAAATATTTTGCGGCATCTGAGATGGCTCCTCCAAATCGAGGACCAATAGTGAGAATTCCACTTGCGAGAGAAGACATTAAATCCTTCCCTGCTCTGGAGGTTATTATGGAGTTATGAGCCCCAGAAACTGCTGGACCATGGTCAGCGGTCAACTTCACAACCATCTCGATGAATTGCTGAGCAAATTCTGGCAATTCACGTTTAAACCAAAGTAACCCGATGACATAACCAATAGATTTGTTTTCCTCAATGATTTTATCCAAACCAATTTTGTGAAATCTCGGAACATCTCCACGATCATCCGAAATCGTTACAACCACATCAGTTGGGCGTCGGATTAATCCTTGTTTTACTGCATCACTGTAATCTATCGGAATTTTAGGGGGTTCAAAGTCTTCCGCTGGTTTTAATGTACCTTTTTTCACTAAAGATTCATATGTTTCTTTGATTTTTACATCAAAATCATCATATGATTCGGGAACAATTGCACCTGCTTCTTTGAGTGCAGTGTTTTTCGCTTCTGCAGTTTCTTTGGAAGATCCTGCCATTGCTCCTGCATGACCGAATTGTAATCCTTTCGGAAGAATTCGTGCAGCAGTTCCAGTCACCCACATAACTAATGGTTTGGTAATTCTCTTGGATTTCAATGCATCGACAATGTTATATTCGTCAGTCCCTCCAATTTCCCCTAGACAAACTATCATTTTGATAGCAGGATTTTGTTCATATCTCATAACATGATCCATTAATGAAGATCCAGGGTATCTATCTCCACCAATTGCAATCCCTTCGTAAATCCCATCAGTATTTTGAGAGACCATGAAATACATTTCATTACTCATACCTCCAGACTTAGATACGAATCCCACCGAACCCGGACGATACAGTTTACTTAACTCGATATTTTCCAAAGTTCCAGCAGCATTTCCGATCTTGAATGCTCCCGCTACTAAGCCACCGACGGTCGCAGGTCCAATTATAAATTTCTTATTTTTTTCTGCGGATTGGATTAATAGTCGTGCTTGTCTTTCTGGAACACCTTCTGCAATAATCACAACAGTTCTGATGGTTTTAGATTCAAGAGCTTCCATACTTGTTTCGAATGCAGAACGGAAAGATGCGAAATTGATCAGCACATCAGCAGTCGGATGTTTATAGGTAGCGTACTCAAGGGTTTTATAAATCGGAATAACTATTTCTGTAGCGCCATAAAATACTTTATGATATGCCACTGCTGAAGTTTGAGTTGGTTGAATAATTGCAGCAACACTTGGAGTATCTCGTTTTGAAATAAAATCAAAATCCAACATTCTTTGAACTGCAGCTGCCTGTAGTCCGTAAATTATTGCCTGAGTCTGTCTATCAAATAATTCGTAGTCTTTCATTTTTTACCCTCCTCTTTTTGAATTAGGGAAACTATGTGAGTCATGTGTGAGTACCTATCAAAGACTTTTATCGGGACGCCAGTTTTGATTCCAATTTCACGCATAAGATCAAGTCCCGCTTTTTCATTTGGACCACCTCGTCGCACATAAATTTTCACATTTGCTTTTTTAAGTTTTTCAGCCGACTTAGTGATTGCATTGGTTATTCCAATAAAAGTAGCTCTAACATCTGTGAAATTAGCGATACCTCCTCCAATAAGCAAATATTTGTACTTTCCTTTTTGGGCAGGATATTTACACATCAAATCGATCAATGTTTGAGCATAAATCTCTGTGTGTTCCATTGTTGGGTTACCTGAATATTCACCATAATTGCCCAATTCAGCACCATAACCAAGGTCTGCAACGGTGTCGGTATATATCACAGATGCTCCACCACCAGCAACCATGGTCCAGATTCGCCCCTTTGGATTTAGTATGCGTAGTTTCAAAGAAGCACCTGTTTTCTCGTCTAATTTTTGGATCATTTCTTCTTCGTCAGTAAATTCTTGACCGAATCCAGCTGGAAATTCGATTTCTTTGCCCCATGTATCAGCATGAAGGAAGGCTGCTGTGTCATCTAATCTGGCTTTCACATCTAAAGGAACGATTTGGTTATCTTCAGTTATCGCAAATGGATTTAATTCCAGAAAAGTGAAATCTTGTTCCACAAATACTTGATAGAGACCTTTAATAAATGGAACTATGATATCTCCAATTTTACCAAGTTTAGGAAGGTTTACTTTTAAATTAAAGGAGGCAATATCGGTTCCGAAAGGAATTTCTATGTGAGTTACTTTATCCCAATTCTCCTCAATGAAAATTCCCCCTTCTAAGGAGAAATGGATTGTGTCCCCATCTCGATCGGTAGTAAAAGAAACATAATATTCCTTTTCATGAGGAATAAAAGGTTCGACTAACATTCGTTCGAGTTTGCCCTTCAGGTTCCCGATTTCACAAAAATTATCGAGTTTCTCAATGCAAAACTCTTTCATTTCATCGCAACCTGCGTCGAGTAAAATAAGGTTTGCCTTACCACGTTTTCCAAATAGTTGATCTGGTTTAGCCACTACCTTTTCTTCTTTTACCCAGGAGTTCTCCTCAATGATTTTATCAATATCAGTATCGCAATCTATAACGACTAACTTATTGTGATATTTCCATTCAGGGTAATATTTCGGAAGCTCTGAAGCAATTATTTTTTTCGCTGCAGCTTCATAAATCGATTTACTGGCCATTTTTTACACTCTAAGCTCACTGGAGTAATGTGAAAATCAATGGATTATCTAACTTAAATCTATCTGCAGTGTCGTATTGGGAACCTAATCCCACTTTTTTCTATGAACGAATCAAAAATAAGCCCAAAATTTGGAAAAAGCTGGCGGAAATGCCCGTAAAAGAGATTATTTCATATAATATGTGAGATTTTTCTACTCAACTTCTAACTTATCTGGCATATTCAAATCTTGTTCCGCCATTCGAATTCCTTGAAGGATTTGCTCTTTTGCAAACAATTCTTCGGTATAGCTCAGAAGAGTGTAAAAAAAAGCCAAAATATTAACTCCGACAATCCAGAATTTAACAATCCTCTTGTAAATTAGTTCAGTCTTTGCAGTTATGCGATATTCTAACGAATTTTGAGTTTTCCACAATTCTGAGCTACGTAATACTTCTCCTTGTAATAAAGGGCTTGTATAATCATCTTGTTCTAGTAATGAAACAATTAAAAAAACCCGATCTCAGGTTTAAAGTCTTGAGTTTTCATGTACCCCATAAGCTTCCGTGTAAAAGTGACACATTCCTCACTCATGTCTTTTGCATTTTTATAATTGTAATATCCAAGAGACCTCATTTTAGAGGTTCCACAATCTAAGAAAATATATCGTAGAAGTGTTTTTAGCATATCAGACTCCGACGAAAATGAATAAAAAACAAAATTAAGATATTATTGATCTTGTTGAATTTTTTGAATTAACTTCGGAATATCCCATGGAGTATCACCGATGAGTGCCCCTGCTTCTCTCAACGCATTGATTTTCCCTATAGCAGTTCCAACATCACCCGATATGATTGCACCAGCATGACCCATCCTTTTTCCTTCAGGAGCGCTTTTTCCTGCGATATAAGCTACAACGGGTTTCTTCCCGTAAGCTTTCAAGAATGCAGCGGTTTCCTCCTCTTCAGATCCTCCGATTTCTCCAATTAAAACTATTATTTTAGTTTGGGGGTCTTCGTTGTAATACTTTGCAGCATCTACCATAGTGGTTCCACGAATGGGATCTCCCCCGATTCCCACATAAGCTCGAACTCCGATCCCTGCATTTCCTATAGCTTTTGTAATCTCATAAGACAAAGTTCCGGATTTTGCAATCACTGAAACCCCTCCATAGTGACACATATTACCCGGCATAATTCCCAGTTTGATCTTATCCGGTACCATCATTCCAGGACAATTTGGACCGACAAGGTGAACATCGTGTTCCTTTGCTAACTCTACAAGCCGAAGCATGTCAAAAACAGGTACATTTTCCGTTATGATACATGTCAAGTGAATATTTGCCTTAATAGATTCGCGAACGGCACCATACACGAACCGAGCAGGAACGAAAACAATGCTCGTATCACAACTAGTTGCATCCTTAGCTTCTTGAACAGTGTTAAAGACGGAGATTCCATGTACTTCTTGTCCTCCTTTCTTAGGAGTGACACCCGCTACAATGTTGGTCCCATATTCTTTCATTAATTTTGCATGGAAAGACCCTTGTCCACCTGTTATTCCCTGAACTACTACCTTGGATTTTTCACTGATATACACTACTTTTTAACCTCCAAAATTTCTTTAAGTTTATTTACTGCTTCCAACACATCTGCATATGCATCCATTCCGGCGTTATGGAGTAGTTCGACACCTTCTTTTTCTTTCGTTCCGGTCAATCGAATCACCATAGGAGGATGTTCAGCAAAAATTTTTAACGCTTCAATAACAGCTTCTGCTACAACATCACATCGAGTAATTCCGCCATAAATATTTATCAAAACGCCTTTTGGGTTCATTTTAAACAAAAGTTCTAAAGCTTTGAATACTCTTTCTTTGGACGCTCCTCCACCCACATCAAGGAAGTTTGCAGGTTTTAGATTTAGGTCAGTTAACACATCCAATAATGCAAGAGTTAATCCTGCACCGTTTGCTAGAATTCCAACTTCTCCATCCAATTCTACAAAAGAAAATCCTGCTTCTTTAGCAATCTTTTCAAGTTCGGATAGTTTTTTCTGCTGCAATATTTTCGTATCAGGTTGGCGGAAATCGGCATCTTCATCCAAGATCATTTTCCCATCTACTGCGAATAAGCCTTCTTCAGCTAAAACAAGAGGATTTACTTCCACAAGCGTTGCTTCTGACATATGGGCAATATCCCATAAGGTGTGGAAAAACTTTTTTGCAGTTTCATACTCGCTTTCTGGTAAATTGAGAAATTTCACAACTTGGTCGACTTTATCATCAGTGAGTCCATGATTAAGGTCAAAAGGAATCTTTAAGATTTTCTCAGGAGTGTTCTTTGCGACAGTTTCGATTTCCACACCACCTTCTGCACTTGCAATAACAAAAAACTGTCTGCTGGATGTATCCAAGGCAACGCTCACATAATATTCATGCTTGATATTTACTAAACTCTCAATTAAGATTGCTTTAACTCTGAAACCAGCAATTTCTCGTTGAAAGAACTCAGTGCAAAGAGATTTTGCTTCTTCGCGAGAATGTGCAATCTTTATCAATCCCGCTTTTCCTCTTCCTCCAATTGCAATTTGAGACTTCACTATTGCCGGAAAAGAAAATTGTGCAAGCATTGTATCGATATTTTCAGGTTTTTCAATGAGAATACTGGCTACTAATGGGAGACCGTATTTTCGAAAAACTTGCTTCGATTCATACTCTAACAATCGCATAGTTTGAAGTCTTCGCAAAGGTTCTAAAAGTTTTTCCTAATCATCATTATCTCAATAAATTATAGGAATATGGTTTTATTAGTGGGAGAAACAACAATTGGTTAATGACGAGATCTGTAAATTTGGCAATCAGTGGTCAAGCAGGTCAAGGTATAGCCACCGTTGAATCACTATTAACAAAAGCACTTAAGAGATCTGGATTGAATGTGTTCGCATCACGCGAGTATATGAGTAGAGTCCGGGGAGGAATTAATTCTACAGCAATTAGAGTATCTTCTCAACCCGTGCATGCATTCGAAGATAGAATTGATATTCTTATTCCATTAAGTGATGAAGCAATTCCTCATCTACAGCATAGAATGACCAATAACACCTTAGTAATTGGAGAAAAAGCTTTTCTAAGTATGGATTTATTGCTTTCATTCATTTCAATAGAAGTCCCGTTTACAGAACTTGCGAAGGAAATCGGGAGTATATTATATTCTAATATAATTGCACTTGGTGTAATTTCCTCCATATTCAAAGTTGAAAGACAAATTTTGCATGATCTTATAGAATTCACATTTCTTAAGAAAGGAGACAAAGTAATTCAACCTAATAAGAGTGCAATCAATAAGGGGTATGAAATCGGTGCAGAACTTGAGGACAAATATGAAATCCTCAAAAAATTTTATATGAACAAGAATCCCGAGATAAAAAATGATTTAATCTTGGACGGTACAGAGTCGATAGCCTTAGGTGCAATTGCGGGTGGGGTTCAATATGAATGCTTCTATCCTATGGCGCCTTCAACTGGAATCGGAACTTTTCTAGCACAACAAGCATCAAAGTTTGGATTAATTGTAGACATGAGTGAGGATGAGATTAGTGTTATAAATAAAGCATTGGGAGCATCCTATGCAGGAGCTCGCTCACTCGTAACTACATCTGGTGGAGGGTTCTCCCTAATGACTGAAGCCATAAGTCTTGCAGGAATGCTAGAATTACCTATTGTCGTGGTTGTAGGGCAACGTCCTGGTCCTGCGACGGGGATGCCCACTAGAACAACTCAAGAAGATTTACGATTAGTGCTCCATGCAGGTGCAGGATTCTTCCCTAGAATCATATTTGCACCGGGATGTATTGAAGATTCGTTCTATCTCACTCAAAAAGCGTTTGATCTTGCCCAAAAGTATCAAGTTCCTGTTTTTATTTTGACCGATCAATACCTTGTGGATTCCTATTACAATTTACCCTTTCTAAATCTTGATTCCTTAAAGAATGAAAAATTCATTGTAAAAACTGATAAGGATTATCAGCGATTTAAATTCACAAAATCTGGAATATCTCCAAGAGGAATACCTGGATACGGCGAAGGTTTGGTTGCGGCGGATTCCCACACTCATACAGAGGCGGGAATGATATCTGAAGACCCCGAAATTCGAGAAAAGTCTGTGGAAAAGCGATTGAAAAAGCTGAAACTAATAAAAGATGCTTCTATCCCACCAGAATTCATTGGAGATGCGAATAAAATAAAATATCAGATTGTTAGCTGGGGGAGTACATATTATATCATAAAGGAAGCATTAGATAAAATAAACCGAAGTGATATTGGATTCCTTCATTTCAGTCAAGTATATCCAATCCATGAATCAACGAAGGATTACTTAAAAAAAGCGAAAATTAACATAATGGTGGAACAAAATCCTACGGGTCAGTTTGCGAACCTCATTGAAAACGAGATCCATATACAGATTGATAAAAAAATTCTCAAATACAGTGGGTATACACTATCTGTGGAGGATATAGTCGCTCAGATAACAGATGCAATTAATGGAGGGAATTAATATGAGTGATAATTTTGATAAAGATGTAAAGATCCATTGGTGTCCAGGTTGCGGGAATTACAGCGCACTTCGTATCGTAAAAGAGTCCTTAACTGAGCTTAAATTCGAACCAAAGGATATTGTGATTGTGAGCGGGATTGGTCAAGCGGGTAAGTTTCCCCACTTCATGACAGCGAATTTTTACAATGGTTTACATGGTAGATACCTTTCAACGGCATTAGGCGTTAAAGCAGCCAATCCTAATTTGGAAGTAATAGCTATCTCGGGAGATGGATGCACATTGAGCGAAGGGGGTAACCATTTTCTTCATACTATTCGATATAATCCTAATATCACTAACCTCATAAGCAATAATTCAGTGTACGGCCTCACCAAAGGACAGGCTTCACCAACGAGTATGTTAGGATTTAAAACAAAAGTCCAAACATTTGGTGTTATCAATGAACCATTCAATTCACCTGCAGTAGCAATTTCGCTTAATGCATCATTTGTAGCTCGCGCATTTGTGGGAGATATCGAAGAAACAAAAAATATTCTAAAGCAAGCCATCCAGCACAAAGGTTATGCGTTAATAGATATGTTAAGTCCCTGTGTTTCTTTCAATAAAGTTAACACATTCAAATGGTATAAAGAAAATAGTTATTATTTAGAGGATTCTCATAATCCTCTTGATCAAAGTGAAGCAATGAAAGTAGCACTAAACTTGAGAAAATTAGCATTAGGTGTAATTTATAAAAATCCGAGTAGACCCACCTACGAGGAAAATATCCAAATTTATAATTCAGATTCTCGTCCATTATTTGCACGAGATTTAGATAAAAATAAATTAGAAAAATTAGTAAATACATTTCGATAAAGGAAGCAAAAATGCGAATAGAAAAATTTGACGCAGTAGTAGTTGGAGCTGGGTTGTCTGGTCTCCGAGCTGGATTGGAATTATCCAGAGAATGGAATGTGGGTGTAATTAGTAAAGTATATCCCGTTCGATCCCATTCAGGTGCTGCACAAGGGGGAATTAATGCAGCGCTTGGAAATAGACCTGATGGTAAGGAGGACACCCCAAAAATTCATGCCTACGATACAGTTTACGGAAGCGATTATCTGGCTGATCAAGATGTAGTTATGTACATGACGGAGGAAGCTCCTAGGATAGTTGTAGAATTTGAATCTATGGGTACTCCATTTTCTAGATTAGAATCTGGTCTGATAGCGCAGAGACCATTTGGAGGTGCTGGTTTTCCACGCACATGTTACGCAGGAGATCGCACTGGACATGCATTGCTACACACCTTATTTGAACAATGCGTCAGACAAGGGGTGAAATTCTATAACGAATATTTTCTTGTAGATTTGTTCAAAGCAGATGGTCAGATCGCGGGATTGATCGCATTGGATATAAAAACTGGTGAATTTGTATCATTCCGCGCTCCAAATGTGATCTTAGCAACTGGAGGATTCGGGCGAGTATATAAGGAATCTACGAATGCCCTTATTAACACAGGTGACGGAAACGGTGCTGCATATCGTGTGGGTGTTCCTATGCAAGATATGGAATTTGTACAAATTCATCCTACGACGCTATACGGATCTAACATTTTAATTTCTGAAGGTGCTCGAGGTGAAGGAGGTCTGCTCTACAATTCAAAAGGGGAGCGTTTTATGCAGAAATATGCTCCTAAGGCAATGGAACTCGCACCACGAGACATTGTAGCTCGGTCTATCCAAACGGAAATTTTAGAAGGTCGTGGGTTTGAGGATGCGTATGTCCATTTGGATTTAACTCATCTTGGAAAAAATCGCATCATGGAGAGATTACCCGGAATACGAGAAATTAGCATGTATTTTGCAGGAGTTGACCCTATTGAAAAACCTATCCCGATTCTGCCCGGTCAACACTACAGTATGGGCGGTATAGGTACAAAATACAATGGAGATTACGGTGAAACAGAGTTACCAGGTCTATTTGCTATTGGAGAATGCTCATGTTTATCTGTTCATGGAGCGAACCGTTTAGGGGGTAATTCACTTTTAGAAACTTCCGTGTTTGGAAGATACATTGGTCGAACTCTCTTGAAAAAAGGGAAATCAATTTCAGCATCAGAAGATAGTATCCAGAAGGCAGAAATGGCTGCTCTTTACATTATTGAAGAGTTATTAGATAAGTGGAACTCAAATACTGGAAAAAAACCTAATGAAATTAAAGAAAAGATGGGTGAAACTATGAACAGATACTTGTCCGTCTATCGCAATCAACCCGATATGGAAAAAGCTTTGAAGATTATCGAAGGTCTTCAACTAGATTTCAAGGATATAAATATTCCCACAACAGAGAGAAAATTAAATTGGGGGTTGATTCGTGCTTTAGAACTCCGAAACATGATGGATATTGCAGAAGCCACTGTTAGAGGCGCGATTTGGAGGAAAGAAAGCAGAGGAGCACATTGGAGAACCGATTATCCTACGAGGAATGATAAGGAGTATCAAGTTCACACAATGATCTATCCGGGTGAAAAAGGTATGGAAATCAAGACTAAACCCGTGAAATTAGGTATTTTTGAAACAAAGGAGAGGAAATACTGATGAAGGAAACTCAGAAATTTTTGGTCTATCGTAATTCGGGAGAAGGGATTATTCGATATGAGGGCTATGAAGTTCCACTAAAACCAGGATATACTATTTTAGATGCGTTGTTTTATATCCAAGATCATTTTGATTCAACCTTTGCATTCAGATATTCTTGTAGGGGAGCAATTTGTGGATCTTGCGGGATAACTGTAGACAAAATCCCTGATTTAGCATGTAAAACTCAAATCTCTGCAGTAAAGACCAAAAGGAATCCTATTGGTCTGCCTGAATTTCACTTTGGAGAACATCCAAACTGGGATAAAGAGAATGAAATTTTGATAGAACCTTTACCTAACATGCCCGTTTTGAAAGACTTAGTTGTAAATATGGATAATTTCTGGAAATTCTATGTAGAAGTGCAACCATACTTCACACGGGATTATAATGATGTTGCTCCTGAAAGTAAGCAAAGTCCAGAAGAAATGAATGCAATTGAACGATTAGTTTACTGTATTGCGTGCGGATTATGTTGGGCGTGCCCTGTAAATGCTACAAATCCACATTATCTGGGTCCCATGCAACTTGCCAAAGCTGATAGATTCCTTCGGGATTCACGTATTTCAGATGAACATGAAAAAGAAATATTAGAAAGAGTACTGAAGGATGACGGAGTCCTTGCATGTGAGAAATATTTTGTCTGCAATCGGGTTTGTCCTCGTGGAGTGATGCCCGGCACTGCAATAAATGATATTCGAAAAAAAATGGAAGAGAGAAAGTAACTCTCTTCGTTTAATTTTCAACTTTATGTGCGTCTTTTCATTAATTCAGGACTAACATATCCACTATACATGAAGAACGCAGCAATTGCTCCAAAAATCCATCCAAATGCTATGGATATTGCTTCATTTTTTAGAAGAGCAATTTCAGTCATTAAAAATACCTCATGGGTTATAAATGAAAGAACTGCTAGTAACATAAAAATCCCAGTCACACCCAGATCTCCAAGAGCTTTGTGTATAATTGGATCTTGGTCTGATGCTCTTCCCATAACCTTTCGAAGTTTAAATGCATTTACCGAGTATACTATGTAAATCACAATAGAGCATATAATATGTGCTACGAAGGGAATGAGCGACACATCTGCCAGGATTTCTGCAAAGAGAAATGGTCCTAAGAAATACACAAAAAGTAAAATAGGGATTACAGCAAGTTGGATTATGGATAGAGTAATATAAAGTCCTTTTTTTATTTGTTCTCCATAAATTTCCTTCGCAAAAGCCAAAAGGAAGTAATTGCTTAAAGCATTTAGGGAAAAACTAAGATAGCTACCTAAATTCACAAATTCATAAGCTTCTATGATTACGTATTCAAATCCAAATAATTCATTTGTAAACAAGAAACCCCCATCGATTAAGGCTGCAAAAGCTAAGCAGAATGCCACAATTTCCATATACAGTAAAGTTTTCGTATCCTCATTCTTTTTCAATCTCTTACGTTTAGCTAAGAAACCAAAAATGACAAACGCAAAAAAAGCAGACAGGAGTGAGCCAAAAAGTTGAATCCATTGAGTAGGACGTTCATCAAACATAATATCACCTCATGTAATGGAAAAATAGATGGTTTTATTTTTTAATAAACTTATTGGGCTTATACACAAATGGAACACGATGGATAATAAGAAAGAATCAAAAACCTTATTTTTTCGTGAGCTGAATGCAATATACTATTCCACTGGATAGTGATTCATAATGGAATTTCGTACCGAAAAAGATGTATTAGGAGAAGTAAAAGTACCCGTGGATGCTTATTGGGGGGCCAATACGCAACGTGCAATCGAAAACTTCAATATCAGCGGCAAGCGATTTCCTACTGTTTTTATTCTTTCCTTGGCGGAATTAAAAAAAGCATGCGTACAGGCAAATCGAGAACTAAAACTCATTAAAGAGGGAGATTATGAAGCAATTCTGGCAGCAATAGATGAGATTATACTCGAAAAAAAACTTCTTGATCAATTTCCTGTTGATGTTTTCCAATCAGGGAGTGGAACCCAAACAAATATGAATATGAATGAAGTTTTAGCTAATCGTGCAAATGAAATTTTGGGTCATCTCTTAGGAAAAAAGTACCCAGTTCATCCTAATGACCATATAAATATGGGTCAATCTTCAAACGACGTAATTCCAAGCGCTATGCATATTTCTACGATACATTTACTGAAAGAGAAACTCATTCCTGCTTTAGATACAATTACAAGTTTTCTTGGAAAAAAAATACGCGAATTTGAAGGTATTATTAAAGTTGGACGCACTCATCTTCAAGATGCAGTTCCTATTCCCTTAGTAATGGAATTTGATGTATATAGGACTCAACTTCAAAGAGCTAAAGCAGAGATTAAGCGTGTTTTGAATGATTTATCATATATTCCAATCGGTGGTACTGCTGTGGGAACAGGTCTAAATACTCACGGCGAATTTGCGAGTCTCGTTGTAGCGAATTTAACTAAAATCACGGAAGTTGCTTTTAAAATAAAATCCACAAAAGCTGAGGATATTGCTTCCCATAATACCTTGGTGCAAGTAAGTTCTCGATTACGTTCTATTGCTCTATCCGCCTTCAAAATGGCAAATGATATACGATGGATGGGTAGTGGTCCACGAGCAGGATTATCAGAACTAATACTCCCTCAAAATGAGCCTGGTTCATCAATCATGCCAGGAAAAATCAACCCTACACAATCTGAAATGCTAATTCAAGTCGCAATTCAAGTAATTGGAAATGATGCAACAATAACTCAAGCAGAAGCTCATGGGAGTATATTAGATTTGAACGTTTGTAAACCCTTAATGATTTACAATCTTTTGGAGTCAATTGAACTCTTATCAAATGGGATCACATCTTTTGCAGAAAATTGCTTGAGTGACCTAAAAGTCAATGAAAAACACATCAATTCACAATTAGACTCACTATTGATGACAATCACAAGATTAACACCCATTATTGGATATGACAAATGTGCCCAAATTGCACAAAAAGCGTATCGTGAAGGAAAAACAATTAAAGAAGTTATTTTAGAGGAAAAAATCAAAATAAAAGGAAATTTAGATGAATTATTGGATCCGAAAAATATGGTAGGATGAAAACAAATGTCAAATGAAAAGCTCACTTTAGAAGATGTTCGTGATCAAGCGAAGGTAAAATTGAAAGGAATTTGTGGAGTGTACAAGATCTGTGATGGAGATCCAAGCCGTCTTTGTCAAAGACATTCATATGGAGGACCTCTTGGAATCGGAGGTATAGGAAGCGGAGCCTCCTTTACTAACAATGTTCTTGCATTGAAAAAAATCAAGTTGAAAATGCGCTTGGTAGGAGAAACATTCGAACCCGATACATCTTATTCATTTTTTGGGAATGAACTTTCAATGCCTATTATGGCAGCAAGTACTGCAGGAGTCACTAGTTTCGGTGGAGATGGGGTGATAACTGAAGAAGAGTTTTGTAAAGCGGTTGTTCTTGGTTGCAAGGATGCTGGTACAATCGGGTGGCGAGGCCATAGTTGGAACTACTCGTTAGAAACACCTCATGGTCTTAACGCAATAAATGATGCAAATGGATTTGGGGTCAAAATTTGCAAACCGATAGAACAAGAAAAAATTATTCAATACTACAAAAAAGCAGAGGAAATTGGTGCAATCGCAGTTGGAGTGGATATAGATGGTGCCGGATCGGTCGCAATGCCTAAGAATGGTAAACCTGTGTATCGTAAAAGTCCTGAAGATATACGAGATTTAGTCAAAGCAACGTCTCTCCCAGTTATCATCAAAGGAGTAATGACAGTTGAAGACGCCCAAATTGCGATGAATGCTGGTGCTGCAGCAATTGTTGTCTCTAATCATGGGGGGAGAGTGCTTGATTTTACTCCGGGAACTGCAGATGTCTTACCTAAAATTGCTGATGCAGTTAAAGGAAAAATCAAAATTATTGTGGACGGAGGAGTGAGAACGGGCTATGATGTCCTTAAAATGCTTGCGTTAGGGGCAGAAAGCGTCCTTATCGGACGGGATATAATCCGAGCTGCAGTTGGTGCAGGAAAATTGGGTGTAAAGCTTCAGATGGAACATTTAATGATTACTCTGAAAAAAGCAATGTTAATGACCAATTGCAAAAATCTGAAAGAAATTACTTCCGAAGTAATGGAAACGTAATTTTCATACGCAATATATTCATTTTTTTGCCTTTTTCTACCAATTCTCGTTGAAATGATAATGATTTATAAAAAATAGGATTAAATTTCTTCACGTTTTTTCTAATCTACGAATAGAGAGTGTAAGAAATGTCAAAATTACCAAAAGATACGCAATATTCCAATGTAGTTTTAGAAGATTATGAAGAACCATCAGCAGAGCTCTGCTTGCGATGTATGAATAGGACGTTCAAAGGGCTTGTGGGAGTCTATGTTGATGAAAGCAAAATTACAAAAATCGATGGAGAGAATGGAAAATTATTCTATCGGGGATATTCATTAGAGGAGTTGGTGGAGAATTCAACCTTTGAAGAAGTAGCTTATCTTCTTATTCATGGGCTCTTACCTACAAAAACTGAATATGAGGAATTTTGTAAAATACTCGTCAGTGAACGAGATATCCCAGATCCTATATTAACCATCTTAAAAAGTTATCCTAGGAATACTACTCGCATTGAATTATTAAGAACATCTGTCTCTGCACTAGCATTATATGATCCAGATGATTACGATTACTCCGAAGAAGCAAATATTAGAAAAGGATTACGAATTATCGCTAAAATTCCAACGATTTTAGCGTTCTCTCATAGAATCCAAGAGAATTTACCTATAGTTGAACCAGATCTCACTGGAGAATTAAGCCATGCTGGTAATTATTACTATATGATGACGGGTAACAAACCCACGAAAGAATTCGCGGATGTATTTGATAAAATTCTTATTTGTCATGCAGATCATTCAATCAATTCATCGACTTTCTCTTGTAGAGTTACTGTATCTACATTATCAGATATTTATTCAGGAGTAACCAGCGCAATTGGAACATTACGAGGTCCATTACATGGAGGAGCTAATGAACGTGTGGTAAAAATGCTTCTCGAAGAAATAAAAACAAAAGATAATGTAATACCTTACATTAAGAAGAAACTCGAAAACAACGAAAAAATAATGGGAATGGGTCATAGAGTTTATAAAACTTGGGATCCAAGAGCAAAAATCCTCAGAAAATTTTCGAAAGATCTTTGGGAGAAGGAAGAAGCAGGAGTACTTGATAAAATCCCTGATCGAGAACACGAGGAACATAAAGACAAGATTGACAATTTATTCGAAATGACGGATATGATAGCAAATTATATCATTAAAGAGAAAAAAGGAAAAATCTATCCTAATGTAGATTTATACTCTGCAGGGTTATTGCATGTCATGGGGAGTCCCACTCCGCTATTTACACCTCTCTTTGCAGCAGCTCGTTCAGTCGGGTGGGTCGCACAAGCTATAGAACAATTAGCTGATAATAAGCTCAGTCGACCTCGATTACGGTATGTTGGTGAGTTGAAGAAGAAGTACTTAAAAATAGGGGGACGCTAGAAAAAATGAACACAATGGATACAATCCACTCAAAAACCATAGAGAAATTGCCCACAAGCATGGGCAATGTTAAAATTTTCAACATTAAGAAACTTGAGGAGCAAGGTTTAGGAAAAATAAGTAAGCTCCCCTATTCTCATCGAGTGTTACTAGAAAACATCCTTCGGAATCTGGATGGAAAATTAGTCACTAAAGAACATTTGATGGCTATGTGTGAATGGGACTGTAAAAGCGATACTCCTTCCGAAATTGCATATATACCGTCTCGAGTTTTACTTCAAGATTTTACCGGAGTCCCAGCTGTAGTAGATTTAGCAGCTTTGCGTTCTGCTATGAAACGCGCGGGAAAAAACCCAGCGGATATTAATCCTTTGAACCCAGTCGATCTAATTATCGATCACTCGATTCAAGTGGATTTCGCGGACTCCAAAGATGCCCTAGAGAAAAATGAAGCTAAGGAAATGGAGCGAAATCGAGAACGCTATGTGCTCTTGAAATGGGCTCAAGAGCAATTAGAAAACTTTCGAGCCATCCCGCCCAGCCAAGGAATTTGCCATCAAGTGAATTTGGAATATTTGGGAAAAGTGGTTCACAAACGAGTGGTTAATGGTGAGGAATTAGCGTTCCCAGATACGTTAGTCGGGACGGATTCACACACCACAATGATTGATTGTTTAGGTATCGCGGGTTGGGGTGTAGGTGGAATCGAAGCGGAAGCAGTTATGCTCGGACAACCCTATTATATGAATATTCCCAAAGTTATCGGTGTGAAAATGGTTGGAAAACCGAAAGAAGGAATAACTGCAACAGATATTGTTCTAGTTATTACCCAAAAACTCCGTGAACAAGGTGTGGTTGATAAATTCGTAGAATTCTACGGACCTGGCTTGAAAGAGCTATCCCTCCCTGATCGAGCTACTATTGCCAATATGGCGCCAGAATGCGGTTCGACGATGAATTTTTTCCCTGTGACCGAAGAGACACTTAGATATCTTATATCTAGCGGTCGAGATGCAAAATATGTAGAATTCATTGAGACTTACTTAAAGCATGTTGGTCTGTTTTACACGGACGAAGCTCCCACTCCCGACTACAGTGAGATTTTGGAATTTGATCTTTCTGAAGTTGAACCTAGTTTATCAGGTCCAAAACGACCACAAGACCGAATTAAACTGAAAGACATGAAAATAGCTTTTCATGAAACCATGAAAACTTATCTGAAAAAAGCGGATGAGTTGGATAAAATTTCGGATGGAACCACATTAGATAATGGGTCAATTGTAATTGGAGCAATTACATCTTGCACAAACACCTCAAATCCCTCTGTGATGATAGGTGCGGGATTATTAGCACGGAACGCCATCCAGAAAGGCTTGAAAGTACAACCCTTTGTAAAAACATCTTTCGCTCCGGGTTCCCGAGTAGTTGCAGATTATATGAAAGATTCCGGATTAATGAATTATTTAGAGCAATTAGGCTTTTACTTAGTTGGATTCGGATGCACATCTTGTATTGGAAACAGCGGTCCATTAGATCCAAAAATAGTGAGGGAAATTCGTGAGAGAAACCTGGCAACTGCTTCAGTCTGTAGTGGTAATCGGAATTTTGAGGGGAGAATTAGTCCTTATGCTCGAACAAACTATTTGGCATCCCCTCCTTTGGTGGTTGCATTCTCTATTGCGGGTACTGTGGCTATTGATTTAGAAAATGAACCCTTAGGAACATCTTTGGATGGAAGTCCCGTATTTTTAAAAGATATTTGGCCGGATACCAAAGAAATTGAGGAAATACAAACTAAGTATGTTACACCCGAATTATACAAAAAAGAATACGGAAGCATCACCGGAAATGATCTCTGGAATAATCTGCAAGTACCAACTGATAAAGTATTTCAATGGGAAGAAGATTCCACGTATATCCGAGAACCCCCATTCTTTGTAGATTTTCCCACAGAGACCCCTCCATTGCAAAATATAAATAATGCTCGAGTTTTAGCACTAGTTGGAGATAGCGTAACGACAGACCATATTTCTCCTGCAGGTGCAATTCCGAAAGATATGCCAGCAGCGGATTACTTAATCTCACATGGTGTAAAACCCGAAGATTTCAATTCCTTTGGTTCAAGAAGAGGAAATCATGAAGTTATGATGCGTGGAACATTTGGAAATATTCGGATACGTAATTTACTGGTGAATAAAGAAGGAGGATGGACGGTATATCATCCAACTGGTGAGGAAATGCCAATCTACACTGCAGCAATGAAATATATTGAAAATGCGACCCCATTAGTTGTATTAGCAGGAAATGACTACGGAATGGGTTCATCTCGTGATTGGGCTGCAAAAGGTACTTGGTTACTGGGAGTTAAAGCTGTAATTGCAACATCATATGAACGAATTCATCGAAGTAACTTAGTTGGTATGGGTGTCCTTCCTTTAGAATTCAGAAAAGGAGAAAGTGCACAATCCCTAGGGTTGGATGGAACAGAAACTATCTCAATTTCCGGAATCGATACTGTGAAACCCTTGTCTGAAATTGATGTTAAGGCAAAAAAAGGGGATAAGATCATCAATTTCAAAGTTTTGGTTCGATTGGACAGCCTTGTAGATGTCGAGTACTATCAGAATGGCGGAATCTTACATACTGTTCTTAGAAATATATTAAAAAAATAGGAAATTAAAAATTATTTTTTTCTTAGATTCTTTTTTATTATAACACCGATTGTAACCACCGCAATTAGACCAATTATGAGTATTGAATAC
>SDNX01000069.1 GCA_004524545.1 Promethearchaeota archaeon
CACTTCACTGCAGATGCATTGAATTTCTCACCATTATGGAAAGTTATATCAGTTTTTAAAGGAATTGTTAAATTTGTTAAAGTTACATCCCACGTACCCATTACTGAAGCAAGACAAGGCAAAGGTTCCATTTCAGAAGAAGAGTAATTGCACATATATAATCCCTCACAGACTTGCTTAATTGTATTAATTGAATCCAAGTCTCTTGCATTCAAAGGTTCGATAGTCTGAGGTCCTGGAGCCATTGCAACTTTGAAATCAAAATTATGATATTGGGATCTTATGAAAGATGAAGAGAACCAAAATAGGGGTATGTTAACAATAATTGCAATTAGAAAGACAACAATCCTAATATTTCGATTCCGTATTTGCATTTTCTGCCTCTTATTAAAGTATGGTCAATCAATTTATTATATATTTCTAGCAATGCTTTCATTCCAAAATTAGATCGTTTTCACATAGATAACACAGTAAACATCAATTATTGATGTACTAACTTCATTGCCTTAATCACACTCCTAATCTCAGAAATTAATGTATTGTAGATTATGCAAGAAAACTATCTCAGAAGAAGAATATGAGTATTATGAAGAATCTTGTGCATCCTGTTATATAATGCGCCATCATGAGAAAAAAAACCATCAGACGCAACAGGATGAACCCCAGATTAGTATTTTTAGAATTGTGCTGCGAGTGATCATTCTCTTCCTAGCGATCCTAAGGGTCATTATAGCATTTTCCTATTAGAGTATCTTGTCTGGCGTCTGTTATCTTTTGTCAGTAGCCTAATTTGTAGAATCGAAAATTCAGATATCAATCTTCAGGAATTATTGGTATTTACCCTTATTGATACGTGATGACCAACCCTAAAAAAATAAAACGGAAAACCTACTTGACTAGGTTCCGAAATTTGGAAATTTGTCAGGAAAACGATACAATTCATAATTTATTGTTTTTTCTATGATGTTTGGTCGATTGCTTTCATTATCTTGATGGCTTTATCGAGAAATCACAAATATTACGAATTTCTATTCCTTTTTTCTTTTTTTCTAACGGAAGTGCCGATTATTAATAAAATAAGTAAATAAATTTGAGACCTAAAAATCGAAATCCTCGTGTTCTGAATAAACTCCGATAAATTCTTTATCAATATGCACCGCTATATCGGTAAATTCTTCTTCTGTTCCATAGAAGTCTAATTGAATTTGTTCGTTGTCTTCTTCCTCGGATTCCATTTCAAACTCCAATGTAAGTAGTTTTTCTTCTTTGATATCCTCAATTTTCTTCTCATTTTTAACGAATGTATATTCTATGGCATAACCTAAGGATTCATCTTCTTCATCGTCATCGTCTTCTTCATCGTCATCGTCTTCTTCATCGTCATCGTCTTCTTCCTCTTCTTCCTCCTCTAACTCGCCATCAGGGACAAATTGCAAAACTTGCACTCCAAAAAGGGCACCGGTATTTTCCCCTACAATAAAATCAATTTCCATATCATCAGATTCGTAAACCGAAGGGACCAGCCCGACTTCTTCATTGAAATGCTTTTTGAACATGTCGAAAAATTTATTCCACATCTCTTTTTCTTCCGAAAACATACAAAAAGAAATGATAATTAAGCATTTGAAACTTCCTATTTCCCAGCAGATAAATGAAGAAGGATGGTATCAACATCAGACTCTCAATACTTGGATTTAAATGGATGTTCCACTAATCGTTACATATGGCATCCGATGTTGCTAATGTGTTCATTTTCATAGGTTTGACGTTTACGTTTTTGATAATTGTTCGAATATTGGTATATGTCGTTAACCATTCCATGCGCCTTCAGAGATTATCCGCTAATGTTCTTAACGGATTAAGGGTAGGAATACGAATACTCGGGTTTATCGCGATTATCCTCTTATTATTCACATTATTTGAGGTACCTTCATCCGCATTAATCTCCATTTCATCCGTGGGGGGGATCTTCATCGGATTTGCGTCTAGTGAGGTAATGGCCCAAATTGTATCAGGATTATATTTAATTTCCGCACGGCCTTTCGGTATTCATGATTTTGTAAAAATTGATGATGTTTCAGGGATGGTCATGGAGATAAACCTGTCCCATACAATAATTCAACAGATTGACGGCAATATTGTAAAAATCCCAAATAAGACAATATTAGATTCGAAAATCAAGAATTACACAATTAAGGTTCCGAGTGAGATTGAAAAAAGGCAAATCCACCTAAAACGTTCGGAAAAGGTTAAATTAAAACATATTAATCCCGAAGGAGCAAGAAAGGGCAAAATCGATTGGAATAAATTGCGTTTAATATTAGATGATTTGACCGAGTTTGCTTTTGAAGAAGAAATCACGCGGTTTGTATTTGATTTTGAAGTAGACCTGGATATTCCTCCAGAAGTTGTAAAAGAAAAAATAGAAGACGTCTGCAGTAACTATGAACCGGTTTTTGAACATAAACCTCAATACAAGCTCATCGATTTATCAGCACGAGCAACATTTGAGATAGTTATATATTGTTTTTCTCCATTCATAATCATCCATAACTACGATTCATTTCTCCTAGATATCTCAAATGCATTGTACTCAAAAGAGGAGGTTGATAAATAATGGCAGATCCAACTCTCTATGACATATTTGGTCAATGGTTAACTAGTATATGGGGAAATTTTCCACTAGAATCCCTTGGTCTCGAGATACCCAAATTCGGATTGTTCTTGTATCTTTGCATACAAATCGTGATAATCGTTGTGTACTTCCTAACAAATCATTTCATCCGAAAAAAAGATGTCAAATTCTACAAGATTACTCCAGATCTGCTTAATGGATTGCGATTTATTATTCGCATCATAGTAACGATTATTTCAGTCGTTTTTCTCATTATTTTTTTACATTTTGAGGCTGATTCTATATGGCTGATTTTAGGGATCTTCACTACAGCGATAGCTTTTGCTAGTATCAAGACAGTAAATAACCTGATAGCAGGTTTTTGGATAACCCTTACAAGACCTTTTGATGTTGGTGATTATGTGAAAATTAAAGAAGTGGAAGGAATTGTGACAGATATTTCATCAAATTACACCCGGATTCGCCATAAAACCAATAATGTGACTCAAATTCCTAATCTTGAATGTCTAAAATCGAAAATTATCAACTATACGGTCGATTTAGAATATTACAAGTCGCAAATCGAGCGTTTGAAAGTTCTCGCAGAACAATTAGCAGCACCAGAAGGAGAGGTATCAGATAAGCTATATCAAGATATACAATCGGAAATTGAAGAGATTACACAAGTAAGAAATGAATTTGAGATGATACAAGATTGGTTGATTGGACAAAAAAAAGGAACCTCTCGAGAAACGTCAATATTTGTTCGTAAAAATAAGTTAGTTCGATATACCTTTACTCTCTCTCTTCCAAGAGAACCTGAAACCAATGCTGTAAAACTAGATGAATTGTGTAAAAAATACCGTGAGAAGTTTAGAATTACTCCAGACTGGAAAGTTGTAGGAATGCATTATAATATTGAATATATGTTTGTGATAATCACTCCCGATCCCGAAGATATTTTGGAATTTTACGATGATTTCCTTTGGGACTTATATAGCGTAATGAATCAATGAAAAAAGGGAAAATATAGATTAAATAATTCGATATCCACAATTCCTGCAAGTTTTTTGCCCTTCATAAATAGAATTACGACATACGGGGCAAGATTGCGATATTTTTTTTACTTTTTCTTGTTTGGCTATTGTATAAGATTTCTTTTTATCAAATGAAGATGTATTGATAATATTTGACCCAATTATAATATAAGCGATTGAATTGATAATTACCCAGCCGATTTGAAGGAAGGGAGCCCATAACGCAAAATCAAACGTGTTAAAAATCGGAGGAAACGGATTTTGGAATGGTTCTCTTATTATAAAAACCCCTCCTACGATACTTAAAACATAAGAAATAATAGCGATTACATTGCCGATTACAATGAAGAGGGGAGCCTTTCCAAAACGCTTCTTCATTATTTTAGCTATTTCGGTTTCTCCCTTCTCACCGTAAGCATATACTTGTAAATAAGCGATAATTTGGAGAAGGCATCCAATAGATAAGACGACTGAATATACTATTCCGATCCAAGCGGTCATCTTGAAATTATCCAAGGATGCTAAAGGAAAGAGACTAAATCCGAATTCAATTACTACCGCTGTAATTACTAAAGATCCTCCAATCAAGAGGAATTTTGAAAATTTCGAAAAACCCTCATCATCCATTTCATTGCTGATCATTCTCATTCGGAGGATAAAAGTGAGAAAAAGTCCATGAGTAACCATTACGAGAATAATCCAGTAAGAGAATGAAGGTATAAAGAAAAACACCTCAAATCTAATATAGAAAATCGAATAAGGTGCATAATTATTGAACCCAAAAAAACTCAGAATACCATACAATAAGAAAAAGTATCCAAGGGTTGAAAAGCGTTCATTGAATCGTTCGGACATGATAAATGATAGGTGATTCTTCTTATTAAATTCTAGTTAGAGCACCACTCTAATGGAGTATTTATGTCAACAGCATTTCTTTTACTAAAAACTTGGAATTTAAAAGTGATGGATCCGAAATTTCATTTTCAATTGACTTGGAAGCAATTTTGTGCATGCTAAAGAAATTTTAATTTATTTCTATATAAAAGAAAAAATAGATATTGTCGAATGGAAATTTTTTGTAATCAGATATGGTGTTTGCGATACTCTAATCCCACAAAAATACAGACGGTGAGGCTTGCTAATCCCCCAAATATTAACCAAGATTGACTTACTCCAAGTCCCGTGAATTTTCGAAACAAGATTATTAGCCCTAATTCAATAAGAACCGCAAAGATTGTACCCAACATTTCTAAAAAAAAATCTTTGCCGAATTCCAGGTGACTATCAATACCTTTGATTTTATTTTCTCGTTCCATTCTTTTCCCCCTTATATAAGCGTCATCACTCATTTTATGGTATCCCTCTGTTTATGAAAGTAAACGTTCCATTTTATGTTAAATAATAGAATGAATCTGAAAATATAAAAGTTACGTATTCAAATGTCATAGTTCCCCAAAAAAAGGTAGAGCAACAGATGATGCCCGAAAAAGAAGAATATGTTACTCCACCGTGAAATTTCGTGATCCTGAAATTGATGGGTTAGTCATTGCCTGGAGTAACTTTTTTCATCGAAACTTCAATAACTCTTTGGAGGTTATTTTTATACGCATTAACAGTAGATAAAAAATCCATCGCATTCATTTTAATATCAGCTTAACTATATTCTAATTCAGTATATTGAGGGATAAAAATGACTAAGACAAGGATTATGAATTTTTTTGTATACTTATTTTTGTTAAATTTATCAATAGCTTTTGTTAATTTTGAAATGAATTACGAATCCAATAATTCTTGTAATATGGAAACTCTACAATTTTCTACAATTTCGGATGAGATAGATGAACCATCTCTTTTTTTCAACCATAGTCTCGATTATAATTTCAATTCTTTAAGAATGAATTACACACTCTTTGTCTATGAGGAAAATCACACTAATGGAGATTTTACGTATAACATCAGTATAGATGGATATTGTGAAATAACTCATGAAACAGCTATTAATGAAACCGTAAACCAGACCCGTTATTCTATAATATGGATTAATGGGGCGAATATTGGCTATTATTATACATTTATCAATACTACTGAAATGGAACTTGAACAGAAACGGTTTTTTCACATCAATCTCACATATACATGTAACTCACAATTAGATTTGCTTGGATGGGGTCATGATGCTCCATTCGGAGCAGGTATAGACTATTACGAATGGTTTCGAGAGATAACATACCATACATACGAAAAGCAGATTTTGGTACCCAATATCCATGATTTTCATTATACTCACACGATTATGACCGATAATACTACGATTTTTACGGATCATCATGTTTTTTGGCCAAACATATCCAGAAATGTCGCGTACGGGGAATGGACGAGTTCAAAAACAATAAATGCATTAATGAACGATGCTATTTGGGATAACACAACTTTGGATTTCACAATTAGCTTTGTAAATTGGGAAGAAAATGACGGATTAAGTGTTGGTACAGGCCATTCTAGTACTCAAGAATTTAATAGACCGATCAATGAAACAGAAATTCATCAAAATTGGGTGATGTTAACAGGTCTTGATTATGATCCTTTCAATTTATCCTATTCATCATTTGGATTCAATTATAGCAATAGAATGGAATTAGTATTTGACTGGGAATTCGGTTTTCCTAACAATCGAATTTATAGACTTGATTATACGTTTGTGCAAAATATCATGGAGGAACCTTGCCCCGAATGTCCTGAACCTCCTCCAAGTAAATGGAATTGGGGGGAATATATCTCGATTGGACTTGGAAGTTCAATAGTTATTGCATTGGGATCTGTTGTAACATTGAACGTATTGAAGCGTAGAAAAAAATAAAAAAGCGTGATTGGGTTACTGAGTAACTCCAAGCGCGTATCCTTGTTTCCTTTTTTTATTTGCTTAAATTAATGAGATTAATAATCAGATTCCCTGTTTCATCAAATTTCTTCCAAATGAGATACCAGGCAATATGTAAAACTGAATGGATGAGTTGCTAATAATAATTTGCGAGAAATCCCTACAGAGATTGCTCAATTAGAAAATCTGGAAGTTCTAAGTATACAAGTGGAAATCTTTTACTCAAACAACAATGAAATCTTCTGGATATAAAATTACAGGACGCCATTCTATTTCTTGTACGTGAGTTGATATCGTAATTAGAGGATCTTTTGACCTAGATGGTAAGGTATAGCGTTCATTTTGTGGGGTATATACCCCCAGCGCACAGTCAAATTCAGGACCTCCATCTATTAATGCTTTAAAAATTGCTTTATTTTGAGTTCTCGGGATATATCCAACTTGGACTCCGTTACAGTATACTCCGACAGCATTTGAATCATAGGGATTTTCTGGTTCAGGAACTAATTCTAATTTCGTTTTTGCAGTCTTCTTATGAATGGTTTTACCGCTAGGCTGAAATCTTGACCCTTTGATGCAAGAATAATAAACCAATCCTGGTTCTAAGGTTTCAGCAATTTCCAATTGAGTTTTTTGGTATTCTTCAATTAACTCTTCTTTACTGATGAAACTACTCGAGGGTGGCTGTACTTTCCAAGTTCCTTTATATCCTTTAGAAATTTCAATCATTCCATTAAAGATCTTTACCCAACAATTTTTTAATCGGACAATTTCCCCCATAAGCTGGTTGAACAACAAACGATCTTGATTAAATGTAGTGAAAGGGATAATTCCAGTTTCATCACCTACCATAAAGGTTTTTACTTTTAATTTACCGATAGTTTTTGCAGGATGAGCATAGAATACCCTTACAACCGCAGAGAAATTTGATTCTGGCTGTATCTCAGATATTTTCCATGTTTTCACTGGTTCTTTTGGTTTTGGTTGAAAAGGGGTCGACAAAGTAGTGTCTGCAATAGTTATCTTATTTGCATGGTGAATGTCATCTATAGTAGGGAAATCAGGAACGTTCTCTCGTTCCCAACTTCCACCATACCCTAACGATAATTGAATTTTCCCGTTAAAGGTCTTAGCCCATCCATCAATTATCTCGATAACATTACCTACTTCTTTTGCTAAAAAGGCAATTTGTTCGTTAAATAAAGATAATGTCAGAATTGCAGTGTCGTCTCCTATTACAAATTCGCAGACGCGTAACGGACGTTTTTTAGAAGTAACTGTTTTTTCCTCCCCCATAGATATTACGCGAGCAAATGCATCAAAAGTCGAATTTGGTTTGATATCTCCAAGTTTCATCCCAATACCCCAATTATTGCGATATCCCCGAATTTTGTCGGTGTATAATTTCTGTACGCTATTAATATATTAATAATTATGTGACATTCTAGTATTGTTGCATTTGGAACCAAGATTCGTGCTAATTTCAAGTTCATTAGCATTATATAAATAATTGATTTCCATTTGGGAAAGGGAACTAGAATCTACGATTTTGGTAGAAAAAATAGTTTGAAATTTTTCAGATTTGGGATTTCAGTTGCAGATATTAAATACAGATTTTAGGTTCTATAGGATGTAAAACACTTATCTTTTTGTTTTTCACTCTCGCCTTATTCCCCTAGGAACCGCCAGAAACAATGAAAGGCATGTTTCGCAGTTCAATTTGGAGTATTAAACTAAAAATTAGCGTAAATACCACCATTAACACTATCAATAGGCCTTTCGGTTGTTTTTTCCAAAACGTTTCACGTATTATTTTTCCCATTTTTTACCCACTTAATAAATTAATCATCCTTCTTTAATAAGATTTATTAAATATTTAGATGAATGTTAATAAGATCGGGAAATTTGTTACAGAAAAATCGTTGGATAGAAAGAAAAAATACCGAATCGAGAAACGTTTGATAAAGAAAAAAGTTATTTTTTAGATTTGAGTTTCCGATACATTACTCCTACTGAAATCGCTAATATTCCTAATATCATGAAAATATCATATCCAGGAATTGCTACATTTGGACCCCAATATTCCTCATCATCAAGGTAACCATAACCTATGGAAATTGTTGCTGGAAAACTTGATGCTATACGAGAGTCAGTTGGAAGTATAGCAAAATAAACAGTAGAAGTACTTTCAAATTCTACAGAAATGACTGTAAATATCTTATAATCTAATAATGTACCTGAATTAAAGCATAAAAGATCTAAAAATTGAAACTCATTTTCTGCTTCGACTGACAGGTGAATCCAATCCTCATCCAATCTTAGATTAGTTACTTTGTAGATGATGGGAACGTTGTACTCGATTATTTCTGGGAAGGATTTTTCATTATCACTGGATAGATCAACGACAGATGAAACTTCCTGAAGGAATATCCTAGCAGTGCTACTGAATTCAGAAGGGTTTTGTAATAGTATATAACCATCAAAATCTTCATGAAAAACCACGCAATGGAAGGAGCTTTGAGAGGTCAAACTAGCATTGTCCAACAACAAACTCGAATCAATATCAAATAATTTAAATTCTAATATCCCTGTGCTCTTGATTCCCAGCAAAATTTCATCAGAAATTGTTTCATTTATTAAATATATCATAAATTCTTCAGTTGAAAGGCTTAAATCTGTTATAGTCCCGTAATCTAATGTTGGAAACGAATAATCAGCCGTAAAATTCATGATATCCGTTGTGGCTGAATTATTAAGAATGTCTTTTGCAGTGAAATAATACTCCACAAATACATCTTTTTCTAATGCGGGAAATAGAAATTCGTGCATATTGTAGGCAGTTTTATTCATTTGCGTTGAGATAAATGGACCTGTATTATTTCGATAAAACATTGTCACATAGCTAACTCCAGATGCATCAAATACATTACAGAGAACCTTATATTTCATAGTAACACCTCCGCCATCATTAACAAATACAGGAACAACAGATCCGACGAGACTAGGAGGTAGATTATCAACGAGAACCCATTTAGTGACGGTTTGGGTTATCAATTCGCTATCTAAGATTAGTTGAACTTCTCCAATGATTTTTAATCCGGCTTCCCGAATAGCATTCTCTGCGAGAATTATTGCTTCTTCAATTAATTCATCAGAAGATGAAGATAATTTTACATAGGTGCCTTCTCCCAACTCAGCAACTTCCATCAGTTGAGTTTCAAGTTCAGAACCTCCACCATAGGCTTGCATAGTACAAATTTGAATTCCAAGTTCATGAATTTGAGAAACTACCTGATTTAATTCATCCCCGAAATAGTAATCATGAGAACCCGTACCAACATAAATTCCACCATTACAAGGTTCATCAGTAATCAGAATTGCTAATCGAGCTGTAGATTCCCAAGATAATTCTTGTAAATAATGAATAGCATCCCCCCAAGGTTCCCACCCACCACTTGGGGAAAATTGAGCAATGAAATCGCTGATTATCGAGCCATCACTTGTAAAGTCCAAAGCATTTCTGGCATCATTGTAAGGATTCTCATCAAATTTGGTAGATCCAAACATTACAAATCCGATTCGTAGTGTGTCTACCAGCAAATTGAGGGAATCTACTAAATCCAGAACTTCCTCTTTTACTTCATTAAGTTCTTCTGACATGGAACCACTCGAATCAATCAAAAATACCAAATCTAGACTGTTCGCGGATTCAGGGATAGTGCAAATAAACGAATTGGAAATCGTACTTCCTATCCCGATGGTCTGATCTTCAAGCGTCAAATCTCCTGACACCAGCTGTAGTTCCTCTGGTATTTGCGCAGTTAGATTTACCGAGTCTAGAATTGAACTCTGATTATTAGTAAATCGTAATGTGATATGTGCATCTGTATTTGGAAGATAGGCGGTTTGATTGAAAATAATTTGGAAATCTAAAGCGGGTTCGAATTCTTCAGCAGAAAGAGGAATATTTGTTGGTGTTATGTTCACATTTTTGACAGAATAAGCAGTTAATATCAGAATAGTTAATAATAAAAACCTAAGAAATTCTTTTTTAAATTTCTTATACCATAACGTTTCACTTTTCATACCGATATTTCACCCAAGATATCTAAATGATCGAATAACTATATAACTCTTATCAAAAAATCAAGAGAATGTTAATAAAATTAATGAGTGGTTCAAAAAAAAGCAGAGAATTGTACAGAAAATTATGAATTGAAGAAACGTTTTCTGAAGAATTAAGTACAGATCTATTACGCAATAGATTTGGATTTCAACAACGAAGACAAAAGAACCACAATACTCTTGATACTTTAAGTTCCTTTTAATAAACGGCAATTTTCTTTTTCGTTATTACGCGAAAATATTTAATCAATATTTCACCCAGTATTTCATACTTTAAACTGAATCTCAAGGTGTAGTAAAATGAAACGAGTTTGGTTAAAAATTTTAAAAGATTTTGGAATTTTCATGCTCATTGTGATGATCGTTATGGTTCCGTCAATCTTACTATCGGTGTTTGGACCGCGAGAATTTAAATATCACGATGACAGTTTTGACGAGTTTGATTATGTTGTACCAGAGGCAGAAAATTATTCAATTATTTTTGATCAACATTCACATACAAAATATTCTGATGGTATATTGACTGTTGAACAAAACATAAAATGGCATATCGCTCATGGTTTTAATGCTATGGTCCTTACTGATCATAATAATCTGCGGAACTCTGAAGATCTTCAAGAAATGGCAACAAAATATGCGGTTGATTTCATAATTATTCAAGGTATGGAATGGACCACAGGGCGTCTCCACATGAATTTTCTGGGTCTAACTGAATGGAATATGAGGATTCCGGTAAATCCATCCGATGCACAAATTCAAGAAGCGATAGATGAAGCCCATTCCCAAGGAGCGGTAGTTACAGTTAACCATATCCCATGGTCTCTCCCAAGAATGCCAAATCACCCGACACGTCAGCAACTTCTCGCATGGGGTGTCGATTATATTGAAATAGTAAATGAAGACGATTACGATTACGATTCCGACCCATGGATTAATAATACTGGAGGTTTTGGGGCAATTACTGGCACCGACATGCATTCTCCCATGAATGTAAATGCTTGGACTCTAATGAATACTACATTTACTGCTGAAGGCATTATGGATGAATTAAGAGCAAGAAATACTACAATAGTGTATAATACCGCTGGATCTCCAGATATGTCGGTTAGCTATGAAAACCCTTGGTATGACATATTCAGTCCATTTATATTTCTGGGAGAAATGTTCGAAAATTACTATGAGAACAGAATTACCATTCCGTTATACTTTGGCTACCTTATAATTGCGTTTGCAAGCTACCAAGGGATTATCTATGGGATACAAGCACTTAAAGAAAAGAATAAGAGTCGAAAAAGCGAATAAATGGTATGGAACAAAAAGGTGAAGAACCCGAATTTCGCTACGATAGTTATTGCGGAATTCATTGCGGTTCCTGCTTCGTGATGCTTGGATTTACCCAAAATCGTGACGATACCATACCAGAACAATGGAACATTAAAGATACTGAACTGAAGTGCCATGGATGTAAGTCCGAGGTTCTATTCGAAAACTGTAAAGGATGCCCCAGAAGACCTTGCGCACAGGAAAAGGGTCATGAATGGTGTTTTCAATGTGATGAGTATCCATGCGAAATTTACATAGTCGCATCGGAAAAATATCATTTAGCACATCACGAGGTAGCTCAAGAAAAAATCAACATCCTCAAGGAACAAGGTTTGGATGCGTGGTTAAAATACCAAAAAGAACGGTGGACTTGTCCCAATTGTGGTGTAACTTTTTCGTGGTATGAAAAAAAATGCTGGAAGTGTGGAGAACCCGTACTGGACTCTATAACTGAAGAAAAGCGATTGAAAAATACATAATAAAGCAGATTGAAATGAAAAATTCACGCAAGTTTATTCGTAAAATCCTACTCAGCCTTTTACTCATCAGTCCACTTTTTCTGTATTTATCGGTTGTTTCCATAATTCAAGTCACCGCAAGTCAGGAAAAAGCCCCCTATGTGCATTGGGGAGGATTGG
>SDNX01000011.1 GCA_004524545.1 Promethearchaeota archaeon
ATTATCATTATCGGGCTTTTAATACTAGGAGGTACAATTCCAGGATCAATTATCTCGATTCAATCTGGATTAAATTCTGAGATTTATCAAGGAATTATGAATCTTGTATTGAATTCTTATAGATTTGGAATGATAATTATGTTATGGGCTTTAAATTATCGAATAGTCATAAAACCCGTTCGAAATGGCACATATAAAAATCTTGGAATAGATGCTATCTTATTAGGATTAATCAGTCTGCAATTTTATGGATTAGGAACATTTATCCTTTTTGAAGGAATATTCATTCTCCTCTATCAGATTTTTACTCGTACCAATGAATTATATGATTTAGGGAAAAGGGATGAACTCAGTCAAGAGATTCTGGGTGCGAATTTCACTGAATCCACCATTAATGTAATGAATGAATTTCTCGTTCCTGGAACTGTATTCCTTTTGATATATAGTATAATTCCCATCTTGAAAAAAGTAAGAGATTTCACTCTGGATGCCAGCGGTATCGGTACCTTGGTATATCATGCAGTATTCTTTGGAATTGCGTTTGCATATACAATATATCTAAAAGTTAAATTCACGAAAGCAGTCAGCAGTAAGCCATACCAGGAAATACAGGAAGAAATTCTAGTCAGGAATATCGTATTTAGTGCGTTTAGCTTAATATATGCAGGAGTTGGAATATTAGGGTTGCTGATTTCAATTGTACTATTCGGATATCGCAAGATGTATAGAGATATTAAACTTAAACTTCCGACAATAAAGTACGTAAAACCGCAATTACCATCTCAACCATCGATATCCCCATTGATTGACACAACTTCAACCCCTTTAGTTCAAAAGACAACCGATTCAGAATTCAAGCAAAACGAACCTGTTCCTTCACCTCCTCGAAAAGAATCAGAAAAACTCCAAGAAATACCAGTAATGAGAGTAGATGACAAACATGCGCGGAATCAGTTAATTACATCACTAAAGCAGTCTGAAAAGCACAAACCAGAAACTCCTCCAGGAAAACCTCCTACCAACGAGAAAGCGGATATAAAGGATTACATGGATCGAGTTTTCACCGTTTTGACTGCAGATATGCGTGACCGATTATTGGGGTTGGATATTCCAGAAGATCAAAAATGGGATGTAATTCGTGAATTTGTGAATTTGAAGGAATCTCAGCAACAAAAATATATCGATGAGTTAGACAACGTTAATCGAGTACTATCCGAACAACTTATAATACGAGTTAAGAAGATGAAACTCCCGAAAAATGAAACCGACTCAATAATTAAACAGTTGGAAATTATGGATCCAAAAGAACAGGTCCAGTTCGTGGAGTTTTTGGAGCATAGTCAATGAATGCTCTGCAAACCATTAAACGGAAAAGTGAAGTCATGGCACAGAGAGAAATCCCCAAAGAACTGAAGGAAAAGCAAGATTCTAGTTCTAATACTGTAGCCAAGACTATCCAAGAAATTCCGTTTGATCAAGAAGAAGATTCGGATTATAAAGTTCGAATAGATCAACTTAGGGATGAATTACTTTCTGAATTGACTCCGATTGAAACAGACGTTCTAAGTGTAGCAAGAGAAATATTGAAATTAAAGAAATACCCCGCTGAAATTACCTTGGATCGTGTAGAACTTATGAGTCCCATGGTGGATAAAATCTATTCCAAAGCGATTGCACGGTTTGAAAACCAAAAGGGGTATAAGAAAGATTCCATATTTTCGGCAATACAAAGCCTGGAATCCAAAAAATGGATTATTACGGACCAACGGACAACCAAGGCAGATATTCTAAAAAACCCGATAAAGAAAGAAATTATTTCTTTCATTCAGAAATATCCCGGAATTCACGCACGAGATGAAAAAATCGAGGAAATTTTGCACATTACTCGTAATCCCTTTATTAAACATATGGCAACTCTTGAAGCATTTGGATTAATTCGATCTTCAAAAATTGGGTCGACTCTCAACTATTTTCCTGCGGATTTACCCGATGTGTTCGATGATTTGGCTGTATTGTTCCAAAATGACATTGTAACTGAAATTGTGCGTTCTTTTATTGAAAAGCATATGACTCTCATGGAATTAGCAGAAAAAATTGGAGTATATCATCGGGCTATTCAATATCATATCAAAACCTTGATTGAACACAACGTGCTCATGGAAATTGATGCCTCAGATGCAGATCTAAAGGGCGAGAAACCCGATTCACGTCGAAAGTATTATCAAATAAATACTGGTTTGTTAGAACGATATAATAGACTTTTTAAAATACCCCCTTTTGTAGAATATCTTACTTAACACCCTTAACCCGAACGTAAAATTTACTTTTTATGCATTACTCTACTGAGTGTAATGTCCAAAATCTTCAAAACGATTAAAACCAAAGCACTTGATATTGGTATAAAATTCCTGTCAATTGATGAGAAAATCGCATATTTAGCCTTCAATACAAGATTAAACCATGTAAATCCAATTGTAATTTTGCCTACGGGACATTCCACATTGAAAAAACTTATCCAACGAATGAAAAATCATCATATAATTGGAAATTTACATAATGGAACTATCAAAGGATTAAAAGTTACCGTATTGCAGGCGGGTTTGGGAAGTCCACATGTGGCAATGATAATGGAGGGATTGAAGAGGAGCCCTTGTAAATTAATAATACGTGTGGATTATTGTGGAGCACTTAAGACTATGGATGAAGATATAGATGTTGCAGATGTGATTATACCTCAAGAGGTTATTCTTACTGATGGAACTGCTCATAGTTACTTGCAAAAACATTCAAAGGAACTAGATAATTTACCTCTTTCTTATTATCCAGTAGTAAAAGCATCAAATCAAATGCAGTATCCATCACTTCAAGATAATTATGTGGGTATAAAGGGGAATTCGTCCCTGTTGCAAACGGTAAAAGACAGTGTGTCTAAGTTTTCATATGATTTTTCTATAAAATATGGAAAATTGTGGAGTGTAGATGCATTGTTTTGTGAAACTGAAGATGCTGTGGAAACTTGGAAATCATATGGTGTAAAATCGGTAGATATGGAATCTTCTGCAGTTTATTTATTAGGAAATTTATTCAACATTCCTTCAATCTCCATTCTTGGCGTATCTGATTTGCCCGATGTTGCCCAATGGAATTTTCAGAAAACAAATAAAATCCACCCAAAATTTGATTTCATACTTGACAACGCTATCAATGTTATGGTTGGTGCTCTACCCGAAATATATAAACAGGTTATACACGAATGAAAATACCCCGTAGCATAATTGAAAATTATGTAAGAACTTCCTATCGAGTTGTAGGAAAAAATAAACACTCTTCCATAAAGCCTTGTTATTGGTTAGAACAAAAACTTCAAACCGGTAGAAATAATCGGAATTGTTACAAAGGTTATTGGGGGATTAATTCTGAACAGTGTATTCAAAACACTCCGGCATTTCCCTTCTGTAATCATAATTGCGTTTTTTGTTGGAGAGATACGTCCTATTCTTTAGGTTCCGAATTTACTGCTACTCCTGATGAACCAGACCATCTAGTAGACGAACTCATTAGACATCAAGTCAATCTTATCCAACATCATTATCCATTGGAGAAATCTCTCCAAAATTATCAAGTGTGTTTGGAAATTCTCAATTTTTTACACAAACAGCACCAATCCTCACCATTTACAGTACCCACAATAATTCAGGGGATATCATCCTACTCAAAAGGAGGTGTCGACAAAGCTATTTTACTTCTCAAAAATTGCGATATTTTGAAAACGAACGATCTCTCCTCCTATTATCTTTCTGATTATTCAAGAAATCTATTGGAAGAAGGAATTTCTGTAGAAAATTTGATGGATCAATTGGTTACGAATGAAACTGATCTACAAAACTCGTATAATCGTGCATTGCATCCAAATCATGCAGCAATATCATTGGATGGGGAACCGACCCTGTATCCCTACATTGGTGAACTTGTGGATACCTTTCGGAAGAAAAAATTTACTACTTTCATTGTTACAAATGGAACAACGCCTGATGTGATAAGACAGCTTGATGATACAGGTTGTCTGCCGTCCATACTTTATGTTACCGTTCCTCCTCCGACCAAGGAAGATTATCGCAAAATACATCGACCAAAGGTAAAGGGATCTTGGGAAAACATTCAGACTACTCTCGATCTCCTTGCAGATTTATCAACTCGAACCGTTTTACGCATAACTGCGGTGAATCATCTAAATATCCGTGATGATCTTATTGATGGATACGTCGATACAATCAAACGAGTGAAACCCAATTTCGTAGACATAAAAGGATTTACCTTGGAAGGGGCTTCTATGGGTATATCTGACCGATTAGCTTCTAATGAACCAGGAAGTTATTATTTTCCGGATTATTCGGAAATCGAACAGTTTTCACATCAAATCTCAGAGAAAAGCGGGTATAAAATCGCTGCAACCCACGAAAAATCACGGGATATATTAATAGCGGTCAACTGGAGTCCTAAAAAATCTTTAATATTGCAAGAAAACGAAAAATAACTAATCAAGACCTAATATTGGGAATAGATCTTGTATTTCCTTAAGAAGTAAATAGGGATTTTCTTTTTCTATATCGTTCTTTTGGGACAAGCCACTGGTAACACATACTGTTCTGACACCAGCACGATTCCCCGCAATCACATCCGTGGGCATATCGCCAATAAATATTGCTTTATCAGCCTTTACTCGCATATCTTTAAGGATCTTCAGTAAACCGTCTGGTTCTGGTTTGAATTTACCTGTCTCATCAAAACCGTAGACATTTTTTTCCTCAAAGAATTGGTCTAATCCAAATTTGTTCAATGACTTAATAGCCGAACTTTTCCGATTGTTTGTAAGTATAGCTAGTTTTTTCTTCTTGTTTAGAATTGAAAGAAGTTGTTTAATTCTTGGATAAAGTATTGCGTTTTCATCTTTATTTTTTTTAAACTGGGAGTAAATATATGATGCAATTCGGAGTTTTTTCAACACGGTTATATCAGCAGAATTAAGGTATTCGACATCAAGCAGCTCTTTCGCGTTCAAAATTGTTTCAGGAATTGGAGTGGCTTGTATTTTTTCAATTAATCCTGCAAGATCTACGAGAATTTCATCTGGGTTTGCTTTTAAGGAATATTTTGTAATTCCGTCTATTAATGCACTCTTCAGGCAATCTGCAATATCTATAATCACTCCATCTAGGTCAAAAATAACCAAATTGAATGATCGTAAGTTTAACTCATGTGACATGACGGTAGATCCCGTGTAATGAATGCAGTTAGGAAAATAAAAACTTCTACTATGCAAATGAATAATAAAAAAAAACGTTTCAAAAATAAGAAAAAATAGCAACTACTAACAAAACATTTACACTTTTGGAGTAGAATTAATAAACGAGGATTTACTAAATTAGTATAGAGTATACATAAAACACAAGAGGTTAGCAAAAAATTGTCATATTTCTTTAAACTGTACAGAAAAAAAGGAGTTAATGAAACTCTAGATGTATTAAACAATTACAAGGGAAAGGCTTGCAAGCAAAGCGAATTCTTCCAAAACCTTAAAGACCGAGAATCTTATCTAAATAGCTTCTTCCGGGTAAAAGATGAACTTTTAAAATATAAACTCATTGCCTATCGACTAGATAACGACAATGAGAAGGTAATCTATATTACAGAAAAGGGTCTTGAGTTATATAATAAAATTCAAGAAATTGAGAAAATTATTACCGAAGAACTCTCTGCAAAGTAAATTCCAAACTCATTTTTTATTTTAATTTATACTAGGAACGTTTCTAGGCAATTTCCCAATATGAACACAGTTATATTGATTATTTGACTTAATTCGTTAGTGAACAAAGGTGTTGAAAAATGTCAGAACATGAACATAACGATACTATAAAAAAACTCAATGAAGTTAAAGATACTATGCAAACTCTGGGAAAAAAGTTTCCAGAAGTAATGCAGGCTTTTGGGACCTTCTTCCAAGGAGTGGATAAACCAGGAGCTTTAGATACCAAAACTAAGAAACTAATTTCGTTGGCTATCTCGATTGTAAAAAAATGCAGTTATTGTGTTCCTTATTACGTCAACAGGGCTCTAGAAAGCGGCGCTACTGTGGAAGAAATACTCGAAGCGTCTATTGTTGCTATGAAAATGGACGGTGGACCAGGCTTGATGCATATCCGTTGGGTTTTAGATGCACTGAAAGATCTCGGTAAAATATAATAAAATATATTTTCGAAGAAAAAGAAACATAATTCATATTTCATTTTTAATTTTTCATTGATTTAATGAAAATAATTTTTCGATTCCTGATTACCATTTCCGTACTTTTCTTTATCTTCATTGTGAATCCGGTCATGGTATTTTTGATCCCAAAACACGTATAAATTTTCAGGGTGGTTATCTAATTTATCTCGGTTTTTATAATCCGGCTTTATCTCTAAAGGTTTTCCACTTTAGTTTGGGAAACCTATTACTCAATTGATCTAAGAATTCATAAGGAATTAGTAGATTCTACAATTATGGTAGATCTAACTCACAACAAAACATCTGAAATGCTAAATGAAATTTCAGACACTATGAAGGTACTCCGGAATCAATTTCCAGACATTATGAAAGGCTTTGACCAGAGTTTCATGAGAATTGATAAAGAGGGTGTTCTAGAAACAAAAACTAAGAGATTAATCTCCTTGGCAATAGCTCTCGTAAAAAAATGTGAATTTTGCGTCATCTATTACGTCAAAAAAGCACTGGAAGCAAGAGCAAGTGTGGAAGAAATCTTAGAAGCAAGTATGTCTGCCCTAAAAATGGACGGTGGTCCTGGGTTGATGCATATTACTTGGGTAATAAGAACATTGAGGGATCTACAAAAATTAGAATAAAAGTATTGAAAATATAAAAAGATATATATTAATTTTACCAATTACTCGAGTTCGGGTTGGAAGTCGCTCAATTCTTTGGAAGCGTCTAATTTTTCTTTATACTTTGGTTTGAGACCCCACTTTCCACGTCGCCGATCTCGTTTAATCATCTTTTCCTCTATTCGAGCTTGTATATGTTCATGAGGTTCCAATTCGAAGCGAGTATAACCCTCTTTTCCGTTGATGTCATCAATTGTGTGGATGTACATGAGTGTTATATATGATAAGTTGAGATCATTGAGCACAAGCAGTGAGGACATTGCACCTATGACTCCGAAAAGAAGAGCACATGCAATTACTAATGTCGTTTTTGCAGCAAAGTCCGGTATCCAACCGATATCTCCCATATATCCTACAATCCAACCGATTACCCCTCCAACCATTGCACTCATTCCAATAGATGCGAATTTTGTGATTTTAAACAGTTTGTTCACGTTGGAGTTTTTAATGTATAAATCTGGGATATTTCGGAAAATAGTTTGTAAACTGCGCGGTAGAGCTAGGAAGAATGGTTTATCTTCGATTGAAATTGCTGGCAAAGTGAAGTAATTTAAGGCTAACCAAATTCGTTTGTATAATGGCACTTCTTTCCGGAATTGCTTTCTCCATCGTAAACGAGCTCGCAACCCAAACCGAATTCCCCGTTTTCTGCCCAATTTTCCTTTAGAGGCTTCTCTCTTTGCCTGTCTTTTTTGTTTGGCAAAAGGTTCGAGAGCCATGGGATTTTCCGGTAACATATCAAATGAAGTTTTCATTGCCTCAAACAAATTCTTGGGATCTACCTCACCTTTCAGAAGTTTCTTTACCCACTTTATAGAATGAATAACAGTGGAAGCCATGGAATACATAAAAACTGCCCACCATCTTCGACGCGCAATACCCCATGCATGCCAGAAGCTTAAGTTTCCGCCACGATACCAATGGTGAACCATATTTATTTTCATAGTCAACGTGATGTAAATGACAATGTAGGCAAGCAACATGAACAATACAGTATAACCGATGTAAACATAGGTTTCATTTACCTCATAGGAAACACCAAATTCGACGAATGTCACAGTCCCTTCTACGTAATCGCCAATATCAAAAAAAGTATTTACTGTAACAATGAAATGGAAAAATAGTAGGATGTAGATCAGAAATGTCTGAACAAACTGTGGTATGAGTAATTTTCGCTCTTTCCATACTACTAAACAACTCATTTTTGTGTATTCAATTGCGAGAGCGAATTTTTTATGCCAAACAACCATTATGACTATTTGTAGGATAATAGGCAAGAGAAAAATATATCTTACCCACCACTGCAAACCCTCAAATGTTCCTAAATAATAAAAGACTAATCCAAACATTATGATCTGGAGGATTGCAGTTCCATACATAAAAAATGCTGCCCATTTTGAGAAAAATCGTACAATGAGATAGTTGATAAATAAGGTTATAACATACACGGCGATAAATAACCCTATAACTTGCCATGCATGTTCATAAAGTAAATCTACAAGACCTAAGGTCTGAACTGTTGTTCCCAGGGTATCAATCCAATCGAATCTTTCCCTTACACCATTATAAAACCAATAGAGATTATATATTCCCCAAGCAAGAAACGCCGCAAATAACAGTCCCAGAACGATCTCTCCAATTACATCAACTACCCGTTGCTGAGAGAGACGGTACCCCTCCAAATCGAAAGTTCCGTCTTCCTTGTAATAATCCTTATACCGAGTAAAAAACATCGTTTAAAAACATCCTTTTTGTTTTGTAAGAATTAGTTGGGGCAGTTACTGGTATAAGGTTGACGATAATAAAATTATATTTAAAATATTGCCACTGAGGACTTTACCCTTATCGATGAATTGGATATTATCCCGATATATGAATTGAAGCAAAAATGAGATGTCGAAAATTGACTAGACATAGGTTAGAAGAAAAATAAATAATATAGAAAATGATGGAAAAATGTTTTCTGTTTAATTTAACAGCCGCCAGCTTGAGTAGCCATAACAGTTATGATATCCTTCTTTGGATGAATTCCAACCTTATTGAATTTGATGTTATCGGGCAGAACTTTGCCTTTATAAATGAATTGAATTGCAAGGATTGGATTCAATTTATATTCTTGTTGGACCGATTTTTTAATTTCCCCGACTGGTTTGTCTGGATCTATCTCAATCATCTTGATGGCCTGATCAGGTGGAACCCCAGTAAGCCTAAACTTAAATTGTGCCATAATTTTTACCCTTTTTGATTTTAAACCTTTAATTTTATACTTTTAGTATTTATTTGGTTCGTGATTTATAATATGTACTTTAATCGTAATAATGTATTTATTGATTTTTTAGTGACTTCCATTTGCATTATAATGGGTTGTAATGAGCGTATTCGTCTTGTTCACTCCTTCGATTTTTCTCAACCGCAAAACAAATCTGGTCAATTCTGGAAGGGATTTTAATTTTATCTTCAACAAAATGTCCCATTCACCATAGAGTATATAAATTTCTAATACTTCGTGCATGTCCTTAAATTCATCAATTAATTGTTCCGTTTGATCCGAAGATGTCAACAAGAGTAAAAATGCAATAACATCCTCGTCTTGTGCAATGTTTGGTGGGTGTTCCATTTTCTTATCTTCTTCAATTTTTCGTTTTCTTTCGAGTATTTTTTTCTCGGTGTATCACTTAAATATTCTTAATCAGTGGGTATCACAATCATAAATTGACAATGAGATGCTCTTCCTTGTAGTCTACATTCTAATTCTTGAGCAAAGCATCTTTTATTGGACATTCGTTCTACTATTCCTGCGAATACACCTGCTTCGAAAGAACAAAATGAATTATCTGAAGGTGTTGCTACAGGCAAATCCTTACAAGAATTACAGTCTGCAAGATGAAAAGTAATGTGTCCATTATCCTGCTCATCTATAATAATTTCACCCAGATGGTATTGTTGTGTAATTTCGATAAATTTTGCAATAATCTGCCCAATCTCGGTAATTGGACCGTTCTCAATTTCAATTTTCGAACCGAGCTCATGTCCAACATAGTAGAATATAGCGGATAATTGTTCACCCAATGCAAATAACGCACCTACCTTTAAATTTCCAATATCTTCCCCTTTCAATAAGTGCAGTTTCATCCTAGTTAACATTTCTTCCATTAATTTTCTGTCCATTCTAACCACCTTGATGATTGCTTTATTCTTCCAGTTTTACAGATGAAATCAATCCTTGGAGTATCGCATCCACAATATCTTGCTCGTCCATTATATGTGAGAGACGTTTATGTCCTACTATGATTGTAGGCACACTCAGAATATTATTCTTTTTGGCGAGTTCCATTTCTTCGGAAATATCGATTTTTTGGATTTTAAGTTGATTTCCAAACAGTGATAGATTTATTCTTGCAAGCATTCTTTCGACTGGCTTACATGGTGCACAAAATTTTGACGAATAAAACTGAATCACTGGGTACAATGCTATAATCACTATATATGTAATATTTCTATATTTTTTTTGTTGAGTTTTTTGTTGGTTTATCTTCTTTGGAACGTTCGATTTCTAGGTCTACAAGATGGGAAATTATGGTATCAAATGCTTCATGAACGTGTTCTCCAGTCTTTGCTGATGTTTTGTAAAATTTATAGAATTTATCCAGCTCTATTTCAGCTCCGACTTTTGAATCATCGAACGCAGAGGATTCAGGTAATAGATCTCGTTTATTTCCAAATAGGATTGTTGGAATAACTCCGACATGTCGACGAAGTTCATTATACCACGTCATTACATTCTTCATAGTATCTTCTCGGGTTAGATCGAAAACAATAATTGCTCCGCGTGCACCATGGTAAAACTTCGGTCGCATGAAATCCCATTCTTGTTGTCCAGCAACGTCCCAGAAGAGTAATCTGACTCGAATATCATTATTTTCTCCGAAAATTTTTACGTATCTGGAAAATTGAGCGCCAATTGTCTTAATATATTCAGTATTAAAGGATCCTGCCGTATATTTCTTAATCAAGCTGGTTTTTCCTACGCTTGCATCGCCAATTACAACGATTTTATGAATGTAATCTTTTTCGAAATCTTGGGAACTCATTGTTACTCACTTACTTATTATCATGGATATCTCATGATATCATGAAAATCTCCATAGGATATTTAAAAAATTATTTTTTTTAATTCTCCTTAGGATTGGTATTACAACATATTATTTTGAAGACTGTCCAAAATATGTATTCATTTAGGTTTTTCATCAATTGTAAATTTTGTGAAAGATCGCCAGATTTTCCAAAATATAAAATACATGATCAGAAATAGGATACCAGCAACTATTGAGGTATAAATTCCGAGGTATACGCTCCATATCATCCCGATGAATCCTCCGGTCATATATCCTATCACAAACCCATATCCACGGACACGTTTCATATTTGAAAAAATAATCGCGGGGATAGTAAATAAAAATGGAACAATAAAGAATCCCCAATAGCCTAATCGTGAATCATTCGCACTAAGTTCACCGAAATGCCAAAGTAGATGATCACATGGCACGGGTCCGGTGCAAAAATACATATACCAGTTTAACCATACATTAAAAGTTCCCAGGAACCCACCGATTAGAATAAAAACGACCCAATCATACCAATAGGTCGGTTTAGCTATTTTATCCTGTTCTCGAGGATCAATTGCTTTATGGGAAGTATTTTCGTAATCATTCATCCATGTAACCTCTTAACTGAAGTATCTAAATTACTTTTTGAACTTAACTTTTATGTTATTATGATTTTTTAAAAAAAAAGTGCATCTAACTACTCCCGTTTTACGAGAGATTTGAGAGCATCCCAATGTCTCAACGGAAAAAAAGAAAAAAATTTTGGTTTTAAGCAAGAAACTAGAAGAAGTTACTGAATTAAGAGTCTCGAACAAAAGATTTTCTCAAAATCGACTAGTAGTCGGCATTCAAAAATCCTCAAGACTACTTATTTACTGATATTCTTATTAGGAACATTACAATAACCTAACCTTAATACAGAAAATTGGGAATAATACAATATCGTAACCAGTCTAGATTTTATGTTTTAAAAATCCTCGAGAGTATGTGTACATGAGTATCCGATTCTATAATCCCCCCCCGGTCCTTTTAGCAAAAGGAAATAAGGAAGGAGTAGATATTGGAGGCGCACTTTCCATTATTGCAATGGATAAACATCACTATTTACACATTGTAGAACACATTTTCTCAGAACTTTCATGGGGGAAGTTCTGGGAAGATCCCGCATATTCCGATCAGATTCAAGATTTTACCGTGAAGCATGAGGATAATGCAGGTTTATTTGATCCGAAGACTCTAATCGCCCGTCTAGTAAACGCATTCGCAAAAATTCGTGCAAATGGATGGATTTTTTATGGAATTGGAGATTTCGAATCAAATTCGTTCATGGATGCACTCTGTATGGATTTAGATTATGGATATGTCCAACAATTAATGGAAGAACATAAGAGAGTGAGAGATCAGTTAAAATTTCCGATGCTTTTAGACCAAGATTTTACCGAACATAGTTATATTAACTCAAAATTCAATGGAAATGGGTACCAGTACTTTCATTATTCGAACACAAACCCAGCTGATACGGATTTATATGCTATTATTGAGCGAATGAATCCTTTAATCGGCTATGTCACTGGTATAGTCTGCACTGCTCAAGACGCAGCAAATTTTTATGTTATTAGTGAAACCATGAGACCGTTAAGACAAAAAGCAGAAATCCGGATGAATACTAATACTTTGGATGAAGCACTTGATCTCATTCGAAAAGATGTCATCTATCCCATAAGTTGGTTCCGGATTGACCTCAATTTAGGTTCATTGAAGACTTTGGAACAATGGAATGAAATCAAAGATAATGAAGATTTGAAGTTCGCTCTCAGAGCTTATTTTGATTATGTCAAAACTGATTTAAAAGAAGAACACGATCTTCACAAGCAACGCAAGAAAAACCAAGAAGAAATTGAGGAAATAAAGGTTTCGGAACTGTCCGCTGAGCAAATTGTTGATGACATAAGCAAACTTGAAGAATTATTTAAAATGGATGATTTAGGTCTATTTGATAAAAAAACCGAATTCTGATTTAGATCTTATTTAAATAAAAATATACTTCCAATTCCAAATAGACCCAGAATTAAAGTAACTAGTGAAGAAATTAACAATGTCCTTTTAAATGTTGAATTTTTTGGTCGGAATGACTCAAATTTTCCATCAGAAAGAAATTTCGAATCAGAACTTAATCGCATAAAGTAATCGTACAATTCTTTATGCTCATATTCAGGATAAGCTTGTTTTATCCTTGCTAATAATCCTGTAAATTTTGCTGCTGCTACAGACGTCCCAGATATTACTCGTAGGTCCGAGTGAGTAGGATGAGGTCTTCCTAAACTCCCCTGTATAAGGCTTGTAGTTGTGACATTTTCCCCTACTACATAAAAATCAGGTTTTTCCGTAGCTCTGGATGAGAAAAAGGATATTTTTTCTCTCGAATTCATCGATCCAATGCAAAAGGATTTCATAACCTGCGAAGTAAATCCTATTGTATTAGGTTCTGGACCAAAGTTACCCGCGGGCATCACAATCAGTGCTCCTTTTTCTACATATTTTTTACACATTGTCGATAGAATGTCACTTCCATCAGTAGGAATAGGAGATGATATTCCTAGCATCAAAATATCTATATGCATCGTAAATAACTGATCTAAGCCAGAAAGAACATGCGATGCATATACTAATCCCGACCTGGACGTTATTTTCACATCCACTAATTGACAATGAGGAAAAATGTCAGCTATTACACTTGCCATTAAAGTTCCATGACCTGCTAAATCATCCCATGGCTCAGTTGTGATATTAATTTTAGAAACAATAGATTTTTTAAGTTTTTTTAATTTGTGGTCGATTCCAGAATCCGCTAATGCAACCCGAATCGTATTACTTATGGTATTTTTTGCAGATATTCTATAGCTAATTTCTTTAGATCTTGTGGTTGGTTTTTCTATTGAAATGTTCGATAGATAGCATCTATAGTCATAGTCAATTTTTTGAATGAATTCATCAGCAATGAGATCCTCCAAAATGTTTGAAGGTGCATATATATGAAGTACCGGGATTGTAGTGTATTGAGAATCAATCCTGAATTTCTTTGAGTAATTTTCATTTTTCAAAAAAACCTTCATATCTGCGTGTGTTTTAAACATGAGAAACAGCCCTAGCACCGTTTCTTCATCAACTGATAGGTAATTCTCCAAGAATTCGATTAAACCAAGAGTAAATTTAGTATTTTTTTGTTTAGACAGATTTTTTCACTCTAAATTGTTTTTGGGATTTTGTATTTTTGTAACACATCCTCAACTGACGCTTTATTATGAACAAGCTCACTGAGAATAGATGTAGCGATTGTGGGATCTTTAGTTCCAAAAACGTTTCTTCCTACAGCCATCCCTGCTGCACCTGATTTCATGATATCCGACACTGTTTTATAATAATCATGTAAATTTTTCTGATGTTGACCCCCCGCTACAACAACCGGAATAGGTGTTTGTTTACAAATTTGTTTAAATGAATCAATATCTCCAGTATAGTTCGTTTTTATAATGTCTGCTCCTAATTCCACTCCTATCCGTACGCAATGAGATATTGCGTCGGTATCGAATTCATCAACGTCAGGACCTCTGGGATACATCATTGCAATCAAAGGAATACCCCAATCAATACAATCAGAACTAATATCTCCCATGAATTCAAGCATCTCTTCGTCTCCAACATCCCCAATATTGACATGAATGGATACTGCATCGGCTCCAAATTGGACTGCTTCATCAACCGTACAAACTGGAATTTTTAAATACGGGTCAGAACCTATTGAAGGAGCTCCATTAAGATGAATAATTAATCCCAATTCCCGTCCAAAGGATTTTAGCACATCATTCTGCGAATAAATCACGTTCTTTGCATTTCCTTTATGAAGGAGTACGGCATCAGCTCCTCCCTTACCCACTTTCTTGATAAGTCCCCCAATATCTTCTAATCCGGGAAGTACTCCATTAGTAATGCCATGATCCATCGTAACAAAGAGAAAAGTGTTTGTTTTTTGATGTTTGATCCTTTCTAACCGAAGTTGTTTTCCGTACATGGTCAACCCTTTAGATTAGGTACCCTTCCGAATATTAAAATAATTATAATACTAATGAGGATCAATATCAACACTCATCCCATTGACAGAGATTTATCACAGAATGAAAGTAAAAACAGACTTTTTAGTAATCGGTGCGGGTATAGCCGGATTACGTGTAGCGATACAATTACAGAAATACGGGAAAGTAGTAATTCTTGTGAAGCGAACCCTTCCAGAATGCAATACATATCATGCAGCTGGTGGCATCTCTTGCGTATGGAGCAAAGAAGATTCCTTTGAACAACATAAAAAGGATACAATGATTGCCGGAGATGGATTGTGCAAAGAAGAAATTGTAGACGAGATAATTAAAGATGGTCCGAAACGAATCAAGGATCTCATCAAATGGGGGATCCAGTTCGATAAAATGGATGACGGGGAGTACGATCTAACCAAAGAAGGAGGACATTCTCAACGAAGGGTGCTGCATGTTAAAGATTTGACAGGAAAAGCAGTTTTTGAAATCCTACTGAAGAAAGTTCGTTCCTTTTCTAACATTGAAATACGCGAACAGAATATTGCAATTAACCTATTTGGTCAAGATAACATATGCAGAGGAGTGTATGTTTTAGATAAAGAGACAAGTACCATATATAGTATTTCTGCCAAAGCAACTATCTTGGCGACAGGTGGCGTTGGGAAAGTGTATATGTACACTAGTAATCCTGATGTGGCAACAGGTGATGGTATTGCTATGGCATATCGGATCGGTGCGGCGATCTCTAATATGGAATTTGTACAATTCCACCCAACTTGTCTATACCATCCTTATGCAAAGAATTTGCTTATTTCTGAATCGTTAAGGGGGGAAGGAGCACACCTTATCGATCAAGAGGGTCATCGTTTTATGGAAAAATATCATCCTCAATTGGAGTTAGCCCCAAGAGATATTGTATCACGAGCAATCGATGATGTTTTGAAACGAACGGGAAATGATTACGTATTATTAGATATTTCTTTCAAAGATGCGGATTATCTCAAGAAAAGATTTCCTGGAATTAACGAAAACTGCTTGAAATATGGAATTGACTTCACTAAAGAGCCAATTCCTGTAGTTCCGGCATGTCATTACTCTTGTGGTGGCGTATTGGCGAAAACAAATGGGGAAACGAATGTAAAAAGGCTATTCGCCATCGGGGAATGTTCCTACACGGGTTTCCATGGAGCGAACCGCCTTGCAAGTAATTCATTACTCGAAGGATTAGTTTGTGGATATAAATGTGGTGAATTTGTCGGGACCCATGTTGCAGAATTTGGGAAGAACGATTTAGAGTTTCCTGATTGGGAAGAAGGACATGCAGTTGATCCAAAGGAGGCAGTTGTGATTACCCAGAATTGGGAAGAAATCCGACGAGTTATGCAGAATTATGTAGGAATTGTTAAAGCTGATAAATGGCTAAAGCGTGCATGGGATCGGTTAAACCTTATCCATGATGAAATAGATCAGTATTATTGGGATTTTAAGATAACGTCTGACCTTATCGAACTTCGGAATCTTATTACCGTAGCACGCCTTATTCTAAAATGCGTTCGAGCTAGAAAAGAGAGTAGAGGACTTCACTACAATTTAGATTATCCGGAAAAATCTACACTAATAAGAGATTCTGTTGTAAAATACTATTGGTAAAAAGAAAAAGAAGTTTATTTTTTAAAATAATAATATGACCATTTTATAATTAGGGACAACAAAATTGCTCCAATCGCTATTCCAGTGGAAATTATGATTCCTGTTTCAACTGGGAGCACACTGGCGCGTTTTATTATAATTCCACTCAATGCCCAAATGATCACTAAATTGTAACCAATATCCTTACGTGTAAACACATTGAGTATTGAAATTACAGCTGCGGCTCCAATGACAATAATTGTCCATGTTGCTTCAGATATTCCAAAACTGGTTAAAAATGGAACTAAGTTTTGTGTGACTAAAGATGCTACGATATTTGCAATTGTGGCAACGGTGATCCATCCCATGTAAAAACTAATCGTCAAATGGACTAGAAGACCTTCTGTCCAGGATACATCTCGTTTCCCTATGCCCAATCGAATATATACCATTATCAAAGATACTAAGATTAATAACATAAAGAACAATGAGACGTTTACTAATTCCCAGTGCCATAGGAAAATCCACACGAAGTTTCCAACCGAAGATAAGATGAACCAAATGCCTACGCGATTGATAGCTTCAATGTCTTCGTCTTTCTTCTTGATTAGGGTATAGATATTAAAACCTGCGAAGAATATGAACCAAAGATAAATCACTGACCAAACAGAGAAAGTTATCCCAGCTGGCACAAAAAGGTTCGGAATGTTATCTGAAAGTTCACCTGTGTCTTTTCCATTTAATGGAAGAATAACGGCTAGTGCATTTACCACAATAACTGCAATTATACTCACTAAATTGCCGATTATTAACCAAAAATATTTTTTATTTTTATCCATTTTATTTCACATTATTTGTAATGAGACGTAATATGCTGATTTAGTTTAATACTTAAACATGATTAAAAATATGAGGGTCGAGATATTTAGTTGCATAGATCCTCGAGAAACCTAAAAATTATTTATTTTCTAAAAATCAACTGGCGTATAATTTTATTACAATCAAGACCAAGAAATAAAGCAATATGATGTTCCCGAGTACGATTCCGACTTCTTTTACTCCTGGTTTAGGACGTTCTGCTTTCCTGAACACATAAATCGATCCTATGGGAATAAGGCAAAATGGAATGAAATAAATGTCCTGCAATACTACTATAGCAGCAATTCCTACTCCTATAGTAGCGATAGATGAAATAATCACTATTATTTGTTGTGTCTTTAATGAAAATAGGGTTATAGCATCTCCATCCACCGCTTCATGGACAATTTGACCGGTGAACGCAAAGGCAAAAAATGTAACCATGAGAAACCATTCACGAGGATCAATTATGGGGGTGAGTCCGGAATCGATCTTTATCATCAAATAAGGTAGAAACACATGACTGACCCCCAAAAATATTTGGTTTACAATTGGAATACGCTTCTGAAAGCAATATATGACAACTAAAACGATAATTATGAATAGAACAACACCGTTTATCCAATTTTCAATAATTGTCCGAATAAATAACATACTTCCAAAGATGAAAGAAAGTATTGAAATTGATAGGATTTCTTTCCAAGTAAACCCTTTAATTCGTTCGATGGTTTCGATTTCCTCGGGGTCACCTGCATCGAGAACATCATTTAAGGTATTACCGGTAATTGCATAAAAGAAAAATCCAAAGATTATATCCACATAATCCCATAAAATTAAATTATGCAAGTAAATGGCTAATAAACACGGTACAAGCACAGAAAATGTGTATCCTAATCGCAGTAAGTCAAGTCTTTTACTCACTCTAATCATGAAAAATAGGAATAAATGAAATAAAAATTAGTTTAAAAGATCGGGTCGATGAGTTTTCAAATCATCTGTTAAAGGCGGATACACTTTTATTGCAGTTATTAAATCAACGGGTTTTGGTCCGGGAGTGGTGTACTTTCCGTTCTTTGGATAAGGACGTTCGTCTGGACTTACAACGATTTTTGAGTTTTTCTTCAAGGTTTTTAACCATTTCACGTAGACTTTGTTATCCCATTTCCGGAATGCTAGCAATGTCTCAAAATACTCTCCCATAATATCAATAGGTTCTTTTCCTTCATGGATTGCATTTCGAGCTTGTACCATGGATTTTGCTCCTCCAAACGTTCCCAAATCATGAGCATGAGTGCCTCCTCCTGCTTGAAATACGATATTTTCATTGAATTCATCGCTCACCGGATTCATATCTCGTGAAACCCCCCACATCACTGTAGCTTTTAATCCTCCGCTGCAAATAGGTCGTACCGTCTTTAATGAGCCCATTGGTCTAAAAAGGGGTTCGAGATTTTCAAGCGGTTCTAGCTTGCCTTTCTCCATCTTCCCACGAGGGGCACCTATGTGAAGTTGATCGATTCCTGCTAGTCTTGAGAATAATGCTAATACCCGCATGGAAATTCCGTGTCTTAATGCGAGATGTTTCCCGTTCACAACAATTTCAGGATATATGGTTCGATCACCATGACCCGCACGATGTCCATGAAGAATCATCTTCGGAAATCTCTTCCGAATCGTCTGAACTGCCGAAAATCCCGCAGCTAAAATATCGATCATTAGACAGTTACCACCAAGTCCTTTAATTAGGTCTGCACGTTTCATTAAAGTATCGACATCTCCAGCAGTAATATTTGGAACATAGACTAATTTTCTACCCGTATCCTTCTCAATCTGTTTAACATGTTCCAATACAGCTCTTACTCTTGGTTCAAATCTACAATACTCTTGGTCTGTCAGATTTTCATCATCTTTCACCACATCTAAACCAGCAAGGAAGGAACGATAAGCAGTTTTTGCCCAATCTGCAACCGATAATCCAGTTTTAGGTTTCACAATTGTTCCGACTGATATATGGTCTCCCAAAATCTTCCGAAGGCCTTCATTCCCGATTTGTGGACCCATAAAGGAATCGGCATAATCATCTGGCACATCTAAATCTTCTAATCTTACACCATACGCAGCACTTGTCATACCATTGTAATTTCCTTCAACAACACTCAATAACTGCGGTAGATTTCCGTACTCGAATCCTTGTTTTGGAAGTGCAATTGCAGCAACACCAGTTTTCATGTTCACCCCCACAACTTTTGCTTGAAGAATTTTCATGTTCTCTTTAGTATTGTCATCCATTTCTTCTGGAATGATGGTTTTCAAATCTGGATCCCATGTTCCCGTTGACTCTTCTGCAGCAATATCTAAAGCGGACCAAATAAAATCATAGTCTAAATTCCCCGTTTTCTTTCGTGGGTTGATTGAGAGATACATAATTATGTAATTCTGCTTGATTCTTTCGTAAGAATAGTCAAAATTCTTATCGGGAAAATACGGTCCAAATCTTAGTCTGGATTTTTCATCCATTATTGACATATCTGGAGTTGTTAATCCGTATGCCTCAAACAAATTACATGATACAAGCGGAATCTTTACTGCCTCTTCAAAGAGAACCCAATTATCAATTTCTACCATTTTTAATATCCCCCTAATATTGACCTAATGGTTTAAGATCAGGATATTGTTCATAAAATACCCGGGATACTAAGGTTCCAGGGAAAATACCTGCTTCTGTTATCAAACCATCAATATACCTTCGCGATACAGTTTCAAATGCGGGGTTGAGAATTTCAAGATTCTCAGGTTTTTCTGGCCAAATTTCGAAATGATCTCTCATTTCTATCTGTTCTAAAGTTCCAAATACCGAATCAGGGTTATATTTTAAGAGAGGAGTAGCAACGTAAAATGGAACATGCATTTCCCGGGCGACTAATGCTAATAATCGGGAACCTATTTTGTTGAGCACCGTCCCTTCTGATGTAATTGCATCAGCCCCAACCAAGATCATATCGATCGGGTAGTTTCTAACAACCCAACGCATTGCACTGTCAACCACAAGCGTAGTTCTTATTCCAGCAGCAAGAAGTTCTTTAGCAGTAAGATATCCTTGAAATCTTGGTCTTGTCTCGGTGCAGAAAACTCGGAAATTTTTTCCTTGCTCATTAGCCTTGAGAAGTATCCCAGTAACTACGGAAGAATGACAGTGTGTCAGAACACTGAATTTTCGGGATTTTGGAATTCGTTCTGAGCCGATTTCCATGATGCGTTTCTTTGCATTTTTGATTGTCTCAATGTAGATCTTTGAATATTCCGTTACGCAATCGGCCATATCGCAACTAGGTTCATCTTTTAATGTAAATAATTTGTTGAGAACAAATTGCAATCCGTTTCTCAAGGCGGGTTCTGTGGCTCGGGCGTTTTTAATCAATTCTTTTGCTTTCAACAACTCTTTTAACAATTTATCTCGGGGTAAATCTTGATGCCTTTGGGCGAAATTATGCAGAAATTCCATACCTTTCTTTGCAACATTGGTAGCACCCTGTATTTTTAAGGATTTAATATCCTCTAATTGTTTTAGTAATTCTTTCATCCTTTCATCGTTTCCTTTCGTAATTTTTTATTATCAATTTAGGTTTAGAAACATCGGTTCCGTTATCTTATGCCTTTAACCTCAAGACGGATATTAATGATTTTGCCTAATACCCTTATTTCGAATTAGAAGAATCTTCATCAATTTCTTCATCTTTAGTCACATAAAAAGAACCTCGATACCCACACCTGCATTGATAGGTTTTTGTAGATAACCAACCACCTAGGTTATCAGCCGGTTCGAGCAAGCTTAGACAATTAGGGCAATAAGGAGCCTCTGCTTTCTTTCTCCTTGAAATTTTCACATTGATCGAATCAATATAAGCTGGATCGTTTTTTAGGATTTCGTTTTAGTTTTTTTGGTAGGAAAAAGGGTTTAAAATTAAATTATACGAGATAATTGAAAATTCTCAGATCTTATTGAATATTTAAATCAAAAATCCATGAAATTTATTTAAATCTATTTTTTGATGTTTATCATCTAATACTGATGTTTTCTAGGTTTGTTCTTTAAATAAGGTCTATAACCCGCGTTCTTAATCTACAAGTATCCAATTTTGAGAAGGGATTAACAAATGCAATTATTGTTTTTAGAGACCTTAACATTCAAGAATTGCATGTACAGAAGATCTACCATTAACATGGAATTCAATAATCTTCCATCCATTTTCAATAATCCCTTGATGACTTCGGCTGCTTGCATTGCCCCTAATACTCCTGCAGTAAACCCATAAATTCCTAAAGGCCCGGGGGGATTATTGACTAATCCTTTTGGTTTTACTTTTCCAAATACACACCGATAACAAGCCGTTTCATGGGGAACAACTGACATGATTTGACCTTCCATCTCTCTTACTCCTGCTATTGTGAATGGAATATTCAAATCTAGACCAATATCATTTACCAAAAATTTTGTCTTAGCGTTATCGGAAGCATCAACTAAGTAATCTGCTTCTCTAATTATTTTTTTGTAGTTTTTCTGTGTGAGTTTTTCTTCAATAACTTCAATTTCGACATCGGAATTTAAAGCTTCCAACTTATCCTTCGAAATCTTACCCTTGAAAGATCCAATTTCAGAAGTAGAATACATGATTTGACGGTTAAGATTTGAAAGAGATATATCATCATACTCGATAATAGTCAACTTTCCGATACCCATAGCTACGAGATAATACGCGAGAGGAGAACCTAAACCTCCGATTCCGACTTGCACCACTTTTTTTGATAGGAGTGAAGATTGTTGTTCTTCGGACATTTCCAGAAGCTGTCGTGCATACCGCTCTTTTTGCACATCGGTGAGCATATCTACATCAATATGTCTAGGATTTTATGTCTAACGATTTATCTTATTCTAATACAAATGTTTTTTGGTAGGGCATATTTATTCCACTTATACGAACAACCTATGTTTTGAAAAGAGATAACATCAGTAAAAATGGTGACAAATTTTCTGAACTAAACTACTGGTATAATACGTTGATATAACAATGAAATTTAACGAAATGAATCTCAAGAGCGAAATCGTAAAAGCACTTGAAGAGATAAAAATAACAGAACCTACACGCATACAAAAACAAGCGATCCCTATTGCGTTAGAGGGTAAAAATATAATAGCACAAGCGAAAACAGGAAGCGGAAAGACCTATGCATTCTCAATCCCAATCATCAATCAAATTGAGAAGGGAAATATTCCTGAATGTTTGATTTTAGTACCAACACGGGAACTGTGCAAACAAGTTGCACAAGTAATGAAACAAGCTTCTAAATATTTAAAAAATGTCAAAATATTGCAGGTTTATGGTGGTGTATCAATCAACCCCCAAATCCTCAAACTCCAAAAAGGAGTGAATATTATCGTTGCAACCCCCGGACGTTTAATTGACTTATATGAACGAAAGGAAATCACATTTAAAAATTTACGTTTTGTAGTTTTGGATGAAGCAGATAGAATGCTCGATATGGGGTTTATGCCCGACATCCAGTACATCATGAATCAAATCAATACCTCCCCTCAATTAATGCTATTCTCGGCTACAATTCTTGAAGAAATAAAAGTCCTAAGTCAAACCTTTACAAAGGGAAAATATACAGATATAAATGTATCAAAAGACAGTCTTACGGTCGAAAATACCAATCAGTATTACTATTTGGTCAAACATTTCAAAGACAAATACTATGCGTTTGTCCGTGTTCTTAGAAAACTTCGAGAGGATATGACACACACATTGGTTTTTACAAATACTAAAAAAACTGCAATGTGGTTGAAAAGCAGATTGGAGGGAGAACGAGGTCTTTCTTTCAAAATCGAAATGTTATCGGGAGATCTGTCACAAGCTAAACGAGAAGAAGTTACAAAGAAATTCAAAAATCATGAAATAGATTTTTTAATTGCAACAGATGTAGCAGCGCGTGGATTAGATATTCCTAATGTATCTCATGTCATTAACTATGATGTTCCTCAATGGTCAGAAGTATATGTCCATAGAATTGGGCGAACAAGTCGAATGGGTAAGAAAGGTACTGCAATCACCATGGCTTTGCAAGATGAATATCGCTTTATTTGTCAGATAGAAGGGTTCATTGATAAAGAGCTACAGAAAGCTGTATTACCCCCGAGAGCTCAAGGAAGAACGGGAGTAAAAAACCGCCAAAGTAAACAAAAATCAAGTACGGCTAGAGAAATATTACCTTTCTAATCTAAATCCATCTATTTTTTATTCTACTCACGAATAATAACCATGTAGATATCGGTGAATTACATGAGTGCAGAGCAAAAGAAACTGTCTCCTTTATTTAATGTCCTTTTGATTCGCTATGGGGAAATCGCGTTAAAATCCCAGCAAGTGAGAAAACGATTGTTGCGGAGCTTAATGCGTAATGTTAAGTTTCATTGCAACCGGGATAACGTGAAATTCACTCGAATATGGCGGGACCATGGATTTGTGTATCTTCATCCCGAGCAAGGGCACATGAAAAAAGCAATTGCATGCATAAAAACCGTTCTTGGAGTTCATTCGATAAGTCCAGCGATATATGTTCAAGGGGATTTTGAGGTAATCCAAGACACTACATTGAAACTTGCTAGAGACAGTCTATCAGATGGAAACACATTTGGAGTAAGAGCTCGTCGCATAGGAGAACATTCATTTTCTAGTAATGATATCGCAAAAACCGCGGGAGCTCGAATAATAAAAGAACTTGGGGATTCTCTGCATCTTAAAGTGGATTTGAGCCAACCTGATAAGTGGATTCATATAAATGTACGAGATAAGAATATCTTTGTGTATTCTGAAAGTATAAATACTCCATGGTCAGGTAATCCCATAGAATCATCAACAGAAGGGGGAATATTGTTGTCCAGAGGGCATCTTTCTGAATTTGTGTCTGCAATGCTTCTGATGAAAAGAGGAGTTCATATCATACCTGTTGTTTTTTCTGAAAATCCCTCAAAAGACGAATTAATTCATTCCATCTTGAAAAACCTTAAACAATATATTCCAATTCGGTCATTTTATTATTTTAAGGTTAGTACTCATCATTTTCAAAAACGATTAAGGGATCTATCTGAAAGATTTGACTATGTTCCTTTGGAATATCTCTTAAATCGCAAATTCCAATTGCTTTTTGGATCTTGGTTGATTGAGAACCATAAAACGCTATTTGAAAAGTTTGAAGCTACTCATCGACTTGATTGGAATTCCAATATCGCTTCCTATCTTAGCAATAAACAACAAAAAAGTAGACCCGGAAAACCAAGAAAACTAATTGACTATGTTTCTATTGTTGAAGGAAATTATCCTTTCTCCTATTACTCAAGTATTGTTCCTTTTTTCAGGAACATTGAAAGTTCCCATATACCGATCTTTCGAGCCGCAATTGCTTTTTCACAAGAAGAAATCTTGGAGAGATTTAAAAGATTGGCGTCTATAGACGAAAATCAATTAGTTCAACTCTTAGATTACTCTAACATTGATGAAACAACTCCCACTTCCGAAAAAAATTACCCATTTGACCCCCAATTACGCGATTCAATTCCGAATTCAATCACTTCCAATTTTGATGATTTTTGGACGACAATTTTACGCGAACTGGATTCTGTGCTTAAGGATTTATATTCTGAAGATCCTTTAGAAAATCTAGAACTTATTGAAATTTAGGCGAATACCATGGGGGTAGGAACAATTAAAGCTATACTTATTGATATAGCTGGGACACTTGTGTATGGGAATAAACCGATTCCTGGGGCCATAAAAATAGTGCCATATTTACGGAATCTTGGATTGAAAATACTATTTACGACCAATACGGATTCTCGAACCCCCACAACAATTCATCGCGAATTGGTGAATATGGGTTTTGATATACTCAAAGACGAAGTTTTCTCCCCAATTATCGCATTGAAGGAATTTTTAAAACGTAATCAAGACAAAAAAATCTACTTTTTATTATCAAAAGAGACTAAAAAAGAATTTCAAGAATTTCAGGAACCAATCGGCGATGAAATACCATCCTTCGTAGTAATTGGGGATTTTAGAGATGATTGGAGACTAGAACGCTTAGATAAAGCATTCCACTACATTGTAAACGGGGCACAGATATTAGGAACTCAAGGAAACCGCTATTTTATCGATAATCATGGCAACGATCTGTTAGATACAGGTAGTTTCGTTCATACTTTAGCATACGCTGCTCAAGTCGAGGCACGAATATTCGGAAAACCTAGTGTAGAATTTTTTGATATGGCTATGAAAAAACTCGGAACAAACGCTTCTGAAACCATCATAATCGGAGACGATATTTATGCAGATTTGCATGGTGGAAAAGAAGCAGGCTTGCGTACAATATTAGTTAGGACCGGTAAAGGCGCTTCCTATCGATCTTCAATTTCAATGGATGCTGATACAATTCTAGATAGTATCGCGGATCTTTCTCTAGTCTTGGGAAAATCCTAAACATAATTGAGATAATATATTTACTAGGTGGGCGTAATAAAAACAAATCTGACATACAGATAAACCTATGATTCTAATTACTATTTTTGGAAATTACCAAATTACTATTAGTTTATACAGATACCAAATTCCCTATACGGATACAGTGTAGAATGTATCTAGTTGGAACGGTAATTTGGTATTTATTAAAAGTATCAATAATTAAAGGATCTAAGAAAGGATTGAGATGATTTAATGACAAATTACTTCCAAAGCCACTATATAGGAAGATTTAAGGTGTTACTCAACATTAAAAGAATAAAACCAATTAAAAATCTTTTTAGGCACATTTAGCAGATGAAAACACATTGATAGTCAAAAAAAATTAGTTTTGTTTATTAATTGGACTTTATCATAGAATTTTGATAAACCGAACCTTGACGGTTTCTCCCCACATATGATAACTACCGAGATCTCGACATTTTTGTGCTACTATAAAGACTGTTAATCCTTCTGTTTTAAATTCTTCAGGTAAATTTATCGGTTCGTAGCCGTTATCCCTATTATCTACAATTCCATAAAAACCCCCATCAATATTGACATAAGTCACTGTACCTCTGAAAACATGGTTATTATAAAAGAAGATAGCGATTCCCGTTGATAGTAAAACCATCGTTGATATAAGCACAGCTAATGCAATTTTTTTTTTTCTTGTTATGCTGTTACGAGACATTTCCCCTCAGAGATGTAAAGGTTAATTCACTATTTAAGCATTGTCTTAGTAATACTTATTTACAAATAAAATTCTGAATGTTCAGAGAAACCGTTTAAGAACTATGTAGATCTATGGAGTCAAAATTTAGGTTATATGGTTCAGAAGATGAACAACTATAAAATCTCAAGGAGTCTCCAAATTTTTCACAGTTCATTGTTGATTTTTTCTCCAAATTTTACTATTTCCTTGATTTTACAAAACGTACATTTACAATTCTAGATAGTATCGCGGATCTTTCTCTAGTTTTGGGAAAAATATGAATAACATCAAATTATTGCCTTAGATTTTGAGTATATTTACTAACATGTGCAATGCACTTGAGTTGAATCCAAAGTTTGAATAAAATTTTTATTTTTGGATGTATACGAATATTTGCGTTTATAGAAAAAAACCCTCCATAACTCAGTTCGTAGAGCGTGATGCTTGAAGCTTCATACGCGACAAGTGCTCGGCTGTAGCTCCGTGCACGTGCATGATCATCTGAAATGAATGCATGTCAGCCGCCGAAACCGGGATGTCGATGGTGCAAATCCGTCTGGAGGGACCATCCTTTTTCTCACAAAAGTATTCAATCTTTTTTTAGACTAAAGATATTCATATGACTTGTGTTGAAATTAGATTAAGAAGTGATTTTATGAAAAAACCAAGAAAAGGTTTGAAGGTGTTTGGAATTGTGATTTTAGTAATTGCCACCTCCTACTTAACCATAAACCTAATTCCCCGTCCGAAATTTCCCGGTGTGAATCCATGGATAATACAAGAAGGAGAGCGTCCCATGGTAATTGCACACCGAGGAGGAAAAGATCTCTATCCTGAAGGTACCATTTTAGCATTTGAGCAAATTGTCATCGATTACGATATTGACGTACTGGAAATTGATCTAGCCCTAACTAAGGATGATATTCTAATTTGTAGCCATGATCTCACTATAGATCGTACTTCGAACGGAACTGGAGCCGTGAGGGATTATAATTATACAGAATTATTGCATTTTGATTTTGCCGATTCATTTAGTTTACCTAATGGAACCAATCCCTATGATGATCATCCTGATGCAAAACCCGAAAAATTGGAGAATTTATTTATCAATCAATCCGATATGCTATACTTGTTAGAGATCAAAAATAGAGATGCTGATGGAGAAATAGCATCGGGGATATTGGTGCAACTCATTGAAGATTACAACATGACGAGCAAAGTTATTGTAGCTTCATTCAGTGATGATGTAAATGCAGCATTTCGGGAACTTTCAAATGATGCAATCATGACCTCTACGGCTACAGGGGAAACCACGAAATTCGTCTTGATGCAAAAATTCAAAGTGGGATTGTTTTACCGCCCCGAGCACGCTGCTTTGCACGTTCCGATGGATGAAGATCTCGGTCCCCTCACAATTCGTATGGATAGGCGTCATTTCGTTAAAGAAGCTCATCGGCATAACATGGCTGTAAACTTCTGGACTGTAAATGATGAAGATGATATGCGGAGGTTAATTGAGCTCGGGGCAGATGGGATTATAACCGACAGTCCTGATCTTTTACTAAATGTACTTGCAGATATGGGCTGGTAGGCTCGAATATTTTTGTATTTTAAAATTTAAAATATCGTTCAATACCTTTTTTCTTCATTTCTTGATCCAAGAGTTTCTTCTTTTGAGGATTATTTGATTTTCCAGCGAATTTACCTAGTTTACCATCTGATTTTATTACTCTATGACATGGAATTATCGGTCCGAATCGGTTACTCATCATAACATTACCTACAAACTGCGCAGCTCGTGGAAATCCGGAAATTTCTGCCAATTTTCCATAGGAAATTGTCTTCCCTGCGGGAACCTCTTCCAATAGAGTTTTTAGAACCTTTACTTCTTTTTCAGTAAATCCTGTAAAATCAAAATCAATATCCGGCACAGCAAAGTTTGTTCCGTTCGCAATTCCATTAATAACATCAATAATTGGATGAGATCTTTCTTCCACATCGATTGGAGCGTTTGCAATTATCTTTAAGTGGGAAATTATATCTTCTTTCGATTTCATACCATAGGTAGTGTAATATAATTTTCCTTGATTCAATACAATTCCTGACCAAGAATCCCCATTTTTAGATATTATTGCGTTCATCACCATTTTTCAATCCTCTTTGAATATAAAATCTATGTTAGTAGGTAGATCTAACATAATTTTACTTAACTGGTCTTTTGAGTTATCCTTTTTTTTCAATAATACAAAAATTAAGCTTTAATAGTCGTGTTGTTGATAGAAGAATGATTTATTACTAAATCACTAAAAAAATTTAAGGTAAATAAAATGGCAAAAGCAGGTAAAATACTCGCCCTCGTTGGTGCAGTCCTAACAATTTTAGGAACGTATTTGTTCACATTAAGTGAAATCTTCCCTGGAGTGTCCTATCTCTGGGGAACTGGTGGCTGGATAAATATTGGACCTCTATTTCAATACGCTACTTCAGGAGCACCTGATGCATGGCAAGCATGGATCGTAGCAATAGTGATGATAATATTCTTACTATCAGGATTACTTATGTTGTTAGGTATCAAATCAAGGATTGCAGCTTTCTTTGGTTGTTTAGTTCCATTAGCAGTAGCAACAATGTTCATTTTAGGGGCATTTGGAATTTCTGTACTTGGTGCATATGGGATTTATTTCTTATTCCTTGGTTCTGGACCAGTCGTGCTAAATGTTTTCCCACTCACGTTCGAATATCCTGGATTAGCACCAGGAGGATTGGGCTGGGGGACACTAATAATTGCTCTCGGATCATTGTTAGTATTAATAAGTGTATTCCTAACCCGTGAGGATTAAAAATTCAAAATTTCTTTTTTCCCTTTTTTTGTTAACCTTTATTACAACTATCGTCGATAGAAGAATGATTTGTTGTTAAATAAAAAAATTAGGTTAACAACATGGCAAAAGCAGGTAAAATTATTGCACTAGTTGCAGGACTATTAACAATATAGGGCACATTTTTCTTCACATTATTCCCAGCAGGTCCATTTCAGTATGTTTATGGTGCTGGTGGAATGTTTCAGATAGACGATCTTTTTATCTATGCTGTTTCGGGAGGTCCGGATGCATGGATTGGATGGATTGTTGGTCCTATTATCATACTCTATTTGATTTCAGGTTTCATTATGTTGCTAGGGATGAAATCTAAGATAGCAGCAATACTTGGTTCGATTCTACCACTTTTCGTATCCTTCTCGGTAATTTTTGCATGGTTGGATTTAACACCACCCTACTTAATGTATTTTGCTACTCTATCAGCTGAACCCATAGTAGCAGGTTTTATTCCGTTTACTTTTGAATATAGTTTCATGATAATCGGATGGGGAACATTTATCATCGCAATTGGAGGGATGCTCTCTTTAGTGAGTGGATTCCTTACGCGACATGACTAAACCAATATATTCTGATTCTCTCTTTTTTTCATTGGATTCCATACCTAATAACGTAAAATTGAGATCTTGGTATCGATTCTTAATAGAGATTGGAATCTCACACTCATTGTAATTTTTATAATAATATTTGCCAAAAATTTGGTTCAAAGAATGGTTTTTATTATAGAAATATCTCTAGGTAAATGCTGGTATCAGCAACAAACAAACAATTGGGGCGTTATTAAAATTCGATTACTACAGAAATTAAGGATCAAAAGACTGCATCAAAAGCATCTAAATGAGCATAACATTAAGCATTTCAGCAAGCTAGTGTCCAGTGCGTGGAAGGAGGATCCTTTGATCCAAGCTCTTATTCCAAAAGCAAAAGAACGCAGACAATTCCTTTATGCATATAAAAAATTCCTCGTGACCTTGGGTTTCTTAAAAGGGGAGATTTATACTACCGAAGATCATAAAAGTATAGCAGTTTGGTATCCTTCGACTGCATCGAATTTTGATCTGAAAGATCTCATTAAAGCTGATATAGGGGAAATGATTCGAAACACAAATTTAGTATTACTTTTAAAACTCTTGAAAATGAATCGACTGACTGGAAAAATGCACAAAAAACATGCCCCATTTCCACATTGGTATTTGAGCCAAATTGCAGTAGAGCCACAGACTCAAAATACCGGAATGGGTAGTTTTCTCCTTCAACAGAAATTTCGAAATAAGGAAAACTGGCCCCTTTATTGTGACGTATCAAATGAACGTGCACGCAAATTCTATGAGAAACATGGATTTAAAGTGGTAGATAGTACGGTATTGGATAAAAAGCATGTGTTATATGCAATGATTCGCTATCCGGAGTCAGATCTAAATTCATAAAGTATTACTTTACATCCAAAGGAGTAATGCTAAGACTTATCAATCCGATTTTTCAATTTCTTCATGGTATTACAAAAAATTAAGAGGTTTTCTACCATGAAGAATGGAAAAGGAATGGTTGCTCTATCCGTGATATCTTTATTGATTGGAGCATCGGGACTGGGTATTGGATTGTATACATATAAAAACTTTAGCACTGTCCAAGGTCCACAAGGACTACCAGGAGAAGACGGAACAGATGGCATAGATGGGACACTAGATAATCTTGTTGCCGTTTGGAATCAGCTTTCTGGATCAGGAACTGATTTTAACCTCACTCTCTTGGCAATTGAATGTAATCGTAGCGAATATTTCGAATTAACTGACACCTATACAAAGATACATCTGATAGAAGAAGGGTGGTATCGGTTTTCACTAAAATGTCTTTTCACTAATATAAATCCTGGGAATAACTATTCATGCAGTTTATATAGGAACGATGAGCGAATTGAACGTTTTTGGTTTTCGGAAACTCTCACAGGTACTAGTTACCATATGTGCAATGGGATAATATACATATATAGTTTTCCGTATGAACATTTCAATATACGAGCATCTGGGGGTGCATTTTTCAGTATTTTAGGTCAAGCGGAATATAATCAGCTAGTAGTTGAATATGTAGGCGAAGCATGAATTTCACCCCTCTTTTCTTTTATTTTTCAACTGTAAATGTATGTTTGGTTCGATGTGCGTAGATTTCATCAGGTTTTAGAATCACCCAATCTCTGTATTTTTTCCTATTGATTGCATTTGGAACTTTTTGTGTTTCCAGACACACTGCACCATGTTTCTTGCACTGGGTTCCAAAAGAATCGATTCCTTCCATAAAATTGCCCGTATACACTTGTATACATGGTTCTGTTGTTTCTACTTGCATTCTTCGTTTAGTTTTCGGAGAATAGAGAACAGCTGTCACTGGGTTATCTTTTTCTAAAAAGAAATTATGATCTAAATCTCCAAATATTTTAAAGATTGTTTCAAATGTTGTGGGACTTGATAAATCCAACGGAAATTGGGGTTCTTCTCCTGTTGGAATTAAATCTTTATTGACCACAGAATATTTTCGAGCATTTAAAGTGAATTCAAGATTATGTATAGTCGTATGAATCCCATTCATATTCCAATACGCATGGTTTGTAAGATTAAGGATGGTAGTTTTATTTGTCTTTGCTGTGAATTCCCATTCAATCACCATAGGGTTAATTCGATAGATAATTTTTGCTGTTAACGTCCCAGGATATCCCTCTTCTCCATCTTGGCTTACATATTGCATGGAAACACGAGCCTCTTCATCAAATATACCAGTTTCTTCCTTGATTATAGACCAAATTTTATGACTGAATCCTTTCTTCCCTCCGTGAAGTTGATGGACAACTTTATGGTTCGGAGTGACTTTGTATGTCTGCCCCTCTAACTCAAATTGTGCATGATCGATGCGATTTGCTACTCTTCCTATTGATGCGCCAAAATATCCTGGAGAAGTAAGGTAGCTTTCGGGTTTACCATGTCCGTACGTGACATTTTCAACTTTTCCATCTCCATCAGGTACATGAACGGATATGAGAGTTGCTCCGAGATCACTAATTTCTACACGGAATTTTGGTGCAGAAATTGTGAAAATATGAACATCACGTCCATCTACGACACCCCATTTCGTTTTGTTAATTTGCATAATCACACACTATATCGATTTTGAAAGTATAAAGAAACTTATATTAAAAACACAAGTATAGGTGTATTTGGCAGTCCAACCACGGACAAAATGCAAATCATATTCTCGAGTTTCACGAAGATATTAACTACTCCTCTATAGATATTTTTTTATAGGAATCAAGGTGAACTCTACTCATGATGAAGCACCAACTTGGACGATTTACTATAGAATTAGCAAAAGGCGATATTACTGGACTACGAGTTGATGCGATTGTAAATGCAGCAAACACTCAATTAATTCTCGGATCTGGGGTTGCGGGAGCAATTCGACAGCGGGGTGGTCCCTCAATTCAAATGGAGTGTAATAAATTAGCTCCTATAAACACAGGAGAAGCAGTAATTACAGGAGGAGGTAGTTTATTGGCCTCCTTTGTACTTCACGCAGTAGGACCGATTTACCACCAGTACGAACCTCATAAAGCAGAAGAATTACTTGAAGATGCAGTTCTGAATTCTTTGAATTTCATACGGTTAAATGAATTGAAATCTATTGCGTTACCTGCCATTTCTGCTGGTGTATATGGATTTCCGGCAAAAAAATGTGCGGAAATTATGATGTCAGCGTGCTTCAAATATATTGAAAAATATAGTGATCCTGATAGTGATACGCCAGTGAAAATCATCTTGTGCCTATACGATCAAAATATGTATGACATATTTCAAAAAGCGTTTGAATGGGAAATAGAAAAAAGAAAATAGAGCTACAAATTTTCATTAAAACGCAGTTTATTATATAATCCTTCTAATTTCTCTTTGATACCCTCATTTTCTGGGTCATCTTTCAGTCTCTTTTTGTACGCGGGGATCTCATCTACATTTACATCGAGATTCATGATGATTTGTTTCCATTCATTGAATTCTGCTAAGACAGCTTGCCCATCGATTTTTTCAGTAGACTGCTTTTCCTCTTCGTCTAACATATCACCAAAAGTCATTTCTCCTGCATCATCTAGGGAGTCAAAGGATACCTCTGCCTGCTTAATAGCACGTTTTAAAGCCTTTTCCCAAGTCTGTATTTCATCTAATACGCGCTTTTTAACTAAGAAATCCTTTCTTTTGATGTCGCCGGGTCGAATTTCTGATTTTTCCATATAGATTTCTTTGACCTTCTGATACACCGTACGCATTACCTTAACATAATCATTTAACATGTCTTGTGCATTTAGCCGATCATCATCATATTGTTTTACAGCAATCGCGTCTTCTCCTCGAAATTCTCCCGTTTCGGCGTTAAATTCTCCAATGAGTTTCCCTGAATCGACTAGTTTTTCGAGAATCGTGATAATATAGGATTTGGATTCTTCACCGACTACATCATCAGGGAATAAGATTTCCATGGTTACAAAATCCTTATTGTAAAAAATTCTGTCCCGAATTCCAGCATCAGTAATGAAAAAATCGTCACTGATGAATGTTCCGGCCATCTGTTTATCTTCCCATAAGTCTGCGATAATATCATATATCATATGTTCGCTGAAATTCAGTTGGTGGGAGAGATCTGGAATAAATAATTCATGGTTTTTGTAAGCTAGATCCTCAATTTTTTGCTGGATCTCCTTCTTTCTTCGTTCAATTTGTTTTGGGTCAAAAATCATCTGATTTTGTTGCACCAAGTATTCGACATCTAAATCATTTACAAAATTAAGAAATTCCTCTCTTTTCATTCCTAATGCCCGACAATATGTATTCAAATCAATGGAAGGTTTAGTTTTAATTTGATTGATAATTTCGGCTCGTTCATGATTCAAATTGGTTACGATGGATTCGTTCTCAATGTTCAGCTCTTTAGCGAGATCTTGAATAAACGCGTCTTGGTTTCCAGATTTCGTTCCCTGTTGCTTAATCTTTTGTTTTATATATTTATTCAGATAATACACTTGGTGTGTTTTATCCCATACTCCAGGTACGCTTTTAATCCACTCATTAAAAATACTGGAAACAATGGATTCGGGAATTTGCTCTTCTTCAATAATTTTCGATACATTGATATATCCTACAGTTTCCCCTTGTTTAAATCTGCTAGATAACCTAGTAAATCCAATATTGGTTAACCATCTTAATTCTTCATGATGTTCTGTAAAGAATTTCTTTTTACAATCACTTTCAATCAGTTCATAGTCTTGTGGGAGATAACTTGTTTTGTAAGGAGAGAGATCGCAAATACTTTCCTTCACGCAGCTTCTTTCAATTTCTTTCATGACTTTTGATAGTGTCATAAAGAAACTTTTATTCTTGGAGTAGATTCCCTTAAATTTGGTTTCTTTGTTGATATTTTCGGCTATTTGCACCACAAAGTCGTAATTTATATGCTTGGCGTATTCATCTAAATTCACCTCGCCTGTTTGCCGAATATCATTCATCATAGATTCTTTTATGGATTCGTATGAATAGAAATGTGATTTTGAAAGGTATCCCCGTATTAACTTTGCCTTCACAAGCTTTCGGACCAATAAATTGAGCAGCGAGATTGCATCTAATGTTTCCGTTCCCAACATAACAAGAAGGTCTTCGATACGCACTTGTTTGGATAGAAGTTTTACCAAGGGCTCTGTCTCAATCTCGATAAAATATTTTTTCTTATCTTGGTAGAAAAATCTGAAAATGCTTTCATCCCCAGGGATCTCTTGGAAATTTTTCTCGACATCATTCGGGTCCATTTTCTCTTCCTTGGCTATCTTATTAATATCATAAATCTTGATGAGGGGGTATCTATTGTTTAAAAATACAATCACATCTCTCTTTTGGATATTCCGTTCGTTTTTCACATAAATCTCAAATTCTTTTAATCCAGATGCAAGAAAGTGCAAGATTTTATCTTCTTTTTCCCGATGCCCGGTATCCTTGTAGATTTTTGTCAATGAATTAAATACATCCAACATGATACTTAGAGAACTTTTCCATAATTTGGACAAAATATGTAATACCGCCTCAATTACAGATGAATGATCTGTTTCATCCAAAAATTCCACAAGTCTTTTGATTTTTGATCCTAGATAGGGAAAGTATTCTTCAGGGAGTTCCTCAATGAAAAATAATGCATTGCTGCGAATCTCAACAACCGAATCCTCCAACATTTTAGCGAGTGTATCAATCAATTCTCCATGAATTGGCTCATTTCTTTCAACTTTTGTTAATAGGATGGTTCCCAACAAAATTAATGCATCTAAACGAGATTCATCAGTATCTGAGCTAAGTAAACCACTTAAAGGTTCAATTAGATCGGGTGTCAATACTTCGGGATAATCGTCCATCAGTGTGATATATACTTGTAGAGCTTCTCTACTTTCGATGGAGTTTTTATCGGAAGAGAGAAAAGGTTGAAGGTTTTTATTTACTTCATCTTCTAATTTCGTCAGCTTGTTTTTAATTTGGATGAGATTAATCCGCTTCACAATTTTCGCAATTTCCTCAGTTTCAAAACTATCTATTTGATCAGAACTAAACACAATTTTCACTAGAATTCTTTATTTCGTACAAAAATAAGACGTTAAAGAAAAATATTGTGGGATTATCATGAACTATTCCGGGAAAGATCGGGAATTGAGAAGATTTCTTCTATTGTGGGGATCAAAAAATCGGGACATACTTCTAAAAGTTCTTCTTTTGTGGAATGACCGCTTAAAACTGCAACACTTTTTACGCCTGCATTCTTCGCTGTCAAGATGTCAGATACATTATCCCCCACGAAATAGATCCGTGATTTATCCAAACGAGAATTTATTTTCTTTTGGTGTTTGATTTTTATTAACGTGTAGAGCAAAATCTTGGGATCTGGTTTTACTCCATATCGTTTTCTATCATCTCTCGAAGTAAACGCTGTTATCAGATGAGAAATGGAATAACGAGTTAACCAACGAATAATCCGTTTTCGTTCCGAATTAGTACAGATCCCGATAATTGCATATTGAGATAGTTTTGTAAGTGTAGGAATAACATAAGGGAAAAACTCGGCGTATTTGAACTCGGCGTTACGAACAGAGCGTTGTAAATTTAGCAGGAAACGGATACGATCAATAGGTTTTGGTAAAATATCCTGAAAGGATTGATAAATTTGATAGCCCATTTTCCAATTCTTATCAGTATCTACTCTCTCAACCCTTCGAATGAGGTCAATTGGCTGTAATTTATTGAGTTCGTTTTGATTCCATTGATAGTGATTGTTCTGGATTTCCTGAGAGATCGCTAATTTTGCACCAGTTGATGGAAGAATTACACCATCAAAATCCAGAATCACAATTGGAGGATGATTTATACTCATTCAGCTTGCACTTTATTTCGTAACGTACCGATTTTTTGGATTTCTACCTCAATTGTATCTCCAACAGCAAGAGGACCAATACCTGAAGGTGTTCCTGTGGCAACAATGTCTCCCGGATATAACGTAAAGAACTTGGAAATGTATTCTAAAATGAAATCTACCTTGAATATCATATCTGAAGTATTCGTTTCTTGAACTATATTATTGTTCTGACGAGTTTGAAGATGTAAATCATTAGGATCACCAATGTCCTCATGCAGAACTAGCTTAGGTCCGATTGCTCCAAATGTATCTAAACTCTTAGATTTAAACCAAGGCCAGGACTTCCCCCGATCATGTAGTTGTAATGCGCGGGCTGTCACATCATTAAAACAAGTATATCCAAGTACGTAATCCGAAAAATTCTCTCTTTGAATATTCTTTCCTTCTCTCCCAACAATTACTGCAAGTTCTCCTTCATAATCTACGCGATCCAAATTAATTTCTTTCAAAATTTTTGGATAAATGATGGAGGATTCATGACCAATAAGTACATTAGGAGTTTTTGGGAACAATAACGGTTGTTTTGGTGGCTCTCTATTCGTTTCAGCAGCATGTGCCGCATAATTCAATCCTAGGCAAATAATTTTTGTTGGTTGAACAGTATATTTTTCATCTGTTCCCTCAATGGGTAGCATAATTTTCTTGTTCATCATATAAAATCTATTCTCCGAAAATTTTAATCCTATGGAAACTTATCTCAATTACGTAAATTTGAAAAGTTGTAAGAAATGGTTAAAAAAAGAAAGAATTCTGGTAAAGGTCAATCCGGAAATAATACTTCAATTCAATGCAGTAAATGTGGCAGATTAGTTCCACGCTCGAAAGCGAAGCGGGTTACACGTCCAACTCGGTTAATGGAGGGTGTTATTGCGAAAGAACTACGCCAATCTGGCGCAATTATGCCTAATGGACAATCTTCAAGATGGTATTGCGTGAGTTGCGCTGTACACAGTCACACAGTGAAAATTCGATCGTCAGCAGATCGAAAGAAAGCAGGAAAATTATAATTCCTTTTCCTTTATTTTATTATATTCTTCCATAGAGATATTGTGCTTTTTTAGATACTTTATTGACACTTTTCCTGTCAACCACTTGTAACTATGGATAATACGGGTAATAACCGTATAGATACATAAAACAGAGTAGATACAGAAGAAGATCGGAAAGAAAATAGGATTATATCCTGAGACCACTGCTCTTAAAATTGCTTCTATAATAAAACCTCCTAATAGAGCAAAAAACCGTTCCCCACGCTCCATCAATCCGATACCTTTCATAATAACACCCTCATTTTCAGCACGGGAACGAGAATAGCTAATTAGAATAGTGAACGTGAGTGTAATGAACCCTATACCATAATTTATTTCCTTATTACCAAACCATAACATATTACCAATCATTAATCCTACAATGGCGAATGCATCTCCTATTCTATCTAGAGTAGAATCTAAGAATCCTCCAAATGCAGAACTGTTTCCTGAGTGTCTGGCTACACTTCCATCAATTAGATCTAAATAACCTGAAAGAAAATAAAGCAACGGTGGGACCCATGACCATATCATCGAATTAATAAAAACCTCAGGTAGCGCAAAGGTAATCGCCGCAAAAATTGCGAATGCCAATCCTATAAATGAAAGGGTATTCGGTTGAATTCCGATTCGCACTAAGAATCTTACTTGTGATTTAGTAATTTTATCTGCAAATTTTCGATATCTGTTGAGTACCATTGAATATTGTATATGATATGGTCTAAATAAAATATCATAGTTTATGTGTGCTGTTTTGTTTGTGCCAAATTATCCATTTTATCAAAGTGATCGTTGTAGATCCTAAAAACGAGGTTTTTCCTAAGGATATCGGGAACACACTTTTCGGAAGTGCTTCTAGGTCAACATTCAAAAACCCAATTTGATCCCCAACAACGAAGCATACTCTATCCTGCTGTGCATTTTGAAAAAGATTCAAATATTCTAAAGGTGTACCTTCTTCGCTTAAGATATAGACAGGTATTCCTTGTTCTACGAAGGAAAAGATACATTCATAGAAATTTAGCTGAATATATTTGTCAAACAATGACTCTTTGGAGGGATTTGTAAGCTGTTCAAACGAATTATAAAGAGCTTGGAGTAATTCATGTTCCGAAACTATCGTGTATGGGTTTTTAGTGAAGTAGTTAGATTTCGCTGAGATCAAAAACCCTTTTTCATTTAATGAGTCGACTTGAAGTTTTTGCTGTACCTCTAAAAGAAATTGAGGATTTGGAAATAATAAAAATCCAATTTCAAAATTATAATCGTCTGGAAGATATAGGGTATTTTTTATTACCCTAATTAACATGTCTGCTCTTCCGGTTGAAGTAGGCACATTGTGCAAATCATATCCTTCAAATTTAATCGAGCTTGAATACATGATGAATATAATTTTGGGAAAAACGCCTAAATCTAACATCTCGGATTAATCACAAAGTAAAAATGGTTCAAATCATTTATTGTTATGGGGATTTCTATGACGAACGATTAGCCTCTTGCTATCGAGGTCGTGTTTGAGTTCATGATAACACCGAGCAAAAAGTGAGGCGAAATTCTGAGAACCTATTTCACCAAATCACCAATTGGGCGAGCTCTACGAGGATTCCGTCTGATGAATAGAGTTCAGCATTAGCGGTGGACAGAGATAGGCCCTAGCGTAGGGTCGTAATGGTCCTTCCATGGAGAACGTCATAGAGCTAATGGATTCGTCCTAGCAATGAAAATGAGTGGTTAGTGGGTAGGACCGCTGATCCTATGCTCCTACCCTTACAATTTTTTTCATTAGAATATATTTTGCTCCTTAAAAATTTTAATCGTATCTTCAGGAATTGCAGACACATTTTGGAAACTTAACGCCATAATTTTGTGCAAAAGCGGACAATATTTATTCATTAGGCCTCTTACAATACCCATATTCACCATGAGGTCCGTAGCCACGACTAGATAACTGTCTCCAAGTCCTTGAGTAAAAATAAATCCTTGATCGTATTCAGTTATTTGGGATTTGATTCTGCCATATCCAATGAGAAAGCCTTGTTCTTCAATTGTGTGGTAAATTGTTCCGGATATAGCTCCAAATCTTTCTAAATTTACCTCTGTCTGGTATTTAGTCACACTAGCTAAGGTGATTCCCGAGTTATCCAGTATGAGTGTGTAGCGAATTCCAGGGCTAACAGCAAGTATTTTTTTTAGTACTTTCATGACAACTTCTTTGTGTTTCTCCTCCATTTTTGCTAAAACTTCCTTCTGAGAATTTTTTAAGGTGATTTGGATATTGGATCTTTAGACAGAGGGATAAAATATCCACTATATCTCAACAAAAAAATAGAGTCGACAAAATGAAATATAGTTGATTTATTAGAAGAATTCTAATAAAAAATCGGAAGTAGCAGAAATTACGCAAATTTACTGAAGATAGTTGAATTTGATAGGAATATTTGATTAAAAAAAATAGTAATTATTTTTTCTTGATAACGTCAATTGGGATCTTCAAGATTTTCGTCAATTCTTTGAAGTGATTTCGAACAGTTACTTCCGTGACCTGGCTAATTCGGGCGATATCTCGCTGAGTCCGGTGTTCCTTGTAGATTCGGCTGGATAAATAGATCGCTGCGGCCGCTACACCTTGCGCATTTTTACCACTAGTGCACCCTCGACGCTCTGCTGCTGAAACTATCTTGTTTGCTAAAAGTTCCACCTCTTGCGTCAGTTCTAATTCGCTTACGAAACGAGTGACAAATTCCCGTGGCTTAATGGGTTCAGTTCGCAGACCGAGTTTGAATTTGATGAATCTGTAACTCCTACCGATTTCTTTCTTGTCTACTCGAGCATTTTCCGCGATTTCACTCAAAGTAATTGAGCGTTTTGTAGGAGAACGCTTTTCAATTTCTTTAAAAGTTGCTTCCTTGCATGCAGCATATAAACAAGCTGCGGCAACGCCTTCAATACTTCTTCCTCGAATTAGTCCTTCTTCAACTGCTTTTCTGTAGATTTTCGATGCACTTTCACGTAGGGATTTGGATAAAGATAGTGAACTAGCCATGCGTTCTAACTCACCGAGAGCAAAAGCTAAATTCCTCTCTATTGCATCATTCACTCGAATACGTCTCTGCCACTCACGCATTCGTCGAAATCGAGGACGAACTTTAGCAGGAATATCCTTTCCTGAATAATCTTTATCTTTATAATCAATAATTGTGGATAATCCATGATCATGAATCGTATTTGTCATAGGAGCACCAACTCTGGTTCGACGTTCACGTTGTTGAGCATCGAACGCTCTCCATTCAGGTCCTTGATCAATAACTTGATCCATAAGCACTAACCCACAATTACAACAAATTAACTCTCCCCGATTGGAATCACGTACGGACATCACACTTCCACAGTCACTACATATATCCGATGGAACATTCAATTGTACTTCTTCGCTAACCATATCATTTATCTCCTCGTCTGTTCAGCCTTTTTTTCAGACATTGGATTGATATTACAACTACTTTGGCGATTTGTCCGTGGGTTTTGAAGTCTTTGAGTAAGGTCTTGTATTCGATGTTTTTCCAAATCGAGATTTATTACTAGATTGCCTTTTATCTTTCATATTCTTCCCCGTTGGTTTACTATATTTTGCCATTCCCTTTCCCCGGGGTTCAGGCATAGTATACAAGGGTTCACCAACAAGAGATGAATAAGAAAGATTCGGACGAGATGGTTTTATTTTGAAATACGGTTTAAAGACGGGACCTATAATATCGGTTATACGCCCAATAGAATTTGCTTTTTCATCGTAGATTTCCAATCCCAAAGGAGGGATTTTTGTATCTCTTGACCAATTCTTTGGTCGTACGATGATATGTTTTGGGGTTAAACCTAATACGTATCCTAGCCGCAGTGTGTGATCACCTATAAAACTCATGCCATACTACAAAATAAATCGTTATCGTCCGATGAAGTAGTATATCCATAAAAAAAACAGTAGGGTATTTAAATCTACCGTTCGTTTATATAGAAATTCTGGTCCGAATATTCCTAAGGGGTTATCAATATTCACCAAATTCAAAAAATCTACTCAATTTTGTAAAAACGATGACCGTGCCTAAAGTAAAATCAGATTGAATATATTGATTGCGGATAATTTTGTTAGATAGAAAGGCTAATACTGTAACGCTAAGAATCCTATTTAAATATTTTTAATTTGCACAGATGATCAGATCTAGGAAAAGTCCCGTAATTTTGACAATTTTGTTCATAGCGATCAAAATTTGATTAAGAACTTTCTTAACTAAATGCTAATGGCTACTAAAATTGTTGTACTATAATTTGTGGGAAATTTATGGAATAGATTTAACAGTGTTCAGTTAATTTGAATCGATTTTCGACAAAGAGTTTTAATTCTTGCATGTTCACTCCGTTCTTTGCGGAAACCGAGAACATTTTCAATAAACCTTTGGGAGAAACTTCTTTAATCTCGATCTGAAATTCATGAAGAACTTTACCAATTTCTTGAATAATCTGATCTATTTCACGTTTTTTTAACTGGTCGATTTTGTTGATTATCAATGCACATGG
>SDNX01000012.1 GCA_004524545.1 Promethearchaeota archaeon
GCTTCAAAAACAATCACACTGAGTTTATTCGGATTATCCGTAAAAATTTTTTTATACAATGTGAGTAACTTATCTAGATATTCTTCAGAGTCTCCAAATTTTATCGGTATGGGGTCATCTCTGTAATCTTTATCATAATAACTCTTGTATAGACTCTTATACCATTGTTTGTATATGTTTTTCGAAATAGACTCAGAAATATCATCTCCGCTAATTTCTTTAATCTTGGTTACATTTATCGTCAACTGGAGGATATCAAGATCTTTTTTCAAGAGATGTATTATTCGATTTTTTAGGGAGGTTTTACCTATTTTGTAATCCCCAAGAAGTAAAACACGATCCCCAAATAACCTTCCAACGTCAAAGATTTTCTCTTGAATGTTTGGAGTTACGAAATATTTCTCAAGATTTTGTTCATCATGTAAGGGTTCTAATTTTAGCAACGGAGCGCTTCGAAAAATTCCAAAATCTTCCCATTTGAATGCATTTGGGAGTTTATATTGGTGTTTAACCCAATCAAATTTGAATATATCTTGAGAGTTCTGCAATTTGAACGGAAATTTCAGGAAGGGTTTTATTATTTCAAATTCTGTCGAAAGAACGGAAAAAATCCGTTTTGCGTCGACTTCGTGATGAAATCGATAGTAAAAAGTGGGCTCTTCTTCCATAGAGTATTCATTTCGAAGCCAACCTTCTTCTACTAATTGTTCCAATAGTAGGAAAATTTCATTATTTTCTGATGAAGAATCAAGAATTCGGTAATAATCGGCCAATGAGAACGGGGTTCCGATCATAGTTCCCAAGGCTGCAAGGTAAAATATCGTAATTCTATATTTTTCATATTCTGAGTCCATATCATCATTTAAGGAAATATTTAATTCTTGCAATGTGAATTCGTGAACCCAGGTTTGCAATTTATCTTCATAAAATTCCGGGTATTCATCCCAATTAATAGATAATAAGAAATTTCTGAGCGAAGAAATGTTCATATCGTCAGATAGGGAGTATAATAATTGATGGAAAGAATGATCTTGTCTAACCAGCGTCTTATATGCATAACTACCCTTTTTCTGCATGAATAAAGTCAAAATTTCGACGAGATATTGGGTATCTCTTTGTATGCAATAAATATTATTTAGAAAAATCGTATTTATATGAGATTTCATCTTCCCACGGTATTTTTCTAATATTTTTGAATGCAGGTTGGAAGAATTTCTATGGGAAAAGAGGATTCTTCCTTGGAAATTTGCATTTTTCAAAAGGGGAATGATGAAATTTTCCCACATATCATCAAAATTTTCTACGATGTGTAACTCATCAAAAATAAACAGGGGAGAAATACGAGAATATGCATACTTAGAGAATTTCGCTACTACGGTTTCATAAATTTTTGCCCAATTAGGGGGATTAATACAGCCAGATAGAGCAAATGAACAAAAATAAGAATCTCCCTCATAAATTGACATTAAATTTCGGAGAAATGTAGTTTTCCCAGATCCTTCTGCTCCTACTAAAAAGAAAATTTTATTGATAGGAGTAGTTAGCGGTTTAAGGATTTTTTTTGCTAATAATTCGACAGTATTATGTCTAAATACAAATCCCGCTTCAATATCAACTTGTTTGATCCCTTCTCTCCTCATAAATACGGGTTCTTTGAATTTTTTCTTTTGCATATCCAAAATTTCAGTATCTTCAATTGTGTAGAAGTGGATATCATCATCAAGGAAACTCAAAGAAAATCCTTCAATCAACTTAATTCCGGGTTTTTGAGTATGTTTGAGACTATTTTCCAAAATCCATACTAGAGTTATGCCAAATAATCCAATGTACGCAGATACGATTTCCGAAGGAAGTATTTTATTATCAGAAGAATGACCTTCAGCTTTCATTAGAATTTTAACATATTCTTGGATTTTTGGGGGTACAACCGCAAGAATATCTAATATTTGGAGTATTTCTCCTGTGTCGTGTATGCTCTGAACTAAGTTGGATTCTTGTGTATCTTCTTTTTCTTCTATTCCTAAATCTGAATAAAGGTATGTGATGAAATTAAAAATGATGGTTTGCATCTCATCAAAGGCGTGATCTATTCCCGGTTGACTTTTCGATGCAAGATTCCTTTGCATTTCTTCTAGTTGATTTTTTGTCAGAAGTGGCTGACCTTCTTCTGTTTTTATAGCTTCAACATTCTCCCAATTACAGTTAGATAATAATATGTTAATCCAATCAGCCGTATGAGAATTCCCATTGAATTCAGTAGCGTTTTCATCCATATCTTCTAGGGTATATCGTTTTGTTTCCCAATCTTGTGGCATTTTGCAGAATTCCTCGATGATATCTATATGGTAAGTGAATCGTTGTGTTAACCGGTGTCCCTCGTGAAATATATTTGTAGAAGTACTAAAAAAAAGTATTGTAATCAAAAATAGGTTTAAAACCTAAAGATGATTTCTATAGCCAATACATCCCAGTACTACAATGACTCTTGGGTGCTTCCCAATTCCATCTTCCTACTCGCAATGCGTTTCCGTATGGAGAAGTGTCATGAATTTTTATGGTTTATTAGATCGAATATCTCATTTTTGTGCGTGTTTAAAGATATTTTTCGACTGCATCTTTTAGAGTTTTGTTAGGGGGTCGATACTCACGGGTACCTATGAATTTCCACACAATTTTCCCTTCCCTGTTGATAAGGAATGTGATAGGTTGGTTTATTTTTACTTTCCGTGTGAAATTGTCAACGGGTTGAGTATAATAGGTGAAAGCCTTGTATCTTATTGCTATTTCATGTTTTGGTAGATCTGAGATTAATAGTAACCCATAATTACACATGCGCTCTTTGAGCTTAACTGCGCGGTCTCCTGATACTCCCACTATTATGATATCTTTTTCACGGAAATAGTCTAAATCTGCATGCAATCGAGTAAAAAATGCATGTCAGTGTTGTCACCAAGCTCCTCTGAAGAAAGTAAGGATAATTCCGTTGTGCTCCTTAGCTAATTCATGAAGATCAAATGGTTTTTCATCACATATACTAGTTCCGGTAAAGTTTGGTGCAGTCGTCCCTTCATCAAGTCCCGTGAGTACGGGTGGTTCAGTTGACGACATGGGTTGGTGAACAAAAATCCATTAAAAAAAATTATGCTTACAAAATATTTTTTCCATCCACTTCATCTCGATGTGTTGAGAGATCCCAACTTTCCTTCAACGTGTAATCAAAACCAGATCAACCCAAAAAACATCAATGAAAGTTTAAAGTATCTAGAAAATATACTAGTCAGAGTAAAATGCCATATGATAATCGAAATCGAAATGTCAGCAGAGGGATGAGTCTTCCTTCTGTACTGTTACTTATCTTTATCATATTGAAATTGACGGGAACCATTGACTGGTCATGGTTATGGGTACTCTCTCCTTTATGGATTGGAGCAAGTTTGGGATGCCTTTTCTTTGTTATCATTGGATTAATTCTACTCACCGCTGTAGTCGGAATAGCGAATAAGGAGTCCCGGGTGATCGCAGGAATTAAGAATTGGCTCCAAAGAAAAGAATGAGAAGATTAGGGGGACTGTTTAGACGAATCAAACTAATTCTTCCTTATTTTTTTTGTTTGTTAATTCCCGGTTGCAGCAAGCGGGATATCCTTGTCCATGATACCAATTTTCTAGCTGAAATTAAAGTCCAAATGAAGAATATCTTGACCTAAAGAGGAAATAATTTCTGCGTAATTATGATCTCCATGAGCCGATTTTATATAGTTGGATAAGTAATTGATAGATAGGTAGTTGTTATGAGAAAGAGATTCATGAAAAGGCAACAAGAAAAAAATGTAAAATTTCAAAGTGAAGTGAAATCTAGTGGTTCTATTCCAATGGGCAAAAGTAGAATATTTCAGCAAATAGAGGGCTCTCAATTTGAAGATGTTAATGATTCATTCACTCTTGAGGCAGCAATTCCCATTCAAGCATTAGCCGAACCAGTTCCAATTAAATCTATCCCCCCTATACAAGCATTTGCAGAACCGATGATAGAAGGAATGGAAATCGAATACGGATGGGAATCTAGTCTATTAAATTTACATGAAATCGATCAAGTTGCTAATATCCTTTCCCACTCCCAAAAAATCATGATTTTTACAGGCGCAGGAATTTCTACTGAATCAATAAAACCTACTCCCGGGTTACCTCCCCTCCAAAGAGGAACCGCATTAAAGATGCTAAAACGAGAATATTATGATATTCTGAAGGGTCCGAATAAACAAGAATTTCTTCAAACCTATCTATTTGGAAGTGTTTTAAAGATATTAGAATCACGGGTCGGTGCTAGTCATAAAGCAATTGCCGATCTTATTCAAATTTTACAAAAAAAAAATAAAACTGTAGTTCTTGTCACTCAGAATGTAGATAATCTGCATGAATTAGCGAGCATTGAGACGGGACAAGATCCGAGCAGTGTCAAACATATTCATGGATGGGTGAAAACGGCGACTTGCCCCTCATGTAAAAAAGTACACGATTACAAAGAACGGCTAATTCTACTTAGAGATCAAGATAACATTGATTTTCTCCTTTGTGGAGTAGATCAAGAAGGCGGATGCAATGGAGTATTAACCCCTGATATCGTGGAATACGGAGAACAAGTGCCAAAATATGACCATTACTATGAAATGGCGAAAAAATCTGATACAATTATTGTTGCGGGAACCTCTCTACGGGTGACACCTGCAAACCAATTAGTGGATATTGTGCATAAGCGTAGTGGAAAAGTGATTGTATTTGATTTATATAGCACCCAGATGCAAAAAATTACAGACATACATGTGAAAGCTCAATTGGAATATGCCCTTCCTTTACTTATTTGGAAACTCGATGATCACATTCCTACAAACGAGCTAGGAATTAAAGATAAGATTCTCACCTTTAAATACTGGGGAGAATTTTTTGATAATTGGAATAAGATAGATGTAGAACATTCAACTAAGACCTTAGATGAAAAGATTAATTTATTTAAGATGAAATTTGATGCAGGATTAGAGGATCCCATCTGGAAAATTCATCATATTTAGCGTTTATACTAACTTTCACTCAATTTTTATTTTTTTCTAACCAAAAAAACCTTAACAGTTAAATTAAGAATCAGTAACACATTGTGTGTGAATAAAAAAATCCTTGCATTGGTTTTATCAAGTGTAGTAATTTTCGCTTCTGGAATCACAGTTGGTATTATCTACTTATCCTCTACTCGCTATCGTTATATTCCATCACTAGATTGGTCATTTCCCCAGAATTGCACCTTTCATCAAGACTATGTTTCAGTTCCCTACATGATTCCGATGCGTGATGGAGTAGGATTGGCAACGAACGTACACATTCCTCGTGATATAGATCAACCTTTACCAATTGTTCTCTTCCGAACACCCTATAACAAAAATGGAATCAATCCTGAAGGATTAGTGTCAAAAGGATACATAGTGGTCTCACAAGATACACGAGGATTTCATGAATCTGATGGGGAAAAGGGATTTCCTTTTGCACACGACCAAATGGATGGGCATGATACACTAAGGTGGTTGGAAAAGCAACCTTGGAGTGACAAAAAAATCGGTACTCAAGGAGGATCTGCATTAGGAATTACCCAATATTTAATGGGACCAAATGCTCCGACGTCCTTAAAATGTCAAACTCCTGTTGTCGGAACTCCTGATCTTTTTAAAGCCATGTTTGAGGGAGGAGAACTCCGGTATGAACTCTTGGTCCCTTGGATGCAAGCAACAGGATACTCAGAAAATACTATACTTTCAGCAATAACGAACGATACTTTGACCTCCGTATGGGATCCAGTCCGAATCGTAAATGATTTCGAGCAAGTGAATACTGCATCTCTTCATTTTGGGGGTTGGTATGATATATTTGCTCAAGATACTATCGATGGATTTATGGGGTATCAATATGAAGGAGGGCTTCTTGCTAAGGGAACTGCGAAATTAATAATGGGACCATGGAGACACGGGAATTTCTATGGAGGTCCAACGGGAGAAATTGAATTTCCTAATCAAAATATCGAAATTGCGACCTATGCTCAAGATGCAGTGATCCAAAAATGGTTGAAAAACGATCCGACTTTATGGGATCAATACCCAACGGTTCTCTATTACGTGATGAGCTCGATAGATTACAATTCTGATGAGTTAGGAAATCATTGGTCTCAGTCCGATAGTTGGCCAATTCCCATCAATGTTACCAGCCTATTTCTAGCAAGTACGGGGGATCCTCATTCTGGAAGCTTATCAGATATTTCCGTAGATTCAGCACCCAGTGAAATTTTATACGACCCTGGAAACCCTACAGATACAATCGGGGGAAATAATTTGGTTTTAGCTGCGGGTACCTATGATCAAACCTCTTTGGAATCCCGTGAGGATGTATTATTGTTCGAAACGTCGGATTTGTTAGAACCAGTGACAGTTGTGGGAAAAACAAATATCACGTTTTATTTTTCCTCCAATTGCACTGATACGGATATAACGGTTAAATTAACGGATGTGTACCCAGATGGAAGATCTATGCTGATCTGTGACTCCATACTGCGATTGCGGTATAGAAATGGGATATCCTCGGGAGAACTAATGACTCCAGGTACAATTTATGAAATAACTATTCAATTGCCAAGTACGACCTATGTATTTAATGAAGCACATAAAATCCGATTGGCAATTTCCGGATCAAATTATCCCAGATATTTCGCAAATCCCAACACTGGTGAACCAATTTGGCAAAATACGACATATTATATTGCTGAAAATACGTTTTACAGTAACTCGACCCATCCTTCTGTAATTTCGCTGCCAACTCCAGAATATACATCTCTTATGCCATTTGTCTTTTAACTTATACGGGAAAATACCTCTTTTCCTCCAAGAAAAGTGTTCTTCACTTGGATATCTTTTAACTCATGGGTAGGTATATCGAACGGATCTTTATCAAGCACGATGAAATCTGCAAGATATCCAGGTTTCAATAACCCTTTTTGATGTTCTTGGTATTCTGCGTATGCACCACCGTATGTATATAAACGTAATGCATCCCATACTGTTAATTTTTGTTCTGGCAGCCATCCTGTTGCAGGAGACCCATCCAGTTTTTTACGAGTCACCGCAGCATAAATCCCATTAAACGGATTAGGTATATCAACAGGGGCATCAGATCCCCCACAGCATTTAATCCCATACTCCAGAAGAGTTTTCCATGCGTAAGAATATTTCATTCTCTCTACCCCAATGAATTTTTCCACAAAATCCATATCTGTTTCGATAAAGAAGGGTTGAATAGATGCAATTACTTCGGATTTAGCCATCCTCTGAACCAAATCTTTTGCGAGAATTTGACAATGAGTTAAAATTGGTCGATAATCATGCTTGTAGATATTCTCATAACAATCCAACACCATTTCGGCTCCCTTATCTCCAATTACATGAGTTTCAAGTTGCCAACCCTTTCTATTCATCGCTTCAATAATGTTACACAAATCTTCTTTTGTATGGATGGGAACCCCTTTATCCTCACTAGTTTCATATGGGTCTCTCATCGCTGCTGTTTTAGCCCCCAATGAGCCATCTGCAAACAATTTGACTCTCCCTAACCGCAGCATGTCATCCCCTAATCCAGTTTTTGCGTTGGGTTCTTCATTGTATAAAAAATCCAATTTGTTATGTTTGGGACAAAAATACACTCGTAAAGTAAGAGAATCTTTAATAGTTCGATACGCTGGATAGCATTCCTCATCTAATGTATGCACTGAGGTGATCCCGAATGCGTTCAAATACTTCTGGGATTTCTTCTGCCATCTGATTAGATCCCCCCTGGAAGGCTTAGGTTCAATTGATGCAATCAAATCCGTAGCATTTTCACGTAAAATTCCCGTGGGATAACCAGCTATATCCCTATCAATAATCCCACCTTCAGGATCTGGTGTGTCTCGAGTAATATTTGCTTGTTCTAAAATAACAGAATTTACCACAAGAACATGAGTGCATACGCGTTTCAGAACGATTGGATTTTTTGATCCGATAGTATCAAGGTCATCCTTGGTAGGATATCTGTTTTCTGAGAATTTTTCTTGATTCCAAGCTATTCCATAAATCCATTCTCCTTCAGAGGTAGTTTTTACTTTTTCAGCAATTATTTCTACCATTTCTTTTATGGAGTGAACGTTTCGCAAGTCAACATACTCCATATATCTTCCATAGCTGATTGCGTGGATGTGTGAATCAATAAATCCCGGAAAAATGAACCCCTCTAGCTCTATGATATTACTATAAGTTGTTTTCTCAGCTTCAAACGTTTTCATGTCTAGTAAACGTGTGATTTTCCCATTTTCTATAATCATAGCTCTATAAAACTCATTGGGAGAATCCATAGAATAGATTCGATCGGCTGAAAATACTTGGGACATAAACCAAGTAGAGACAAGAAGAGATAAAAAGATTTCAGAAAATCGATATTTATTCTTCTGTTTGAGTATGCAGGTAGCATGAAGGGCTGCAAGGACCACCTTCATCTTCAAAACGGAGTAGATCCAGGTAATCTTGTTCAGATTCTTGTTTGGTAGATTTCATTTTCGTATCATATTATCAAGTGAAAGTACACCCATAATTCTTGAGGTTATAGGAAATGCTAAAAAATTCAAAAGAAGAGATGAAAAAATGGTAGGGGTTCCTATCGCATTATATCTTTAAAATATACATTTGGAGCATAGGTTTCCGGCCATTGGGGTGCATTATCCAACACCAATTCAATTTCTTTCCAAAGGGCATCCTCTAATACTACTTCTGAAGCTTTGATATTCTCTAGAACTTGTTCTGGTTTGGATGCACCCGTAATTGTGCTAGAAATTTCAGGACGTCGTAAGATCCAAGCTAGTGCTAGTTGATTTAATTTCAGATCATGTTGTTTAGCTAGTTGCGATAATTTTCGTGTTTTTCCTAATAATTCCTCTGTCAGCCTATTTTTTACCATATCCATGTTATCCCCACGACTTCCTTTGGGAACACCATTGTTATATTTGCCAGTAAGAATGCCTTGAGCTAAGGGACTCCATACCGTGAACCCCATTCCGTGGGTTTTTGCTACTGGCATGATCTCTAATTCTATATGACGGAACAACATGTTATACATCGGTTGTTCTACCATAGGTTTGTGCAACCCATACTCTTTAGCAATCGCATTTGCTCGTTCTAGTTGTGCAGCCGTCCACACACTTGTTCCCCAGTAGTGAATTTTTCCTTCATGGATCAAGTCATCCAGTATCATCATGGTTTCTTTTAGAGGTGTGGTATAATCATATCTGTGCATATAGTAAATGTCCACATGATCCATTTGTAATCGTTTTAATGTCCCTTCAATTGCATTTCTTATATTTTTGCGACCAAGACCCCATCGATTGACATCTTGGTCATTGAATGGCCAAAATACCTTACTAGAGATCACATAGTCTTTACGATCGTATTGACCTTGGGAAAAAAAGTCTCCAATTACCTTCTCTGCTTCTCCATGAGCATAAATTTCCGCTGAATCAATAAAATTAATCCCGTTATCAAGTGCAGTCGATATGCATTTCTTAGCTAATTCCTTTTCCACGGAACCACCATAGGTCAACCATGAACCAAGGGAAATCTCGCTGACCCGTAATCCCGACTTTCCAACTCTTCGATATTTCATTGTCAAATTCACCTATGTTAATTTAAAATTCATATACTAAAAATTGCATGATTATGTCCTATTGGTAACAATAAATGAGAAGAACACTAACTAGATTATTATGAATATAAAATCGATAGGATGGAAGATTCTTCACATTAGTATAATTATGGTTTTTTCCCTCCAAATCATCTACTGTTTGTATGTCTTTTTTGTTGTCCTAAATACGGGGAATTTCATCTTATTCAATGCAGCAGCAAGCTTGGATATGGATCTTCTTATTAAACGCCGTTTATATGCCATTGAGTTATGGATTTCCATCGTTGGTCTGGTAATCTATCTAGCGATTGTATATAAAAACCAATTATCAATGGTAATCAATAGAGAAACACAAGACAGAGAATAATGGATTATTTCTCAATCTGAAAGGTTAAGAGTGTTTATAATTAGTATTTTCTATTATCACAAACATAAAAAAAGAGCATTGTTAGCAAAAACCAAAAAAAAGATTTAGAAGTGTCGGATGTGCTCGTTAGTCCATTCCATTTCAAAAAACATATCGTGGAATTCTTTTTCATCAATAATCTCGATTTGTTTTGATTTTACTTGTTCCATTTTAATCAAGAAATTTTTGATTCGATCGAGTTCTTCCGATTTCATATATTGCTGTTGAGCTTCCTTGATTTGAGCTACAATTGTGTCAACTGTAGGAGGTGTACCACCCATCATCTTGTTAATTTTCCGCTCAAGACGTCGATAGAGTAATACCAAAGCTTGATTATATTCCTTATTGATCCGGTACCAATTTATTTTCTCCGCAAAGAAGGAACTCGTTCTGAATTGTAATTCTTTGATTTCCTCTTCAATTTCCTCTTCTTGCTTCTTTTTCTTTCGTTTTTTATCTTTATCTTTTGGTACCCAACGTGCTATAACTCTTACAGCCCATAATGGATAAATCCATGATAAAAAGGGATTAGTAGATAACCAATTGATGTATCCTTGAAACATACCGAACATTGCAGCGGAATTGAACTCACGTCTCCCATATGGAGCATTGTGGGATTCATCAAACACGATGGCAATATCGCGATCCCCTTCGGTGAGCCATTCAATTATGTTATTCGCGAACTGTAAATTATCATATCTTGTAATCAAGTCGTTATCGAATAGTGAAGCATCAGAAGATAAGAAGATACGTTTCCCTGCAGAAATTTCTTTTGCAGCAAATGTGACTTGGGGATACCCACCTAAAGGAATACCCTCAGGGAAGTATAATCCTGCAAAATCTGCCAAGACATTGATTAGAGCTTCGGGAATTGGAAAATTATCATCTTCATATTTATACATATTATCTCCATTTACATCTACAAAGGAATACGAGGTGGAGGAGCGTCCAATAGTCTCCCATCCAAAGAAACTGAGTAAATCTCCACCTAAGACTGCGGAAGCTCGAGATAATACTACTTGACTAACTCCAGATGTGGTTGGATGAGAGGTGAAATCTTCAATTATCGGGAACCACGGTGCTGTATCATAAGTAGCATTATCAATTAATGTCCCTTTCGCAAACAGTGCTAAGGGTACTGTACTAGACAAACTACCTGCTGCTGCTGCAGAGGAGAGAAACATCTCTGTCATGAGAGAAGTAGTGGATCCATGATCATCGCAGATTAGCATGGAAAAATCGAATGTGCGATTAGCATCAAACATTTCTATAAAGAAGGGGACTTCCGCAAGCGGATTATAGGTTTGTTTCGGGTCAAATACTACAAGACAGACACTTCGATTCATTCGTATCAACGAACTTAAAGAGGATTGAACCGCATAAGTTTCATATCCCATGGATTCTACATATTCTCTAAACTCGGAATTACCCGTGGGTCGTGTATTGTATACCGAATGATCTCGATAATTCATACCTCCATCAATAATATGGCCCAAAAGAGGAATCCATGCAAAAATAAATAACACGACTAGCAAAGCCTGTTGAATTCCCCACGAAGACTTTTTTGAACGTCGAAATTCCCGTATAACCCTTAAACCATTCATCACCAGCCTGATAACATATATTGCAGGGAAAATGTACATTACAAAACTAATCATAGTTTCATAACCAGACGCTCCGAGAAAATCAATGCCAGGTTGTAAGAATGCAGAGATGCTGGCGAGTATACCGAAAATGTGAACTAATATAATTAACACCCAAATTACTACTATCATAGAATCTGATTCGGGATCTAAATCACTAAAGGATTTTTGCATCCGATTGATGGTATTGAAACTCATGATATACCAAAACAGGCCAACAACTCCTTCTACAATCATTACAGGAGTAATATAAGACGTATCAATTATGATATATCCCAATAATTCAACTATGTATCGGGACATGTACGCCATATACAATCCTAACCAGATGAACATGATAGTGTTACACAGGATAGGAACAACCCGTGGCCATTTTTTCTTAATAATCAAACAAATTATAAACACACCAATAGCAATATAGACGGGGAGCATTGCCGAAAAACTGAAATTTTCATCTGCGAGGAAGATTTCTAATACCATGGCTAGGGCGGATTTATTTTGACCTGGGAATTGAACAAAAATCGAAAGAAACAACAATCTAAGTGCAGTACCCATAGGAGACTGAAACCTATAGTACCCTTTCTGTCGTTTTCGTCTCTGTTTCTTTTCCTTTTTGTCTTTTGCCATATAGATCCCTATCTGATTGACTGATTATTACAAATTTAAGGAGGGAAGTCGATGTCCACTCATTTCCCGATAGATATTCCCAAAAGATTCAACAATTTGCATGAAAAATTCCGGTGTAGAAGGATATCCTCCATAAATTGCTTTTTCGATCTGTTGGATGAACGGATAGATATTTGCAGGATCCTGTCCATGTTGTTTTACCATGATGATTGCAAAATCTCTCACAGTTTGGGAAAAGGTTTTGCGAACTCCATATTTTTGCAATGCTAGATCTGTGTAGATTGTATACATATAGGCAATGGCTTCTTTCAATCTGCCGGTATTGTATAGAAGCTTCACATTTTTAAGTTTTGAAGAAACGTTTAATTCTTCTTGTTCATCTTTCTTTTTTCGTGCCATGTAAAACCCTCTAAGGTTTTTGTTTTTTTTTTTCTTGGAATAATGTTGTAGAGTTTTTATGTGCTAAATAATTGTCGTGAACTTCAATTAATTAAGTTGGAATGAGGGAAGTGGTTTATCCATCAATTCCAGATAAATTCGACCAAATACCTCAACCGTATGTAAGAAGACTTGATCGTTAAAGGGATATCCTCCATATATGACTTGTTCAATTTCTTGGATAAAGGGATATATATTTCGAGGATTTTGTCCAAACTGCTTTACCATAATAATTGCAAATTCTGTCGTAGTTTGGGAGGCTTCTTTCTCAATCCCGAATTTTAATTGTGCAATTTCAGTATAGGTGACATACAAATATGCAAGTGCTTCTTTCACTCTCCCCATTTTGTAGAGCATTCGAACGTTATTGAGACGGTCTTCTATTTCCTTTAGTAGAAGCCCTATATCTTTTTGCGCGCGTTTTTTCATCAACCAACGCTGAAAGAAGAATATACCAACAATTACTCCAACAGCACCCACACCTATGACGATAAATTCCCATGGAAGATTTGTAAACGCGGTCGGAGCCCGAATTCTGACAGTTTGTTGATAGATCAATATTCCACCAGGAACGACTTCAACATTGCCATTCGAGTAATAAGAAAGTACCGTGACTGTAATAGTGTAAGTGCCGGTTATGTTTGGTATTAGATAGTAGGGTCCAAGAAATCTTCCTCCTACACTCAAAGTCCCGTTATATAACATGACATTCACACTATCACCAGTTAATGTAATTGTTATATAGGAACCATTTAGAGCATATCCGCCCCCCGCTTGCACCACATTCCCATTGATAGAATAATTTGTGTTTTGGTAAATAGTTCGACCAATATTATCAAAATCGACTTCTATACCGGTAATAATGTTAAATTCTTGTGGTTCTGAGGTATCAGCTGATAAGGCTGGAGTTCCTGGCCAGTTTAGAGTATAATACTCATATGCAGCATTGTGCGGTATTTCTTCATAAAAATACCCCGTGTCACTCACGGTGATATTGGGACCTTGGGTTCCCGTTCCTATATCACCATACCATAGTTCTAAATCAAAACCAAATAAACTCGTATAAGGGGAACCCGTTAGAGTGTCTTCAACTACCCCTGATACTGGATAGAAAGTTGATCCTGAAAGCGTAGGTTGTGGATTAGCAGTAATTTGTATATCGGCACCTGAAATAAGGTATAGATCCAATTGATTGGAACAGTTTGTATCGTAGCCTCCTTGGGTAGTGTTTGCTTGGATATAATTTAATCCACTGAGAAAGGTATCTGCATCTGCTGTGAAAGGTAGAGCAAAATTCCCCAATCCATCAGTATTTGTCACTTCAGAGGAAACTATATCCCCATTTACAACTAATACAATTTCCCCCACATATGCATCCCATGCAGCCCCATTCCATTTAAGTGCATATCCATTCAGTGTTACACCTTCTCCATCAGATACATAGGTTTCACTTATACTTGTAAGGGTAATATTCCCTGTAATCGTACGAATTGACGCAGATGGAGATTTTTGATTCAACTGATTTGGTGTATCATTAGGAGGGTTAAACATTATAAATGAAGCAAAAAATACGAGGGCAATTCCAAAAACGCATAATAAAACTTTTTGAATCTGTAGGGAATGTCCTATAAGATGCTTTCGTAATGAGGGGTTGGATTTGGACATTCTGATACTCCTTTTCTTTACGGGTAATTATAAGTATGTGTTAGTTATTTTTTGCTAAATATATAATCCGTGTATGGTCTATGTTATTTCACTAGTTATTGAGGAAGAAAAAAATTCTTCATGAGTAAGTTGCCTGTACTTCATCACCATTAATATAGTTAATATCATCTTGCACATATTCTACGTAGATCGAATCCACTGACCATAGTACCGTAGTAGAATAACTGAAATTACCTAAACCATCTGTTGTAGCTGTATCTGAATAGAGTAATGTACTCGAACTGTCATAAAATTTAATGATCACAGTAACACCTGCCAATGCGGTGCTGTTATCATATGTCAATGTTCCATCCACATATACAGGTTGTCCTGCATAGAGAATTTGTGGACTATAGGTAGCAGTTAAGCTAACATCGGCATATACCGTTTGAAGGCTTTCGGAAGAAAGATCTGCTAATCCTACATCAAAATTACTTCCGGGGCATTGAATCGAGTAATCTTGCTGATCTCCCGTAAAGTACACGGTGATCCGATACACACCATGGAATGAAATTGGCATTCTCCAGACAAAAGCAAACAATCCTGTCGTTTGGTCAGAAATGATATAGCTACCAGGGGTTCCAGGTAACCACGTGATAATGTCACCGGTTCTATCCGTTCCTCCAAAATCCCTCACATACAATTGAATACCTGCACCTGTTACAATTTTATCGTTCAGAGTATCACGAACATAACCAGATATAGATACTTGACCACTATTTCTAACGGATGTTGCACTGGGGGTTGAAACCAGATCAACATACATAGCATCATCCAAAAATACTTGGGTATAATTCTTAATCGTATTATGGGATACACTTAATAGGTTCAGACCCGCAACATGAGTGGAATCTAATGTGACAAAGAAGGAGGCTCCTCCTGTTGAATTCGTTATTGTGCTATCCAGATCGATACCTAAAGTCTCATCTCGGAGAGTCACTAGAGCTGATGTTTTTATTCCCAGTCCTTCCCACACTCGAACATCAATTCGTACAACATCGTTTCGATTATAGTATGGAGCAGTACCAAAATAACTTCCTTGAGTTGGAGAGTAATCTATCCACATTTCGATTATTATATTAGTGGGATCATTAATTGTTAAAGATACAGGACCATCTGCATCCGTGAAAGCGGGATCGGAAATTAATTGGTTCCTCGAGTTAATTAGCTGCCAATCGCCGCCAAATCCTACATAGATATCATAAATTCCTATGGGAGTTGCGGGATTTACTCCGTAGGTAGCTGAAAATTGACCATTCCCCCCTACGTTCATATATGTCGGATCTCCAGTGAGAGAGCTTGTATAATCGGTCGGACCTTGTCTCATTTGAACCCCTACATACCCATAGCGGACATAATCGGCTACTCCAGAATCCCACAGATACCCATCCACATCAAACGTCATCTGCCCACCACCCGTCCGGTTAATAAGACCAGGAGTGACCGAAGTAAGAATGATTTCCATAGTTTCATCCACAATTAAATAGAACGATTGGTTTAACCTACCTGCTCCTACCCAATATCCGTATAATTCATGTACTCCTGCCTTCCAGTGATGATAATCAGAGGAAAGGGAATACATCATACTACTCAACCCAAAGGAATTGGTGGTTAAAGTTCCCACAATGTAATCATCATAGGTTTTATCTCGTATCTGTACTTGACCATTTATTACCGGAATACCGGCTTGTTCTAAATAGACATTAAACGTCATGGAATCGGTATCTCGATCTTTATGGAAGGTATCTTCTTGGAAATATGTTGAGTCTACATCCAAATTAAACACTTTTTGGTTATCATCAATAATTTCAAATGAATACGTATTGCTGGACGCATCGTTTACTAATGGAATTGTAATACTTTGTGGAGTTCCATATAAGGGATTGATTATTTCATAGGTTCCATTGAAATCCACTCGGAAGTCATAGATTCCTTGGGCAACATATTCAGAGATGGTTACAGTTTCAGATATCGCACCATTCATATCTACTTTAATATCAGCAGGAATAACGCTAGTAGGAATTGCTGCTTTGTGGTATGCAAGAACAGGGTGAAGCATCGCATTTTTCACGCGATTATTGTTCACGGGATCATAAATATAAGCAGATATGTGAGTATCGTTCGTAATACTTCTATTGATAGAATTTGGGATGGGAGCACCTGTCATTTGAATATTCACACTGTCGGCAAGAACGACTGCACACGCATTTTGTTGAAACATTGAATGTTGAACTCCAATAAAATGAGCTCCCACAGTAAATGAATTGTCCATTACTACATCATAGTTTGCGTATCCATTTCCATCGGTCCATACCGATCCGAGGGAAACTTCCTCAGTATAATCGTAGAGTTCTAATTCTTGGGTATCGTTCGTGCCACTTTGTACTTCTCCAAGTTCAAAATCTAAATGAGCAGTATATCCTCTAAATCCTTGCGTATAGGTAGAGTAAGTTCCATTAATCCGAATGTTTAGTGGGGCGTCAGAGGGATCATCAGGTCCTGAAGGTAAAGTTAATGAAGGGGATAAAATGAACGGAGCAAATTCCCCATTTCCAAAACCATCGGTCACAAAATATATTTCATTCCAAGCATCCATATTGGACAATTGAATTTCACGCATATCCCAACCGTTGTAATAAGGATCGGTTGTATCACTGGAATACCGAGAATTATAACCTGCGGTATATCGACAAGGGATATCGAACCATCGGCAGAACATGACAAAAGCGGCTGCAAAATCCATGGGTAATCCTTCTCCCCGTTCAAGGAACCATTCTACAATATCTTCTCCACTCCCAGGACGCTCAAGCGGGAAAGTGAGATCTAAACCGAAATTTTCCACAATATACGTACGAATAATATCGGCAACGGAATAGGTATCCGAAGTACTTCCGATTAATGTGGAAAGATTGGTTACATGAGAACTGAAATACGGATGGTCATTGTAATAGCCTACTTTATCATCATCCGGGAATTGAGTATATAAATTCATGATTTGAGCTGGTGCAAGGGATGAGCCATACCCATTGTTATATATCATTTCATCGGGTTTCGGCGTATAATATAGACCGTATGTTAAATTTCCTGCCGTATTTGTATTCAAAGTATAGGTGGCAGTTGTTCCTTTTTGGGAGTCGACAGCTAAGTCAAAAGAATTCATAACATCAGTATTACTTGGATCTTCTCCTCTCACATACGTAATTTCAGGTTCCGAAAAACCAGAAGGTAAAGCCATAGTACCTCCATTTGTTTCTCCAAATGGGATTCTAATCACATAATCTTCTGTAAATGTTGTTGGAACCGTGGAGGTTGGATTATTAAGTGTATTAGATCTAGCCCATCCATCCCCTGTATACTCATCATATGCAGAATACCGCCATAAATCGTCATCAGAGATAGTTGCTGCTCGTGGATATACACGAAACATCACAGTGTTGAGTTGATCCAGATTAGTAATATTACCGAACAAACCGGCTAGGAAAGGTAATCCAGAAAGCAGGTCCAGCAAGTTGGAATCAAAGAGACTCCAATCATCTGGCGGGGTGAAATTTGGAGGGGCTATGGCATCCAAATCTACATCTACCCAAGGATGACCATCCAAAATATCAACGGACCTGTATTTATCTTGTTGGAAAATCCAATTTGTTACTGCTGCTGAGAGATACCATCCCCCGATTACAAGAACGACAATAATACCTAAAGAAATCAGTTGCTTCTTTAAACTACCTTCAGGTTTAGATTGATCCGGTGACATATTTCCATACCTTATGATTGTTTTTTTACTGTAAGAAAAGAGCCTATATCTGTTTATGAACGAATACTCCATAAATAATTAACGAGTTCGGCTCCAATAGAAGGTGTAATCCTCCTAAGATACTTACACTAGATATGATTCTCTCCACCTAAGTGAATTTTCCTTAGTTTATTCTCGTGTAGGGCATGTATTTTCGGGATACATTAATGAATTGGTTATAATCTTTTTAAAGAACAAATCTCACCATCACTTATGGATAATGGATTTTTCATTGTGATTGATGGAATTGATAGCTCAGGTTCTACTACTCAAACCGCGAAACTTGGAGGAAAACTAATTGAAAAAGGGATAAAAGTTCATTTGACCATGGAACCCTCTCAACATCCCGCAGGGAAACTCTTAAGAGAGTATCTCCGAAATGATTCAGCACCGATAGCTACAGATGCTTTATTATTTGCAGCAGATAGAGTAGAGCATTATCACAAAGAAATATTACCCAAACTCCAGGAAGGATTTGTTGTAATAAGTGATCGGTACGTGGAATCCTCAATTGCCTATCAATCCGCTCAAGCGCAACAACATCAAGAGAAAGAAAATTCTCCGTTCAAGACTATGGATATGGAATGGGTTAAAACAATCAATAAATTCGTACCGCAACCTGATCTGACTTTTATAATCGACATTGACCCACGAGTATCACTTGCCCGAAAAAATCCCACAATTGCATTGGAAAAATTCGAAACGGTGACGTTTTTGGATTCAGTAAGGAAAATTTACCTTGAACGAGCTCGTTCCTTAAACCATATTATTGTAAATGGAGCAAAACCTGTGGATGAGATTGCAAACATAATAATGAATACTTTTTCGAACATGATTTCTTTGGAGGAATGAAAGAAGGTGAAATGTAGTATCTGCAAGGCGACAAGTAGTAGAGAATGGCACACATGTGTCGTGTGTGAAGCTGATTTATGTGAAGAATGTGCAGTGAAGTGCGATAAATGTGGAAAATATTATTGTATAGGTGGCGAGTGCGGGGATGACTACCAAGACGAGGCTGTAGATTATAACTTCTGTTACAAATGCAAATAGTAAAATCTATATAATCATAAAATGCCGTGCCATAAGCATGGTGTAGTATACAAAGAACCAAGCCCATAACCCGGTGCATCCAACCAAGATCCCAATTAACCATTTTGCTCCATTTGCGGATCTTGCTCCCATATAGAGTTTCACCATTCCTACAATCTGTAACACGGTACATATTAAAGCACTCGAACATGCAGCAATATAAAATTCTAAAGAGTAATATAGAAACCAGAAAATATAGAATCCAAAAATCCCCATTCCGATTAAAATCAGAGCATGCAATTGGTTTGACGGTCTTCTAATACGGATTCGATCATCAGATTTCTGGGAAGCATCTCGATCGGTTGGAATCACGGGTTGAATACCAATTTCAGAATTTTTTTTCATTTCTGATCATAGGTTCTCCAAAGTAATATATTTATATTTCGTATCTGCTAGAAGACCCGAGGTTCCTTAGATTAAAATGAGGATTTGAAATAAAAGGAATCAACTCGGATAATAGATGATTTTTAGAAAAAATATTCGAACACATGCACTAGGTATATCCAACTTTTTAATAACGGTGTTCTTAGTATTCTTACTTATGTCACATCCACAAGTAAAAATGGAAACAAACAAAGGAACAATCATTATTGAATTTTATCCGGAACATGCCCCGGGTACGGTGAAAAATTTCTTAGATTTAACTCGAAAGGGATTCTACAACGGATTGACTTTCCATCGTGTTATACCGGAATTTGTCGTTCAAGGAGGATGTCCTCGTGGTACAGGTACTGGAGGTCCGGGATATACAATCAAATGTGAAACCGTTGGAAATCCATTAATTCATAAACCTGGAGCGTTAAGTATGGCACATGCAGGAAAAGATACAGGAGGATCCCAATTCTTCATTGTTTTGACTCGTGCGCACACTAAACACTTAGATGGGGCACATACGGTGTTTGGTCAGGTCATCGAAGGATTTGATTCAGTAGTTACAAAACTTACGAATGGAGATAAAATGGTAAAGGTCTCCATTTTAAGTGAATAATTCATTTTTTTTCTTTTAGGTGTCACTATGAAAGCTGCAACAAAACTAATGGAAATGGAAACAGAAGACATTAGAATTTTAGCAGCTGTAGAACTGGGAATGAAAAAACACGAAATGGTTCCCATTAAGCATATTTCTTATTTCGCACGATATGAATTGGAAGAAACTGAATATCGTTTGGATCGTGTGCATAAAATGGGGTTATTACAAAGGAATAAAGTAGGTTCTGTCGCATATTGTCTCATTAGCGAGGGATACGATATCCTTGCACTTCATACCCTATTCAGTCAAGGATACATTGAATCCGTAGGACCTCCCTTGGGAAAGGGAAAAGAATCTGATGTGTATCGTTGCTTAACTAAAGATAATGAGCAAGTAGCACTAAAGGTGCATCGACTTGGTCAAACAAGTTTCCGAAGCATACGGAAATTTCGTTCGTATATTGACGAACGAACGCATACCTCATGGCTATATATCAGTCGTCTATCTGCGAAGCGTGAATTTGAAGGATTGAAGCGCGTTGCCAAATTAAATTTAAGAACTCCAAAACCCATTGCACAAAACCGTCATGCAGTTGTAATGAGTATTATTCAAGGGGAAGAAATTAGTAAATTTGATGAATTAAATGATCCCGATGTGCATTTCAACAAGATAGTAGGAGAGTACAAACTTTTCTTTTCGAAAGCTCATGTAATTCATGGAGATTTGTGCGAGTTCAATATCTTACTGGATCCAGATGATAATGTGCTGATAATAGATTGGCCCCAATGGGAAGATTGGAATCATCCAAATGCATTAGAGTTGGTAACCAGAGATATAACTAATTTATGCACCTTCTTCCAGAAGAAGGGAGTAGAATCCAATTCTGATGAAATTATTCGAGATATTATGCAGTTAAATCCTAAATTCCGAGAACAAACCAAAAAATGAGAGGAAATATGACACAAAAAGTACGACGAACCTTATTTACTCTGTCTGTTTTAGGGGATTTAGGAAATTCGCTATTATTGGTTACTTCAATTGCATACGGTGTCACTCTCACAACTGATCCTCTTATTGTTGGATTTATTGGAGCCGCATATGGATTTACCTATTTAATAACTCCTGGTATTTTGGGTTGGCTAGGAGATAAGTTTCCTCGAAAAACCAGTCTATTGATCGCATCCTCAGGGCAAACCATTATTGCGATGATATTGTTCCTATTCGCAAATTCTCCATTAATCTTGATTTTAGGACAAATCGGATTGGGTATTGTCTATGGATTTTTTTGGCCCTCAATTGAAGCTTATACATCCGAAATCTCTATACCTAATACCACTCAGAGTTGGGAACACTCCCATAAAAAAAGTATTTTAATGTTTTGCATTGCATGGTCTATAGGATATATGATCGGGCCACTTCTTGCCGGGGTTTTTAGTGATTATTTTCTTTCAGGTGCTTTCATTACAGTTATTATTGTTTATCTTACCGAAATCATTCTTGTGGTAATAAATCTACCAAAACTTAACACTCATTCCCCTATGACGAGTCAAGAAATAAATGAGAAGAATGATCTAGAAGAAAATGACTCTACTAGGCTTAAACAAAACACGATTTCATTATTCGAATTGATAGTGACTATTTTTTTATATTCATTTCTTTCCAAAACAATATTCACGTATTTTGCGGATTATTCTTTGGATCCCCATGGATTACAATGGACAGAATCCCTTATGGGTATTGTAATTTTCATGTTTGGTCTGGGTAGAACATTATATTTCATCGTAAACTATGTTTGGGTCCATGTACGAAGTACGATGAAGCTAATCTTATACACATTTTTGGGTATGGGACTGTGTTTGATGAGTATTTCATTTACAAAAAATCCCTTCATCATGTCGATTATTCTACTGTTTCTAGGAATTGGAGCGGGAATCGTATATTCTTCAGCTTTAGATCTCATGTTACAGCAAACCCAGAAAAGAAAAGGTGCTAAAGCGGGAATTTTTGAAAGCATGGTCGGTCTCGGGAGTATTTTGGCTCCTTTGGTTGCAGGATGGATTGCTAGAAAGACTATCCTGACAATTCCTTTTTATGCGTTTGCGGGGTTTACTTTTGTAATTTTCTTGATATTTTTCTTATTGGAATATCTAAGGAAAAAATAATTATACTTCTGGTGGAGATTTTTGCTCCAATTCAGGAAATTGCTCCAATATATCACGATGACGTTTCATTATCCGTTTTCTCCAAGGGTCATCGTCCGAAATATAATCTACTAACTGATAGTTAGAGATAGTTTCCTTAGTTGGGTAGTATACCATTACTTCGTCCTTGCTTCCATCAGAATAGAGTACAGAAACGGGAATTCGTGAATAAAGCAACCCCTCATAATAATCGAGTTGGGCTAATCCCTTTTGATCCACATCGAATACCAAGCCCCAAAAGCCTTTTTTTGTATTGGAAGAATCTAATTTGAGGATAAAAGGAAATGGATCTAATGGGCGCTGAATTCTGATAAACCCAGAAAGAAATGCAGCACGGACATTTTGAAAATTCCGGTAAATCTCACTTGTAATGAACGTGCCATATCCAAAAATCTTCATGATTCCCATACCATAACTGTTAAGGGTGGTTTGAAGTCTTTTAATCGGCCTGTGGCTTGATAAACAAGATGTTATTGCCGCGAATGAAGATTTCTCCGAATTTTGCAGTGACTGAGCCATCCATCATTTCTTTAGCATTTTCGATTATCATGTTCAGATAGTTATCGCAAATCTTCAAACGTCCAAGATATTCGATGCCATCTTTTAATCGAATTAGGATAGTAGAGTTGACTGCGTTATGTAATACTTTCAATGGATTTTTTGGATCTATAGACATCTTGTGATGTTTTTATAATTGAAGGAATTAAAATTTTACCTAATGCACCTTGATTTAATCGAGTTAAATTCCCAATGAAACCCTCCCCTTTGGATTCTAAAAAAGCAGAACAAATGCGTAATGCCTATGATGGAACTTCGGAGTATTATGATTCTAGATACCGTCATATCCAATATCTGAAATACAGTATATTACTGCATCAAATTATCAAGATTCAAAAATTACCCCAGATCCAGTTAAGGGGACTCGTTTTGGATAATGGAGGGGGAACTGGTTTATTTCTGGAATTTCTTCAGAAGTTATCAAAATTTTCAATAAGAAACTCAGAAGAAGACGAAAAAATTAACCAAATCCTTGAATTCACTTGTTATCTTATCAGTAAAAAATATAGAACTACGCCTATTTCCTTAATTTTTCCCCCAACAGTAATTTGTGATGTATCTTTTGAAATGCTGCAAATTGCGCGGAAATTTCAAGATAGTATTATGTTGTATGGGTTAGTTTCATGTGACAGTGCTCATCTTCCATTCAGGCCTTCTCAATTTTCCACGATCACGGCATTTACTGTATTCCAGAACATTGAAAACATTAATAAAGCAATAGAAGAATCGCATCGTGTACTTGTCGATCAAGGATGTTTAGGAATTTCGATTTTAAAAAAATCTTACAATAAATTTCGGTTTGCAGAAATGTTGGGAAAATGCTTTGATGATATCTATCCAGTTAATTTTGAAAAAGAAAGGGGAGATTTTCAAAAAATGATAGTGCAAAATGGTAAATATTCCCAATTCTATGATCTCGAAAAGGTCGAAGATTTCTTCTTAACTGCAAAAAAACTCTAAGGTTACAAAAATGAAACTGTATGTATTTGAAACGGATAAATGGATGGAAAGTGATGTAATTTACCCTCATGATATTGCATTATGTTTAGTTCCAGAAAAGAAAAAAATCTACGTATGGGATGGGCCAAGAGCCACTTCAGAAAAAAAAACTCAAGCACATGAAATTTTAGATGATGTTGCAGGGAAATACCCCTTATATTCAATCATTCCCGTAGATGGGGATACCCCCCCATCCATTACAGACTGCATTAATACATATGTGAACACAAGTTTTGAAGAAGTCGAGAAAATTGATCGTGATCCTCAGTATGTGGTCTTTTTTTATATGATGTTAGGATTAATTGTGGGACTGATTGTCGGATACATCATGATTTTACGGATTATTGGATGGAATAAGGTTCCTGGGCAACCTCTTCTAATAATAAGTACAACTGGTTTCGCTAATTGGGTAACCCAAAACATTATTGTTCTAATTATCTTAGCTAGTTTATTTTTTGTGAGCTTAATATTCGCCAGTTTGACACAAAAAATCTTTTTAATCATAACTGCAAGTGTAGGAGTTATCGTCTTAACAGGTACGATATTTTACTTCTATTTGGGGATCTATTTATTTGATTTCAAGCCAGGATCCCCAATTGGATATTATTACCTCTCAATCGGTGCAGTTGTAGGATTCTTCTTCTTAAATTTGCTCGCATTGCTCGTAATTTTTACCCCAATGGTTATATCCTTATGGGCTATTTATACAACCACCACCCCCATCTCATGGGCAGACTGGAAAGAAAAACGGAAGAAAAAAGCTGTGGTAATGAAAAAGTTCTCCGTTTTGGACAGGGAATCGAAATTCACGGAGTTAGAACAAGATCTCGAAAACGAGACATCAGAGGAACAAGAATCTTAGAGTTTGTTTTCTTTTTAATCGCTTCTCTATCATTTTCTTTTTATTGACATTCTATGAATTATTGCGAAAACCTTTGGTAAACACTGTTCTTTAATAAAAATTCCCCCACTAAGATTTGTTAGAAACAAAAACACTTTTTAAGCTAAACAACAACATAATCAACGGTATAAAGATTTTACACTTATATCGAGGTAAAAATTATAATGGCTAAAAAAGGAATTGGCGGCGTGATTTCGGGATCTATTATCCTATTTCTCGGCGCTATTATTATAACTGCGGGAGTAGGCGGTCGTGCTATGGCTAATAGCTTCCTCATCGAACCCATGGTGGGATCCACGCTAGGAGACATAGAAGCCCAAGCTATCCCGGCTCTAGAACCTGCAATTCAGGATATGGCATATCCCCTCTTCTTAGATGGGGTATATACTCAAATGCAATATGCCTTTGGTGGAGATCCCGCTAATCTGGCGGCATTCATTAACGGAAGCACTGCGGCGGGAGCGATATACGCAACTGCAAATGCTTTACATCCAGCACCTTATGCAGATCTTAATGCAGCATTGGTAGGTCTCTTCAACGATAATATTTTAACTAACTATGGAACTCCAATCCCAGGTATCTCGGAATCTATGAATGCAGGAACTCCAATCGGATACACTCTTCCAATGGTTGGTGCACTCTGTATGGGTTCTGGCTCCCCACCATTCGTAGGTATTTTAGAAGAAGATCCTTTAACGGATGGAACTCCTGGAATATTAGTGTTCCTTGCAACCTATCAAGCAGCTATGGCAGATCCACCCACAATGACAGCAATGCTCGCGGCATACGGTCTTCCAGCTCAAGCAATGTTAGATGCTGTTGCAGGATATATCACAATGGTCTTATTCCCAGCAGTTGGAGCTTTAATTACTGGAGCTTTAGGATGGAATGAAATGATGCCTGCTGCGACCTCAGCTACTGTTGGAGATTATATTTTAGCACAATGGGCTCAAATGGCTTTGCTCCCCGGCGGATTAGGATCATTAGACGCAGCAGCAACCAATTTCGAAGTAGATAGTACATTCGAGAATTTGACTCAAGTGAAATCCGTGTGGAATTCTTTAATAGGCGGTGAATTCTTACGATGGTATGCAGGTGATACAACTTTAATTGGTGATTTGAGTATCACACAGACTATCTATGATGATGTCGTTGATTGGCTCCCTGAAGTTCTACCTGTTGTTCTCATGGGTGTTGCTGGAGAATTTGGCTTGACATACACCACCCCCGATGCATTGTATAAGGATTTATTCATAGGGCAATGGGGACATATCGGATATTTGTTAGATGATCCTCTCTTCTCAATGCTCGGATCTGATTTGGTTTTCGAAATCGATTTTGCATATGTAGATCAATTATCACAAGCAGATGGTTTAGCTCTGTGGACCGATCTAACAAGTGAAGAAGGTATTAAAGAATGGTTTGCTGCTGTCAATGATCGAGACGGTCCTGAGTATGAAGCAAAACAAGCAGAATTTGATTTAAATTTCGAACAAATGAAAAAGGTCGTGAATTACTTAGCAGAATGGCGAGATAGTACTCTCTTTGCACTAAATATTCAAGAAGAAGAGATAGTTTTGCCTATCTGGGGTGCTGATCTTGGAGCAGCGTTGGATGATCTTGAACTCTATCTTCCAATCGGTGGTGGAGTGTTCGCCTGCGCTGGTGTTCTATTAATTGCTTTGTTTGCTCGAAAACGAGCATAAACCTAAAAAAATCAATTATTTATTTCTTTTTTTCTTCCACCCTTTCAAACCTAGTCGTATTTATATCCCCCAGTATCAGATTCTACTTCTACTCCTAATCCTAACACGATTCGATTCACAAAATTAAAGTAACTGATTACTAGTGTCGCATCTAATATTTCCCTATCTGTAGTTCCCAACTCTTTTAACTGATCCATGAGAGCATTCACTTCCATGCTAGCGGGAAATAAAGTCATTGTGTAAGCCAAGTCACAAAGCAACTTGTCCTTTGGTGGGAGCTCTACCTTGGTGTAATCCTCTCGTAATAATTGGACCTTCTCTTCATCTCGCCACAAGTGTTTCAGAGCTTCTCCATGGTGCACCTGGCAATATTTACATTTATTTGCTTCCGAGACCACCACCGCGATCATTTCCCGTTGAGCTCGATGGAGCGGAGATTTATTAAACATAATTGTCAGATATAGCTGAACATGATCCAGCATGGATTGGGGATTAAGACTGTGGATTTTGTGTATTTCCGCAAGTTTTCCACGTTTCTGAATTACTTCATCGTATACCTGCTTTAATTCACCCTCTGCTTCGTCATAGTCGATTATTTTGATCCTTGGCATACCAAAAACTAGAAGTGGAAAAATAAAAATATAGAGAATAAAAAATAGAAAGAAAGTAGGAATTTTAACAGGAAACGCGTTTATTGATGGTTTCCCAGGTATCATTGACATATTTTTTAATTTCTTGTAGCTGGGAGGGATTTAACTTGCGGAATCGACGCTGGGGAGTGAGATACTCTTCTAAAGGTTTTCGTTTTGTTGGATCCACCAATCGTTTGCTTTCCTTGGATAATTCCATTTTTCCGTGGATAATCTCATACATAGGCCAGAAACCGGTTTTCACTGCCAATCGTCCAATTTCGATAGTTAATTTATTATCAAATCCCCATCCAGGAGGACATGGAGCGAGAACATGAATATAACGCAATCCTTGACCTTTCATTTCTTTCGCTTTCACAAATTTAGCATATAAATCTTGAGGATACGATGCACATGCGGTTGCAATATAACTGAGACCATGGGCTTCCATAATCATCCCCATATTCTTCTTGTGTTCCAATTTACCGTTTATCGGGGTTGTTGTTGTGATTGCGCCAAAAGGTGTGGAACCACTGCGCTGTATTCCAGTATTCATGTAGGCTTCATTATCATAGCAGCAGTAAATCATATCGGTGTTTCTTTCGGCAGCTCCACTTAAACCTTGAATTCCGATATCAACCGTACCTCCGTCTCCCGCGATGGCTAATACAGTAACTTCTTTGTCTTTTCCTAAGTTTTTCAGTGAGGCTACAATTCCTGAAGCAGACGCTGCAACAGTCTCGAAAGTGGTATTTAGAACGGGAACTTTAACCGGAGTCGCTCCTTGCATTCCGTGAACGACCGTCATACAAGATGCAGGAACAGTAACGATTGTTTTAGGACCAAGAGCCTTTAAAATGAATCTATAAGCTAATTGAGGTGCACAACTTGGGCATAATCTTGTTCCTGGGAGTATCATTTCTTCTTCAGGTAAATCCATGATTTTAACAGGTTTGAACATCCTAATATCCTCCCTCCCGTTTGAGAAATTCGAGTTTGTCCAACTCTAATCCAATATAATCGGTCTCAATAAGATTCTCGTTTACACTTTCCATCGCTAATGCATCTTTAACCCCTTTCGCGATCTGTTGGTAGGTGATGTCGCGTCCGCCCAGTCCAACAATATATCCTTTGATGTCAGGTTGAGTGGAACTCTTATAAAGCGCGGCTTTCAACTCATAGGATAACACTCCTTCATATCCATAGCCAATTTCACGATCGAATACGACCACATTAGATACATTTTTGAATGCTTTGCGCAAATCTTCAATCGGGAAAGGGCGGAATACTTTCAAACTAACTAGACCTGCCTTAACTCCTTGCTCACGCAGATAATCTACCGCTAATCTTGATTCAGATGCGACCGACATCACTGCAAATATTGCCACTTCTGCATCTTCCATTCGATAGGTTTTGTAGATCCCGTTCCCATATGATCTTCCAAAGATCTCACAAAATTCTTTATGAACTTTCTTAATTTCGGGCAAAGAACGTTCAAGAGATCGTTGTATGGCAAATTTGTATTCAAAATATCCCGGAGCATGACCAAATTCATGCCGATCTGGAGGATGAGGTAAAGTTACTGGACCAACGCCCTTCACATTATCAAAATCGGTAAGATTGATATGGTGTTTCAGAGGGGGGAGAAATTGATCTACCACTTCAATATCTTCCACTTGCACAGGCATTTGCGTGTGACTTAATATATATCCATCATATGCACTGAATGCGGGTAAATACACGCTAGGGTCTTCCGCAACTCGATATGCCATAAGCACGGTATCGTAAATCTCTTGATTATTCTCACTGAAAAACGTGATCCACCCGCAATCACGTGTCATGAACGCATCCGTATGATCCGTCCAGACGGACCAGGGGGCGGCAACAGCACGGGTTGCGATGCACAATACTATGGGGAGTCGAGTTCCTGCAGCCCATGGGAGTAATTCGAACATATACATTAAACCGTTAGCACTTGAGGCTGTGAAAACTCGTGAACCCGTCGCACTCGCTGCGATGACTGCGGTGATTGCAGATTGTTCACTTTCTACTTTTACAAATTGTGTCCCAGGTAGTTCCCCTGATTCTACGAATTCTGATATTTTTTCTACAACGGGGGATTGAGGGGTGATAGGATATGCAGCTACAACACCTACGCGTGCACTCTTACACGCATATGCCGCAGCATGATTCCCTTTTAACAACATTACGCGGGGCATGCTTTTGCTCCTCCTTCCTCCATTCGCTCAATGGCGTCATGCGGACATTCATTGGCACAAATCCCGCATCCTTTACAGTAATCATAGTCGATAGTGGGGGGTATCGTTCGAGATACGACTCCTTCAGGACAGTACAGCCAACATAAGTGGCAGTTGTGCGTCCCTGTCTTCACAACGATGCATTTATCCTCGTGAATTAACGGTCGCATGGTTCTCCATGTTCCAGTTTTTCCAGCTTCTCCAATTTGAGGGTACTGGATAGATGCTAATATTTTTTTATGAGCATTAGGATAATCTTTATCTTCCATTTATACAGTCCCTCCGATTTTCTTTCCTTCTCGTATATCGATATTTTCTATTGCAATTTCTGCAACTTTAATATTCAAAGCGCTTTTTGACTCCCCTAAACTTTCTACAATTGCTTCTTTTATATGTGTTAACTCTACTCCCTTAAGAACCTTAGTCAATAAGGCAATTGAAGGAGTATTCACCATGGGAACCCCCCCCACAACCAATTTGTGTTTGAAGCATTCATGGGTAATATTGGAAACAACTACGGTTTTATCGTCGGGAATATTGTATAAATCCACAATTTCTTGAGCGCATTTATCAGTATTCAAAACAAAAGTTCCGTTAGGTTTAATGCTTTTAATTAGGTCTTCAGTTAGAATGGTTTCATCTATGACAACTAAGATGTCCGGATTGTAGATCTGCTGCCTTGTGTAGATTGGAGAATTTGTACTTACACGAGTAAACGCATGTACAGGAGCCCCTCGACGTTCAGTACCGAATGTAGGAAAGCTAGTGACATCTTTGAAGTTGTTACTGAGAAACGCTGCCTTAGCAAGGATTTCTGCACCTGTAACTGCTCCCAATCCGCCTCGACCGCTGACCTTAATTTCTGTGATCATTTTAGTTTTTCATCTCATCCAATTAAAAAACAAATGACTAGGATACTAGGTAGGTTGTGAGGGTTTATAAAAATTAGTTGGGAACGTGTTCCCATCCGCATTATTAATTAAGTGTGAAATTTTGCATAGAAATAGAAATAGGATCAGAATCCGTGAGATGTTTCCCCGTGTTCTGTCTTTACGGTTTTATGTTTCTTTCCTTTGAGGATCTTTAATGCAACTTTTCTTCCTCCCATAGCAGTTCCAAACACACCCGCTCCTGATTCACTAAATTGTCCGATGAAAAACAGATTTTTAACGGGAGTTTCATAGGGTAGATTTTTTTGCCCCATAATAGGAGGAATACCCCCAAAACTATGTCGAGTTACGTTTAACCGTTTTTTAAAGTCATCAGGGGTTATGATCCACTTTGTTTCAATACTTTCATATAATCCCGGGAGTACTTTTTCCGCTTCCAGGAGAAGTTGATCTGCTAGATCTTCCCGTTGCACGGTCCAATCACCATCCCTAAGCTTGTGAGGGACAACGGTATAAATCGTAACTGCATGTTTACCAGGAGGTGCCATCTCAGGACTATGCATGGATAAATTGTAAATTAGAAAACCATCTTTCCCTCCGTGATTTATCCCATTACGCATTTTATCAATCGCCCCTTCAATATCTGCAGTGCGATAATAATAGACTAAAGCCTTTTTTTGATATTTCTGAAAGTCTATGCTTGTTCCGACATGTACCATTAGAACTGATTCTTCGTAGAGAATATTGCCAATATGATGGATGAGATCTTCCGTTAGATGTTCTTTTCCTATTAAATTAAAAAACGTTTGTTGTGGCTCACCACTAGTTAATACAATATCAGCATCAATTGATTCTCCATTTTCTAATTGGACACCATTACATTCTCCATTTCCCATCAGAATTTTGGTGATTTTGGAGTTTATGTGAATTTTTCCACCATGGGATTTAATGAAATCTGCAAAGAGCTTTACCAGTTCTCCACATCCATTTTTTATGTAATTGTAAGTGGGATACTTGAATCCTTTTCTCTTGTTTTCAATGGGAATTCTTTTGTCATAAACCCCCTCGGGATTAAAAATTGGGACTCCCAGTGCAGAAAATTCGCTAGGTTTCACAACCATATCTGCTAGAATGCCGAGAAATACCGTTTTGAGTTCTTCATCTTTGAAGAGGTAATCCATAAGCTGCTGTGCGGACCAATCTTTGTATTTTTTTACTTTAAGGAAGGTAAATAACATCTGGAGTTTGGTTTTTAGGAGTGCGGTACCCTTTTGAAAGGGAATCTGATTACCATGATGCATCAACTTCATTATACTATCATGAAGGTCATAGTATTCATCCAATCCTTTACTTTCTGATGGATATATTTTCTTTAAACGTTCTCTTCGCCAATAAGGACCTTCATATTCCTCAGGAGAATTTAAGTTATAACTTAAAAAGGATTGCCCGCGTTCCTCTCTGGTCAATGTTAGTGAATTCTCAATATCTATCCCCAATTCCTGGCAAATTTGACCTAATTTCTCATGAGGAGCTAATCCTTCAACCAACATTGGTCCCAAATCCCAAGAATACCCATCTTGAGTTATAGTCGCCGTTACTCCCCCGATGTGGGAAAATTGTTCAAAAAGTAAAACTTCATGTCCGTATAAAGAAAGATAGGCTCCGGCGGTTAATCCAGACATACCGGAGCCAATTATTACGATTTTCACGTGACTTCACTATTGCACTAATGGTTCTTCGAGCTTGGGTTTTTCCTTGGCAAACAATAAAGGAACTATCGCAAATATCACCACTGCCGCACCAACCAAATAAATCAAATAAGTTGGTGCATACCCCGGAATTCCATCTACTACAACTGGTGTTCCATATCTTCGGGAGAGAAGTCCTCCTATCGGGGAACCAATAACCATTGCAATTAAAACGTTCACAATCAGGAAATATCCGTTGAATTGTCCCGCTTTACTCTTTGGGTACAAATCACCAGCCCATGCTTGTGAAGAAATGTGCCAGGTCATCATAAAGAATACCCAAAGAACTCCAGTGGTGATAAGAGCCCATAATTCCCCTGAATACGCAAACGCGACAAGAGAAATTGCCTCAAGTACGATAGAGGTGATAGCAACTTTTTTCCTCCCGATTTTGTCTACAAACATACCTACAGGAATGCTTAATCCCACAGAAACTAAAAGGCCAATGAACATCACTAAGGATGGCCATAAACCTGTTAGGCCGACAGTATGCTCGAGATAAATGACTATGAACGGAAAAAATATACTAAAACTAGTTGCTTGAATTGCAATACCCGCGAGAACCAAGAAGCAATCTTTATTTTCTTTGATATGTCGTCGATCAAAGGTAGTTTTAATGTGTTCCCAAAATCCAACTTTTAAGGGCTGCAAGGTAGGGGAATCTTGCATTGAAAGACCCCCAATCAACCCGATAATCCCTGTAGCGGCAGCCATTATGATAAAATAGTAAAAATAGGAAAGACCCGCCGCTAAAAGGAATCCTGTTGCTCCATAGATTACTAAAGTACCAAATAAAGTCATAATTTCATTAATTGAAACGGCTTTTGCCCTGTTTTCAACAGTTGTGATATCTATAATAAACGCATTATAAGCAGCATCGTACGCAGTTGCTCCAAAGTAGCTCATCACGCAATCTACCAGAATTGCAACACCAACCGCTAGGTACACATTAAAGGGTTTGACAAATTCTGATAGAGGAAATGCCGCACTGGCAAATGCCCAACATATGAATGCCCAAATGATGAAAGATCTTCGCTTACCACGGATATCCATTATTGACCCCATAACTATGGTGGTGACCGTACTCACCACTGCGGTGATTGCAACCATCAAACTTACGTATAACGGGTCAGGAAGGATTTTATTGTAAAGATACACATTATAATATTGATTTTCAATAGCCCATGCGATGTTTCCACCAAACGAGATGAGAAACAACGCCACATAGTTTCTCTTGGAGATTTTCTTAGGCTTACTAATTTCAGGATTTATATCACTCATTTTCCATCCTCCAGTTTTTTAGTTAAACTACAATCGCTGCAAATCTATAAAAAGGATTAGGAAGATGTGACTTGGGAAAAACGTCACTAAGGATTTATTCTCCCTTTCTTACAATTCCCGAAAAGGAACGGAATTGATCAAAAATTCTTGCATCCCCTTCGATATGTGCAAATACATTAATTGGTGATGCTGCTTTCGGTTTTTCGTTCGTACTAACGGGAGTTCGACCCCAGAATATACAAAAACCAGATCCCGATAACCAATACCCGATATCTCCTATCTCACATTCTTCTTGCGAATTCTCGGCGCTTATGGATATAGGAATATCTACGTAGAGCTCTTCACCCCATCGGGATAAATGAAGTTCCAATGGCAATGCATCCCAAATTGCTTTACATGTTTTCGGGTTCTTATCCAGTAAGAGCTTTGCTTTAACCTGTCCGATTTTCTCATTTTCTATGATGATATATTCCATTTTATTTCTTCTCTTCTTGGACTTTTTTCAATTTTTTCTTTAACTCAGATAATTTCTCTAGTGCGGAAAGCGGGGTAGTATTTTCAATGTCCAGTTTGTCTAAGTCTTCTATCACTTCAGCGTAATCTCCCTCAGTTAGAATGGTTTGTTCAATTGGAAATAACACGGTCTGCACGGGTTTTCTCTTAGACTTCCTATTCTCTTCAGGTTTTTCGGTACCTTTCTCCCTTTGTTGTTTTATAGAATCTTGTGAATGTGTTTCAGGTTCAGGTTTCTTCTCTTTTGCAGCATAATCCGTTTCTACCAAATCAAAAGATCGCTTAATAACCGGCTTAGGAATACCCGCCATGGACGCTACATGGATACCGTAGGATTTATCGGTCCCCCCCGGAGTGAGTTGCCGTAAAAATACCAGATTTTTTCCTTCTTCTCGTATAAGGAAGTGGTAATTCCTCATTCGTTCCAATTCAAGTTCAGTTAATTCATGGAAATGTGTGGAGAATAAGGATTTAACACGCATCCCATGTAGGCGTTCTAAAACTGCACGTGCAATTGCCCTTCCATCACTGGTAGAGGTTCCCCTTCCTAATTCATCAATAATGATTAAACTCTTTTGTGTCGCATAATGAAGAATTTGGGCGGTTTCATTCATTTCCATGAGAAATGTGCTCTGTCCATGGACTAAATCATCTGATGCACCCACTCGTGTAAATACTCGATCAACGATCCCGATCTCAGCGGAAACTGCCGGGACGTAACTTCCTATTTGTGCCAAAATCGTGATCAATGCTACTTGACGTAAATAAGTAGATTTTCCTGACCAGTTCGGCCCGGTTATGAGAAGAATTTGCTCCTTATTACAATCAATATAGCAATTGTTGGGAATAAACGATTCATTAAAATTGATATGTTCGATAACAGGATGTCTCCCTTGCTCGATAATTATTTTATCATCTTCTAGTATTGTGGGACGATTGTAATTATTTTCCGCTGCCACTTCTCCCAATCCGCAGAGAATATCCAACATTGCTATTTTAGAGGCATCTTTTTGAATTTCTTCAGTCTTCGAAGCGACATTTTCCCGTACCTTGGAAAAAATCTCGTATTCTACATCTTTTATGGTTTCCTCGGCGTTTAGTATCTTGATTTCAATTTCTTTAAGTTTTTCTGTCTGATATCTAGTTGCACCTTTCAAAGTCGCACGTTTCAGGAAATTTGGAGGAATTTTTATGGATTTCGCTGCATTATCCGTGATTTGAATATAGTACCCTAAAATTCGATTGAATCCTATTTTGACCCCCACAGAAGCACCCAATTGATTTTTAAGTTCATTTTCATAATTCAGTACCCAATCCTTCCCACTTTTTAGTATCGTGCGCAATTCATCAACGCGGGAATCAAATCCTTCTTTTATTATGCCTCCTTCCATAATGGTAGTCGGAGGATCTTCCATGATTGCAGTCTCTATCATTTGGATCTGATGGGAATAGTCATGAAAATTCAAAAGTGATTGAAGAGGTTTGGAATCAATTCCCCCCAAAAGATGGGTTATAGAGGGCAGAATCGTAAGTGCATCCTTAAGATTCATTAAATTTCGAGCATTTGCAGTTCGAATATAGTTAATACGAGATATTATCCTTTCTATATCCCCTAACTGAGATAGATACTCTCGAATATCGTTCCGAAGCAACGTGTCCGTTTTAAACACACTCACTACATCTAACCTATCTTCAATTTTTTGACGAGATAATAGTGGTTGAACAATGAGTTTCCGCATCATACGGTTTCCCATCGGTGTTCTTGTGCGATTTATCACGGAAATTAGGGTACCGTATTCGGTCCCATCTCGTAACGAACGTAAAATTTCCAAGTTTCGTTGAGTTGCTACATCTAGATGCATTATTTCTTTTTGGAGGTAATGAGAAATCTTCGTGATATTAGGAAGCACCGTTTTTTGAGTCTCACCTAGAAAGGAAAGAAGGGCACCTGCAGAACAGACTGCAGTATCGATGTCGAAAATACCATACCCCTCTAAATTTTGAGTCTGAAAATGCTCTAGAAGAGTTCTCTTTGCATTATCCAGTTGAAAAGCGAAATGATCATGTTGTTTTATTGTTAGATTACAGATATCTTTCAATTTTGCAGTGAATTCGGAGTCTTTGAAGAGATTTTCGGGCAATATTGCTTCCACAGGCTCAAATCTGCTAATAAAGGAGAACAAATCATCTAATCCGTTAGTTCCCTTAAAATCGGTGCAGAAAAAATCTCCGCTTGAAATATCGATAAATGCTATTCCAAAGATGTCTTTGGCTTTGGAAATCGACACCAGATAATTATTCTTTTTGGGAGAAAGAAGTTCATCATCAATAACGGTACCTGGTGAAAGAATCTGGGTTACTCCCCGTTTTACTAACCGTTTGAGATCCCGCGCAATGCTGGGATCTTCCATATGATCTACAATAACTACGGTTTCGCCCTGTTTGATTAGGTGCTTTAGTTGATGTTTAGCTTTGTAGGGAATTCCCGCAAGAGCATATTTGTTTGGGTCACTTCCCCTACGAGTCAGTGTCAAACCAATTTTTTCTGAGACTTTTACGGCATCGTCATACATAAATTCTAAGAAATCACCCACTCTATATGCAAGTATGTAGTCTGGATATTGTTGTTTAATTTGCATCCAGTGCTTCAGCATTTCGGGCAATTCGGCCATTTCTAGCTCCTTCCAATCAGATGCCATCGAAAATCTCCTTTACTGCGGATCATTAGCTCGAAATTTCATAAAAGGATTAGAGTTAAGGAATTAATAAAAGAAAGGAGTGGATTGAAAATCATTGAAAAGGAATTATTTACCGTTTTTTCCGTTCTTACCGTTTTTCTTCAGTATTCTATTTTTAATCGCAACTTTTTCGAGAATCTTTACTGCTTCATCAATGTCATCCGATTTATGGGTTGCCATTAAACTAGTGCGAACTGTTGCTTTTGGTACGGCAGGAGGTACAACAGGATTGACATATACACCCGAATTAAGCAGATCTCGATTAAATTTGAGCATTTTTATGACATCTCCGATAATAATAGGCACAACTGGAGTAATCCCATCAACTGTTTCAAATCCCACTGCTTTTACTCCGTTTCGGAACCTTGCAGTATTTTTCATCAATTGGGCGCGCATTTCTTCTGCTTGTGGGGTTTGAAATATCTCAACTGCTTTCAACGCTGCAGCTGCTGCTGAAGGAGGAATTGAGGCACTAAAAATCAACGAACGTGCATGATGGAATAAGTGATCAATAAGATCTTGATCCGCAACACAGAAGCCCCCAATTGATGCAAAACTTTTGGAAAACGTTCCTACAACAATGTCTACCTTATCCATTAGGCCGTAATGGCTGACAGATCCGCGCCCACCCTTTCCCAAGTGACCGATTCCATGTGCATCGTCAATAATTACACGTGCATCATATTGTTCGGCTAATTCTACCATGACATCTATCTGTGCGAGGTTTCCCTCCATGGAAAATACTCCATCACTAATTATCCACTTATTCCGGAATTTTCCCCGACGAGAGCTTTTAAGGAGTTTTTCTAGGGACTCCATATTATCATGTTCATACACTTTGGTCTTCGCGTAGGATAATCGGCAAGCATCAATGATGCTAGCATGGTTTTTCTCGTCACTAATTATCAAATCTCCTTTATCTGTTATTCCGGCTATGGTTCCGAGATTTGCTTGCATCCCCGTGCTAAAACAAATTGCCCCATCTTTTTCCATGAAGAGTGCAAGTTCTTCTTCTAACTTTTTGTGCAAATTTAAAGTTCCATTCAGGAAACGGGAGCCAGTACAACCCGTACCATACTTTTCAATAGCATCAGTTGCAGCTTTTATCATAGATTCATTGTCAGCAAGTCCCATATAATTATTTGAACCTAATATGATAGTATCTCTACCATTAAGTGTCATTCGTGGACCAACTTTGCTGGAAAAAGGTACAAAATACGGATAAATACCTTCAGATTTCGTATATTTTGCTAAATTCACTTTTGCTGAAGTCTGGAACTTTGTTTTTTCTCTGTCTGATATCAATGCGATGTCTTCAGGAGATTCTTGGGATATTTCAGTCATTGCTACGCACGGTGGTGAGATTTGATTAGCTGGTTATTTATAACAATAGAGAGAGACTTGTTGTTTAAAAACCATTGTACATTTTCTCCTTTAAAAACCATTAAAAATCAAAATAGGATAGATTTAAAGACAAACCGATAGATATATTGGATGGAAAAAATAGGAGACCCCATGGATTATGCCTTATATTATTTTTCGGGTACTGGAAATACAAAACTCATTTCCACGGAAATTATGAAAGTGATTGAAGTTAAAAGGAAACAAGAAATGAAAGTTTCAAATTTGGAACTAATTTCCATTGAGAACCTAGAGGAGTGTTCTATCCGGAATCTAAAATCAACAGTTGTTGGAATTGGATTTCCAGTTCATAAATTTACATTTCCCCGAAATTTTCAGGTATTATTTCGTTATTTGAAGAAGCTTCGTAATAGTCAACTGAGCAGTTCTAACAAACGCATTCCAGCTTTCATTTTTTGCACATACACTCGGTTTCCAGCAAATTCACTGGAGAACATGAATAAAGAACTTAAGAAAATTGGTTTCGATCCTATATTTTCTCAAGCATTCAAATGCCCTTCCAATGGAATTGCCTCAATGAAAGATCCCTCCAGTTATGAATACCAATCTGTGATGTATTTTGAGCACCATATTGACAAGAAAATCAGTAATTTCGTTCAAGAATTAGAGGAAAAGATACAAGAATACAAAATCTCTCCTTTTTCAATTAAAAATAGCCGTAATCCAATTGAATCCTTGAAATTGACGATAGTAGAATCTATTGAACACACAAAATATCCTTTTTTACAGATTGATGATTCTTGCGTTCTGTGTGGAGCTTGTGTAAAAGCATGTCCAGAACACAACTTGGTAAAAGAGGAGAAAGAAATTCGAATCATTGATCCTGTTGATTGTTTACATTGTTTGCGGTGCATGCACCATTGTCCCCAGAAATCCATATCTTTTGGAGAGTTAACCACGGGCTCCAAACGATACACTCCCAATGTCATAAGAAAATTGTATAAAGATAGTGTTAATGGTATTGGATCTGCCTATGAAAAAGACTTTCAATCCATCGTTAAGCAATGGAGAAAAGATACCCTTGCATACTGGAAGGAACACCGTGAAAAACAGTGGTGGAAAAATACAAGGAAACGTATGAAATCTAGAAATTTTAAGTAGACATTATTCGAGAAAGGTCAATATCTTATTAATAGCATCAATTTGATGGTCGACGTATGCCTTTTTATCATCTGGTAATGGACTTTTTGCCGGGTTAAACCATACCGTGGTTAGTCCTAGTTTTTTGCAGGGGGCCAAATCTTTATCAATATTATCCCCTATCATCCATGTAGTTTTGGGTTGAATGCGTTGAGTACTCAAAGCGTACTGGAATATCTTTAGATCGGGTTTGCTGGCACCAACTGAATAGGAAAAATAGTACCGATTAATCCATTGATGTAATCCCAATAACTTGAAAATTCTAATGTATACTTGTTGTGGTAACCAAGCATTTGAAACTACTGCGATTTTTATCCCATTCCTTCTAATTTGTTGAAAAGTCTCGGGAATTCGAGGATCCGCCCATATGTGTTGAATAAAACCTGAAAAAAACTGTTCAAGAAGGGTAATTTTTTGATTATCGCGCAGTTTAATATTGAATTTCGAAAGGAAAGGATCCAGATACTCATTAATAGGGATTTCTTTCTCGAGCTCAAGTCTCCGGACGAAAACTTCCTCCACAATCGGTAAAAATTCTTTCTTAAGCATTTCATAAGTGATATTAGGATTTTTTTTCGATAGAATCGGAACCATTTCCTTTAAGCCAATGTCATATTTCTCCAAATCGCTTGGACCTTGATGAAAGTCAATCAAAGTGTTCCCCATATCAAAAAAAAGCGCGGTAATCATTACTATACCAAATACCTCCTCTAAAAAGAATTTTTCTAGTATTTATATTTAGAACGGAAAATCTTACATGGTTAATAGCAATAAATTAATTGTAAAATGGTAAAGATTCAACTATGTCATCATCCCCCCTTCGGAGAATAAAAGAGATCTCTGATTACCAAAAGATTGCTGCCGGGGAAGTTATTGAGCGCCCTGCCTCAGTAGTGAAAGAATTAGTAGAAAATAGTATTGATGCGGGAGCAACACAGATTACAATCAACATTCAGAACTTTGGAAAATTTGTCATCAAAGTGATCGATGATGGGTGTGGCATCCATCCCGATGATGTAGAAATCGCGTTTTTACCTCACACCTCGAATAAAATTCGTTCTGCAATGGAACTAAACGATCTCCATTCTTTGGGATTCCGCGGAGAAGCCTTATACTCTATTTGTTCTATCTCGAAAGTAGAGTTGATAACGAAAACTCAAACTGACTCTCAAGGGATTAAGATTGAATTGGACGGAGGTGTCGTTAAATCCGTAGAGAAAACCGCTGCAGTTCCCGGAACTGCTATTAAAATTCGGGATTTGTTTTATAATACGCCTGTTCGCTATAAATTCTTGAAATCGGATCGAGTGGAGTTAGGACACATTACAGATATCATTTCGAGATATGTAATCGCCTATCCTAAAATAAATTTCAAGCTGGTTCACAATTCGAAACCTATTTTATCCTCACCCAGTTCTTCGGATCATCTCCATGCGATATTTGACATCTATGGAAAAGATTATGCAAAGAATTGTGTGAAATTTAGTTATCAACATGATCTATTTGAGATTGAGGGATATCTCGGAGATCCGAAATTAGCACAATCCACCTCTCATTCCTCCAGTGTGTTTATTAACCAAAGATTTGTCGTTTCTCCTACCGTCCATGAAGCGATGAAATATGGATATAAAGATTACATCATGTTAAACAAGCATCCCTACTATATAGTCTTCTTAACAATGGACCCTGCAAAGGTGGATTTCAATATTCATCCCACGAAGAAAGTCGTTCGCTTTGAACAGGAAGAAATAGTATTAGCAACATTAAGTGAAGTCATAAGAGCTCAAGTAAATAAAATCTTTGGTAAAACTAATACTACAGGACAACTGGATGAAACGGTTAGGTCTCCGGGAAAAACAATTGAACAATATATCCAAATGAAGGAGAAACCCTCAGTTGAACCCCAAACCTCGCCTATAGAATCTCCATCAAATAATGTATCAAAATCTACTCTAAAACCCTCAAAATCAATTCCTTCGAAAGAGAAAAATACTAAAAAAGTGAGTTTAATTGCGATAGTTCCAAAGTTATTAGTCGAATCCCCCAAATACACATCAAGAGATGAATGGATTCAAACGAAAAGTTTTCCGAAGATGCGTTTAATTAGTGAATCGGGGCAATTGAACAAAGTTTATTTTGTTTTTGAAGGAGAAGACGGATATTATATTTTAGATATGCATGCTGCTGATGAACGGATTAATTTCGAAAAGGAACAAAATGCCTATCAGAAAGGGGGTATGCGAAAACAAAGGCTTATCGTTCCATTTACCATTGAAA
>SDNX01000070.1 GCA_004524545.1 Promethearchaeota archaeon
ACTTTGAAGTTTATTTTTTTAAACGATTAAATCAGTTAAGCTATATAAGTGTATTCCCCTAACTTTTGCACAAAAGGAGCAAACTCCCTAATAATAGATATGATTGTAGCCAGATAATACTAGAAAAAATTAGATAGAGTCTTATTAATAAATCCGAATCACCTAATTCTTTAATTAGATTCTCCACTGGTGATGAAACATGAGTTGGCAAATTTTTCAAAAGGAGTTTCAAAAAAAATTTGAAGTTATGATAATTGGTCATCGAGGTGCATTTTTTGAAGCTACCCAAAATACTATCCGCGCATTTGAATTGGCCGTGGAGTGTGGTGCTGAAATGGTTGAATTCGATGTTCATTCAACAAAGGATGGGCACGTTGTAATTATTCATGATAGAACGACTGAAAAAGTATCTGATGTGCATATGGATGTTCAAAAATCTACCCTAGCAGAAGTTCAAAAGGTCCCACTACATGGTGGACACACCATTCCAACATTAGATGAGTTATTTAAGAAGTTTAAGGGGAAACTCTATTTTCAGATTGAAATAAAACAAGCGGGTATTGCTTCTGAAGTGCTCTCTGTTATTGATAAACATGACCTGTATGATCAATGCATCATTTCTTCCTTCAACCATGATGATTTAGCTTCATATCGAGACTCTAAAAAATCTCTCCTTATCGCTTTGTTGCAGGATACTTCAAAAGGGTTAATTAAGAAAACTTTGGATATGGGAATGGATGGTATTCATCCCGAATATAACGTTGTAACCCCTGAATTAGTTTCGGAGGCTCATTCAAATAATTTATTTGTAAACACATGGACTGCAGATAGAAAAAAATCTTGGGAACATTTAATCCGATGTGGAGTTGATGGAATCATGACAAATAACCCACGAAAACTTCATAAATTCCTAAAATCCGGATAATAGATTCCGATCAAAACATTTAGATAATCGAAGAAAGCAATAACTAGCATGTCAGAAGTTTCCCCTAAAAAATTAAAAGGATTCGCACGCACAATCATGGGTCAATTAGGAATACTTAACGAATCCGAGTATTTTAAGAAGAATTATAACGAATTGGATATCATAGTCTTACTCATCAATTCGGATGAGCGAATTGCAGCTCTTGTAACCATAAAAAATGCCATTGTCGATGTTGATGGGATAAAATACGACCGAAAAGATCCCAACGAAATTAAAAAACTCATTAAATCCACAAAATGGAATGGTATGCTACTGGTCGATACAGAACAATTCTTTGCGATCGCAACGGGAAAAATGTCCACTGGTGGATTATTGAAGCTCGTTCTTAAAAGAAAACTACGTGGAATTAAAGCAATGCTGAGTTTTGCTAAATTATTTGGCGTTATAGGTCATGAGATGAAGAAAAAGGCAAAAGCCGAAAAAGATAAATCTGAAAGTTAATTTAATTTATAGGAATTCCTCGGAATCTACCTCAAGTACTCCGGATTCCTTTAAAGTTACTGCGAGATCTCGGACAGCAGTGACGATATCTTTATTATTTTTTGCTCCCGTGCAGATGATTTTTCCGCTACTGAATAATAAGAAACAGACTTTAGGTTCATCCACTTTATAAATTAATCCGGGGAATACTTCAGGTTCATAGATTGTTCGATCTAAACTGATGGATATCAAATCTAAATTTAGAGGTACCCCAAAACCTCCACTGGATACAACATTTTCCACCTTAATTTTTGGTTCTACGTCAAGTTCAATATCCAGCTCACTTAGCCTATTTCTTACTTTGGAAACGATAGTTGGTAAGGATTTTACACTCTTTGTGCCCGTTATTACAATCTTACCAGATCGAAAGAGCAAAATTGTTGCTTTAGGATTTTTAATCTTAATTACGAGACCAGGAAAATTAGTTTTCTCTTCTACATCTGAAAATTGTTGGGTTAAGGTTTCTAAATCAATATATGAAGCTAATCTGATCGAAGCAACCACATTTTCCACTTTCAGAGAGATGGAAAGATTTTTTTGGTTTTCTTGGATAACGTTTTTTTGAACTGGGTTTATCATTTTTTTCTCCTCTTCTTTAGGAATATTCTAAAATGGTCTCTTGCTGATTCTTCAGCAACTTTAACTCTTGACCGATCTCGGTTGCACAACGAATCAAATCTACTTTAGATAGAGATTCTGAAACCAAAACGATCGAATCGACATCTTTATGGATGAACGACAAACTTTTAATGTAAACATTGAGAACTTCGGTACCGATTATGGTCGCAGTTTCAATGCGGTTATTGTGAATTTTGTTCAGGTATTCATTTGCCTTGTAATAGTACTCCTTCATAATCATACCGATCGTGAAGTTGTAATTAGTAGAACAGTGTTGATTGATGATACTCTGTTCTCTATTGAGTACGAGCGCAATTGTTTTATCGGAAGTTCCGATAACACCTGATAATATATTTTCGATTTGAGTAGATAATGGAGAAACCTCTCCAAGAATGGTCTGTAAAGCCTTGTACAGTGTAGCAATACGATCCGGTAGAATTGAAGTGAAATAAACTGGAATTTTGATTTTGGATTTTATTTTGCCACCAATTTCTTTAATTAATGCTGGTGTTTGTGCTCCAGGCATCAAATCGGATTTATGGCAAAATGCAAACACTTTACAATTCACATTATACGACTGGGTAATTTCCACAATACGTTCTAAATTTTCAATTACTAATTCTGCATAGTCTTCCCAATAAGGGAAGTCAAAATTATAAATTACAATATCTGCGGCTTCAAAGGCAATATCTTGCTCAAAACTATTAATTTTTGAGAGATAATAATTTAATTCTTGACCAGAGCTATCTGCGACTCCGAGTTCGATATCTAACCATTTGTAAACATAATGAGAAAATCCACGAGTAGGCTCTAAACTATTATTTAAAAGTTCCTCTGAATCAATTCCTTCAAAAAACACTCTCTTTATGGAAGTCTTTCCACTAGATGGTGGACCAATTATTAAAACTTTTTTAGATGAGCGCTTTTGGTAAAATTTCTTAGCAAAATCATAAAAATTTTGCACACGGTTACTTCGTTCCCCTGATTCAAATTCTGATATATGTTCCATCAGAAGTTTACGTAAATGATAGAGATTCACATGTTTTTCTTCATGCTGATCTAAAACGAGCATTACCATTTCGTGCCCATGTTCTGGGATATTTCGTTTATCACAATAACTGAAGATAATGTAATTCTTGTACTTAATCTCTAATAATTCCGGTTCTGACTCCGTGGAAAATTGGTGGGTCATAAGGATTTTATTAATGATCTCATGAGAAATCAAAAAGGTTTGAGGGTAGGTTGCATCTACGACGCATCCAATTGAATCGTCCCACCCTACTAATATTAATCCTTTAACCATCGTTGACTCATCCCGTATAAATGCTGATTTTAAAAGCATTGATGAAACTTCATTAGAAGTTCATAAAATAGAGGAGTTTTGTCGGAGTTATAATTGATTTGTATCGCAAAATACCCGACAATCTTTTTCGCAAAAAGTTAGAATTATTCTAAGAAACCAAAAAATCACAGAGGACTTTGTGCTAAACGCTTCATCATTTTCAATTTCATCTCAACAAATAACGCACGAACCCCTCCCGCAGATTTTGCAGAAACTAAATGTACTTTAGAAGTATGTCGTTTTTCTAACGCGTCAATCTGTTCTTTAAAAACGGGATTCTCGGTATTAATCAGATCAGATTTATTTCCCACAAGAAAAAAATCGCTGTTTGGTGAAAAAGTTTTCAAATCGTTGATCCAACTGCTGATCTCAAACGGTGGTTTGTTTAAATCAAAAATTGTTAGAGCACAATATGCATGCGACATATAGTAGTTTCGAATCTTTCGGAAAAATGGTTGCCCTGCAAGATCCCAAAGATATATTTTCGTCTCCTCATCGATTTGATCATTAATTTCGGTAAATTCATCATACGATAAGCCTTGATTTTCCAAAATGTACTTGTGGTCTCCATTTAGATCCACCATTTCATAATTCTCATCGATCTTAAGTGGAGTGGTTGTAAAATCAGCACCGATCGTAGGGATGTATTGACCCGCAAACTCATTTTTGGTATACCGTAGGATCAGCGAAGTTTTTCCTACACTTAGATTGCCGATTACAATACATTTTAACATAATATTTTTGTTGATTATTTTGATCACCTTTTTATACCATCGGGATGAGGGTTACTTTTGCTAAAGGATGATGCTTTTTTGGTTCAATTTTGCACCACATCAATTGTGTACTTGGTTTAACTCCGTATATTAAGATTACATTATTCCTATATATCATTTTCATATGGGTGTTGAAGAAATATGATATATTTTCAATAAATCTTCGCTGAGGAGTGTTTTTTGAAGGATCACTACCTCTAACAATAGCAATTTCTATCGAATTGTGATTTCGAATGAATTTGATATGATTACGAAAATATGTTTCGGATGAGAGTTCTAAGAAAGATTGATCACCAAAGTTTAAAAAATCATACCCCATGACGCTTATAATTGGGCTATACCCTGATTTTTCTCCCAATTCGACATAAGTATCAGTATATTTTTGCTTAAAGGTGGAAGGAGAAAAAGGAATTACATAGGGAAGGACTTCAAATTTCTTATCTAATCTCTCATCTCCGACCGATTCCACTAAATATCTGACATATTTGCGTATATGATCCATTTGTAAATAGACAAATAGTTTATTTTTATCAATAAACCGAGAATTTAGCCCCTCTGCTGTATATATTATCGTTCCAAAGTTTTGACTAACAAAATTACATATTATTGGGACTATAATATGGGAGAATGCCGTTAGGGGGACATCCGAATCGATTTCCCATAAGTTCAAAGATTTTGGTCTGAGTCCCCCTTGATAGAGTTTGTCAATTTCAGGATTGCCAGTAGAGTAAGTTCCATGATTAGAGGACGATTCGATCACCTTCCATTTTTTCACTTTTGGAGTATCGATCGTATGCCCGTTATACACCTCATGATATTCAGAACAATATCTGAATTCATTATTAAATAAGGTGTAAGCGTATCGCTTTTGACGTCTTTCTATTCCACGAATTTTGTTAATTTCCATCTCTCGCAGAACTCGATTATCCAATTCATTGTCAGAGCAAGTTAAAATCCCATCCACTATGTAATCCAAAAATGATGTATTTTCACGTTCACTTACCAATATTAATTTTAAATTCAATTGACGAACAATCTCGGTAAGAATTGTTTCCCATTCTTGAGATGCTTTTGTGGAGGTACCAACTATTGCGTCCCAAGAATCCACTATCACTACAGCATTCTCATATTCACTAATCTTCTCATAGAGAATCTTTAGAAATTCTGGAGCATCTTTGAACTTCATAGTTCGTAAAAGATGCGCTTTCAACTCACTGGGATCATTTACTGGGGGAAAATACGTACGAGTAGCATCTAGAATATTATTTTCTTTCAGAATCTCTTGTATCCACGGAAATTGTATGTACAACGATTGGGGGGCTACTCGAGTAGAGATATAAATGGGGACTGCGTCTTTAATTATAGATAAAAGAGAAAGTGCCAGAGTAGTTTTGCCGGTTCCTGCAGATCCTTTTATCAGAAGGGAAAATCCTATCTCCCTCTGATTTAAAGACTCATAGACATCAATTGGGATATTATCTACTTTATTTTGCGTCACAATTTTCTCACCCAGATGAGTTTGCAGAGAGATCTTTCTTTTCACGGGAAATCAAAGAAATGAAAGATGGCTACCATTTTGAATCCTCACCTACCTAAATAGTTCATCTTTCAGTTCTGCGCCAAAGAATAATTCTGAGAAAGATTATTAGAAAATCTCATGCAAATGTTTCCTACATGTTTTCTGCATGGCACCAGAGTAACATCTCTGTTTAAAATAATCATTAGAAAGATTCCAGAACTATATCTATATTTGATTTTTGATATGTTTCTATCTTACGATAGTAGTAATAGAAAATTATCGGATGGGTGATATGGGATGTCAAAAAATCTAAATTTAAAAGTTTCAGAATCTTTGTTCTATGAGTTCCACCGGGTCAAAGCTAACTTAAAGGCGGGAACAAATCAAGATGCCTTAATGAAGATGGTAGTTATCGCTGAAAAAACGTTGCGAGAGCTAAAATCTAAGAAAGAAAAAGATGAGTTCCTTAGGTCTTTGACCGAGGAAGAAACCGAAGTACTAGAGATTCAAAACTAATCTTTTTTTTTCATCCCCTATTCCTTTTTACCCATCGAACGAGATGCAATTACTTCTACGCCCAAACCTAAAAGATTAGGGATCACAACATCCCCCATTTTAATTGGAGCTTTCGCAGTCACATGATTTGCGACTTCCATCGCTTTAAATAACTTTTCTTTAGGTATAGCGACTTTGGAACGAACGGGTAATACAGGGAGTTCTCCCCCATCAATTTTAACCGTAGTAATTAATGTTCTTTTGGGAGCAGTATATTCATCTTCTCCATATTGAATTCCTCGGGTGCACCCATATCCTTCTACTTGGACTTCACCTTTCTTGTCCTTAAAAACTTGGAGCTTGCATGAGTTAGGACAAATCACGCAAATTATTTCTTTCATATCTCCCTGTTTTGCATCTTTAAATTGTACTTCCATTTATTTCTCCTCCTGTGTTACTTTAGGTGGTGCCTTTTTAATATGGATGGTTATGTCCGATTCCACAATCTCGGGATTTACTTTAATCTGAAAATTTAACATCTCACTTGGTATAATATGCTTGGATTTACGTTTGTCAAAAATCTTCCCTCTGGAAATAAATTCGATAATACAATCTTTATCGGGGCTTTTTGGACGAAATGAAAACTGCACGAGTTTTTCTTCTTTAAGATGATCAATCCTTTGAGGTACAATGTAACCAACATTCTCCCCTGGAATTGTTCGGATCGGTTTCAATAACTTTCCGCCTCTGTCCAAATTGGATACATAGTTATAGGCATTCTCACCGGCACGTTCTGCTTCTTTTGTAACCCAATCCACCAAATCATGTACCTGCAACACATTTCCACAAGCAAAGATTCCCGGTACAGTTGTTTCTAAGTATTCATTTACCATAGGTCCGTTCGTTTTATCTAATAGAATTCCCGCTTTCAATGAGATCTCGTTTTCTGGAATCAGACCCACCGAAAATAGTACCGTATCACATTCAAAGATTTTTTCAGAGCCTGGTATTGGCATCCATTTTTCATCAACTTCTGAGATAACAACTTCCTTTACACGATCGGTTCCACGAATATCAGTAATGGTATGGGATAAATGTAACGGGATATTGTAATCTTGGAGGCATTGTACAAAATTTCGAACCAAGCCGGAACAATAGGGAAGTACTTCTGCAACACAAAGCACTTTTGCACCTTCAAGTGTCATCCTACGTGCCATGATAAGTCCTATATCTCCGGAACCCAGAATAACCACTCGCTTACCAGGCATATATCCTTCCATGTTCACTAATCGTTGGGCGGTACCTGCAGAGTAAATTCCTGCGGGGCGAGTTCCAGGCACATTTATCGCTCCACGCGTCCGTTCTCTGCAACCCATAGCAAGAATAACCGATTTTGCCTTAATTTTCATTAATCCCATTTCCGGATTCATAGCAGTAATAGTTTTATCCGGGGTTAAATCGATAACCATGGAATCTAAAAGAATTTCGATTCCTGATGCTTTTACTTTATCAATAAATTTCTGAGCATACTCAGGTCCCGTTAGTTCCTCTTTGAAATAGGTTAATCCGAACCCGTTATGAATGCATTGTTGGAGAATTCCTCCTAATTCAAAATCTCTCTCAATTATGGTAACTTTGGCTCCCTTTTCATGTGCTATCATAGCTGCAGCAAGACCTGCAGGACCTCCACCTAATACAGCAATGTCAGTTTCGATGAATCGCCTCATGGCTTATCCCCCTTCCATGGTTGAATTTCTAATTGTTTTGTTCTCGCAAATACCATTTCCGAACCTTTATCATTTTTCGTGATTTCAGTTACCGGCTTATCTAATTCACGGGATAATATCTTCAATATTTTCGGTGTGCAGAATCCTCCTTGACATCTTCCCATTCCCGGACGAATTCTTTTCTTTATCATATCCATTGAAGTGCAAGGAATTGGTCGATGAATTGCATCCACAATTTCTGCTTCGGTGACAGTTTCACATCGGCAAACCACTCTTCCCCATTGAGAACGTTCTTTTATTGCTTCGGATAATTCATCTTCATTCATATCGACTAAGCGTTTTTGTGGTTTTCGGATAGGATTCCAATCCGGATTTTCCTCAACTTTTAATGTGGTGTGATCTTTTACGAGCGATACTACATATTCTGCAATTGCTAAACATGAAGATAACCCTGGAGAGCATATGCCTGCTACATTAATGAAATTCTCTACTTTGCTCGGTTCGATGATAAAATCGCCATTTCTGTTTGAAACTGCTCGAAGACCTGCAAAATTCGTGATAGCGGAACGGATTGGAATGCTCGGAAGTAATTTTCTTCCTCCTACAATTATCTCATTCAAACCTGCAGATGTAGTCCGTACGTCAGTCTTGGACTCTTGATTTTGTGCATTAGGACCAATAAATGTATGTCCCTCAATCGTGGGGCAGACCAAAATACCCTTACTTACAATTGTTGGAGTAGGGAAAAGAATGTAATTTACAGGACATGAACCGCGATCCATTAGGATGTATTCCCCTTTCCGAGGGGTTATTGTAAAATCATCTGCACCTACCATTTTAGCAATATCGTCTGCAAATACTCCTGCAGCATTGATAACAATTATCGTGTCTATCTGTTTTTCTCCCGCTTGTATGGTAAATCCTTTTTCTGTTTTTCGAATTCCGGTTACAGGGCTTGAAAAAAGGAACTCAACTCCATTTTCAAATGCATTTTCAGCAAGAGCGACTGTTAACCCAAATGGCCAAACTAGTCCCGCAGTAGGTGCATAAAAGATCCCTTTCACTTTATCAGAAATATTTGGCTCCATAGTCTTTATGCGTTTGATATCAGTGATAATTTCGCCTGGAATATTACGTTCCCTGGCTTGTTTGAGTTCATGCTCGATCGCTTTCATGTCTTCATCTGTAAACGCAACAACAAAAGAACCAACACGTTCAAAATCAAAATGTAGCTCTTTTTTTGCTTGATCAAACATGGGATTCCCCTTCACATTCATTTTACAACGTATAGTTCCATCTGGGGAAGCATATCCGGCATGGATTATGGCCGAATTCCCTTTAGTGGTTTCTGATGCTACATCCTCATGTTTTTCAATCAATATAGTCTTCAGTTTGTATCTGGATAACCACCGGGCAATCGCACAACCCGTTACTCCTCCACCAATAATTGCTATATCATACATACTCATTTTATCCTATGGATGGTTCTGTTATCTAGTAGGGTAGATCTATTTGAGAGAGTTTCGCTAATAAATTAAAACTTGTTAATATACTGGTGATAATAATTGACTCCAGTTGATTATTTATTTCATCCAAAATAACTAGGGTGTATAGGTGAACTCAATGGAAGATGATGAATTTGACGTATTTTTTCAAACAATGACAGTGAAAGATCTTAAGGAGATTGTTACGGAATTCAAAGAGGTAAAAGGTCTCTCAAAGTACCGAAAAGCCGATCTTATCGAGGCATTTATCAATTTATTATCGGAGGAAGAACAGGAAGCAGCTTATAAAAAATGGATGCCGAAAAAAATACAGGATATTATTAATCGATCAATCGACATGCTGACTAAATGGGGTGGTGTAAAATTCAATCTCAATGAGGATACCGATGAATATTCCGTAGATATCTCATGGCAAGGTGGAGAGGAGGATCGATGTACTGTCGTATTGGATGAGGGGGAACTAAAACATGAATGCAGTTGTAGATTGGGAGAAAGAGGGGGAATATGCGTTCACTTAGTTGGATTGATTGAATTATTGTATCTTAAAGGAAAAATTCGTATTGAAGATTTTCCCTTCACAATAGATGAATCCTGGTTAGGACCTATTCATAAGGCAAAAGCTGAGATTTCAAATAATCTTGCGGAGCCAAATGATGCAGATATCGATATGAATGAATATTGGCTTTTTATCAGCGGAGATACAATTACTTCAAAATGGTCTGGGGAATATGCAGGAACCAATACTATCAATATTAACGAATATAATGCCAAAGAAAAAGCAAAATTGGACGCGAAAGAAGAAGAAAGAATTAAAAATGCTACGAAAAAAACCAAGAAAAAGGAGTATGTACCAGTAACCGTGGAAGACTGGGTCGTGCAAAAAGTGGTGGATAAAGAACTAGAATCCCTTAAGAACCGAGGAAGCATACGGGAAATCCTTATTGATCGATTTGGGGTAATTGAGAAAATTTTCGAAAATGAGAAACAAGTTGAACGATTGCAAAAAGCATTTAAACGTGCTGCTGAAAAATTTGAACAAGAAAGTTACCTTAAAACCCCTGAAGAAATCCGAGAAGCGCTTGAGATTGGATTAATCGAGTAAACTGCGTCTGTTTCTTATTCTATTAAATACGAACTGAATTCGGGATGTTTTTTGGAATATCTTGACATCCAAATCCTCAATTTCTTTTATATAATAGCGAATTCTTCCTGCCAACTGCGTTTGAATTAAGACAGTTGATGGATCTCTCACCAAGTTTTTTAATTCATAAGGGTCATTTTCAAGGTCATACAAACAATCTGCCATATAGGATGTCGCTTTTGAATGGAGCAATCCATCTTTCCACGGAGACTTGACCGAGAACTTCCATTTTTTTGTGCGAACTCCTCTACCCAATTGAGATTCACTAATTTGGAAGAATACATCGTCTCTCCACTCCACTTGTCCTGGGGGGTGTTGTGATAATGTGTGTAGAGAATTTCCTTGCATGGATTCTAATTTCGTAGCTCCCGCAATATCTAGTATTGTTTGAGGAAGATCTACCAAATTAACCATTTCTGGTCGATGTTCCCTACGGTAATTCTCGTTCTTAATGATTAATGGGATATGTATTGACGCATCATGACAACTACGCTTATATTCGCGGTTTCTGGTTCGGAAATGACAGCCATGGTCCGATGTGAAGATGATCGTTGTGTTTTTGTATTGATCCAATGTTTTCAGTTTCTGAATTAATCTCCCTACATTCGAATCGATACTAGCACAAGCTCCGATGTAATCTGCGTAATTTTCTTCCCAATCTCCCTTTAAACTCGTTAAATCCTTCGGGATGGGAATTTCTTGATATTTTTCTTTACTTCCTTGCGGTCCAACAAATCTACGCTCATTATTTTGATGGTGCGGTTCGAGATACGAAATGAATAAGAAAAATGGTTCAGAACTAGAGTTTTTCTGATTATCTATGTATTCAATCGCATAATCAGTGATAGCATCTACTCTATATTTAGAAAAATCAATTTGATTACCTTTTTCATCCCAAACGTGACCTTCTGTAGCGGATGAGGTATGTTCTAATGTATCTGCAACACGCCAGAATTCATATCCTCCTCGGAGTGATTCAGGTACTGCTGCTTGCGTATAGTTCTTTTTCTCCCCAATATCTTCAAAAGATGGATACATTGTGGATGCAAGATGCCATTTACCTACATAACCAGTTCTATATCCCTCATTCTTTAACAATTTGGCAAGTGTGGGTAGTCCTTCAGGAAGGGCAATGGCATTTCGATAACATCCCGTTTTAGTTGCATACAATCCCGTTTGTAAACATGATCTAGAGGGTCCACATACGGGTTGGGGAGTAAATGCGTAATCAAACACAACACTCTCTTCTGCTAATTCATCAATATTTGGGGACGTGGAGGGAGTTTGTCCATATACTCCCAAAGTATCGAATCGTTGCTGGTCGGTGAAGATGACAAGAATGTTTGGTTTTTCCATCACATTTCCATCCTTTCTGGAATAAGGTTGTGTATGCATAGGTAATTTCTTATTTATTTCCTTTTCCCTCCCTTTCATTAATTCTTACATTTTTTTAGTCCTTAGTCGAATGGATTGTATGAGTGATCAACTTGATATGAAATCCCATTCACTAAAAGTACC
>SDNX01000013.1 GCA_004524545.1 Promethearchaeota archaeon
TGAATCCGGTGGAACATGGGGAATGCTTTATCACAGAAGATGTTTGGACATTTGACCCGTTAAATGGTGACGAACACGCTAACAATTTGATGCAACCCGTTAAAATTGCTGAGTTAGATCAAGATTTCGGCACTTATGAACGATTCTTGGGGAGAAACATCAATCCTTCTCATAACATTACTTCTGGGCAGATATATTTCAGTGTGATTTCCAAGGAGCGCGCAGGCAAATTTTCAGGTAAAACCGTGCAATTAATCCCTCACTGTACAGATGAAGTAATCAACCGTTTAGAAGAAACTGCAGAAAATGAAAAATTAGATGTTTTGTTAATAGAATGCGGTGGTACGGTTGGGGATTTGGAATCCACCATGTTTCTTGAAGCATTTCGACAATTCCGTCTAAAATTACCAAAAAAAGATACACTACTTGTACATGTAACTCTAATTCCTTATCTGAAGACTGTAGGTCAATTGAAGTCAAAACCAACTCAACATTCAGTTCGTGCATTACAAAGTATGGGATTACAACCCGATATTATCATCTGCAGATCTGAAATTCCTATGTCATCTAGCGTTAGACAAAAAATTTCCTTATTTTCGAACGTACCTGAAAAAGCAGTAATCAGTTCACCAGATTTACCAACTATCTATAAGCTTCCTTTGAAATTTGAGGAACAACGATTAGGGGATTATATTTGTGAATTGTTGGATGTTAAACCAAAGTTGGTAAAATATGATCCTGTTCGGAATTATTCGGAATGGGAGAAAATGGCAGAACTCTATACATCCGCAACAGAAACGATTACAATTGCCATGCCTGGAAAATATATCGAAATCGCAGATAGTTATGTTTCGATTAATGAAGCCCTATTACATGCGTGTGCTCATGAACATGTTAAACTCCAGTTCAAATGGATCGACACAGAGAAAGATGTGAAAGATGAACTTGCTGGTTGTGATGGAATTTTACTCACTCCCGGTTTTGGAAGCAGAGGGGTAGAAGGAATGATAAATTGTGCAGAATACGCAATAGATAATAAAATCCCCTATTTGGGGATATGTTTTGGAGCACAATTATTTTATATCGCATTTTGCAGGAAATATTTGGATCTTAAAGGAGCTAACAGCACTGAAATCGATCCAAACACACCTTATCCTGTAGTAGATTTCTTGGAAGGACAAAAAGGTCTTTTAGAAACAGGAGGTACGATGCGTTTGGGAGCTTATGATATTCAAATAACCCCAGATACAAAATTATTTGAAGCTTATAAAAAAGAAACTGTTCGTGAACGTTTTCGTCACCGGTTCCACATAATAGAGAAGTTTTTAAATGAAACACCTGGAGCGGAAAAGCTAAAGATCTCAGGAAGAGACCCCACGGGAAAGATTGTAAATGCTATAGAGTTGGTAGATGAAGAACATTGGATGGTGGGCACTCAATTTCATGCAGAATTTAAAAGTCGACCTTATGCACCATCTCCATTGTATCAAGCTTTCATAAAAGCAATAAAAAAAGACAAAAACAAAAAATAATCTCCCTTTTGTAAAATATCTTATAGATCTCGAAAATTATTAGCCTATTATTTATTTAGGGATTAATAATATTGCATAAAATATTTTCGCTATATGGAAACTCAATTAAGTATTGATTCTCTTCTAAGCTCTGTTGAATCATATTTGGATAATTAGGATATTACTTATGGAAGAAGTAGAGAAATCAGATCAGATTCATACCCAAATATTGCCTGATTTTGCTCAAAACCTTTCTCTAACCTTAAAAAAAAAATATGAAGCCTATAATCAAATTGACTCCCTAAAATCGTCTCAGTCACTGGATCGAATATTCTCTTATGTAATCCCAGAATTTGCTAAAGACATTGTAGACTTAGAGGCGAAAAAGGTCAATTTAATGCAATCATTCCACCAAATGAAAAATTATCTTGAGCTGGATTCAAATTTAAAAAAATTTTTTACCGCAGACGAAATTCTTGATAATAGGTTAATTTACTCCGTTAGTAAAAAAAAATTAACTAATTTCAATGTTGCAGCGGTCGATGGGAGTTTTGTAAGAAAATGTTATACTAATTTTGAATTTTCTCTGTTTCGAGCAATATCCGTTATTTATTCGTTTTCATTTACGGGAGTAGATATCGAGTATTACCCAGAAGATTCAGGGATACAAAATTACCAGTTAAGTAGAATTCTAAATAACACCACAGATCAATTAGCTACTTCTCAAGTATCCATTGACCGCGCATTTATGGAGATCACCTTAGTTAATGATTTGATCACAAAATACAAAAAAAACATCAACATGGTGATTCTAGATGGTTCTATACTAACAGAGCCATTAAATTTACTTTCAAACTCACCACAAAATACTGATTTGATGATTAAATACTCAAATCTGATAAAAGAATATAAAAAATTATACAATTTATGTGATATTCGAAAAATTGACTTGGTTGGAGTTGTCAAAGATACTCGATCTTCAACATTTCGCAAATTATTGACGCGGAGAGTACCTCAAATCTTATCCAAAATGGGGGGGTCATCTTTAACCCAGATCGATTACCGAAAATTAATGCAATATTTCTCAGATTTAGATTTATTCCATCGTTTTTTAGAAGTCGGGGATAGATCTTGTGCGTTTTCTATTAGCTCTTCAGGTAACTCTTGGATTCCAAGACAACTTGAAATATTGAATTCAGAATTAAATACCAAAAACCATTTTCTTAACGATTACAAGTTTTATGCGTGCTACATGAAACCTGTTCCCTATGATTTTCCTATACGTATTGAATTCCATCAAAACAAGAACAATTTAAATCCAATATATCTACAAACCAAAATTCAACGTATTTGCGAACATCTATATCCCTTATGTTCTAAATTTGAAGATTTTGCTATCCCAATTCCGCAAATAGAGGCACACATGAGAGCAAAACTATCAATTAATGACCTAAATATGGTAATTCAATTGTTGAATAGACACATCGGAGAAGAACTGAGAAATTATTCTAAAAAAATGATATTTTCAGAACCAGACACTCAAAATTCGTCAAAATTTGATGAATTCTTAGTAAAAAATAATTTCTTAGTACCTAAAAGACGCGAAAGAATGCCATTATAAAGAAATCATTCGTTTTGAACACACATAACAAAGAATGGGGTTAGATTGGTATTCTTTTCCACAGTGAGGGCATTTTGACACATATTCCATTTGAATTTCATTGACTGTGTTCCGCCGTTTCCTTTTTTTGATTAAATATCGTATAAATATGGGGATATATAGGAGGGAGATTATTCCGCAGATGATCCCAAATCCTTGGAGTAATTCAATTTTTATTTCTGCAAAGGTCAATGAGTGCCTTTTCATTAAAATAATTGCGAATAGATACACACATAATTCGGAAAACATACCATAAAGAGGTATTTTCCAATCGATTTTAGTCACAATTCCGAAAATTGAAATGGAAATTATCCAGCTAGTGATTAACAATGTAATACTTGTCTGTTCTCCGAAAATATGGAAATTCATTGCAAGAAAGGATAAAATATAATGTTGGAATGGTGTTTCGACAACCATGGAAATTAACGGAATGCCGAGATATCCAAGAAGTAAAATGATCCAATTCAAAAGGATCAAATAAATCGGATTTTTTACTTCAATTTTCATAATTGTACATCTTTTTTATTAAGTTATTCGTAAAATTTTTTTATTATGGCTAATATTAGCCATCACTGTTGATTCTACTCGTTATTTGTCTTAATATTATGCATGTATTTAAGATGTTACTTTCAGCTAAAATCGTAAGATCACAAAGGGTGTAAATCAAATAAATGTCATATTCAGGAATTTCTCGCGTAATTGATAAAATTAAATTTGGCCTATTATCACCTAACGAAATCCGGAAGATGTCTGCAACTAGAATTATTACGGCAGATACCTACGATGATGATGGATTACCACTTGCAGCAGGTTTGATGGACCAAAAATTAGGGACTATCGAACCCGGTCAGAAATGTACTACTTGTGGTAACCGTGTTGGGCAATGTCTTGGTCATTTTGGCCATATTGAGTTGGCACGACCTGTGGTTCATGTAGGTTTTGCTAAGTTGTTGTTAACATTACTCCGAACTATTTGTCCAAGTTGTTCACGTTTATTACTTACCGAAGATCAATTTGAAGACTTCAAGAAAAGAAAAGAACAACAAGCTCGGATATTTGAAAATGTTAGTGACGTTCTTATCCAAAATATATTCAAAACAGCTCGAAAAACTAAAAATTGCCCATTCTGTGGAGAGGAACGCAAAAAAATCACTATAGAGAAGCCTACAACTTATTATGAGGAAGTAGGGTTGGATCAACCTCGACGATTATATCCTAGTGATATTCGAGAGCGACTTGAAAAAATGAATGATGGCGACTGCCGACTCCTAGAAATTAGTCCTGAAGCTACAAGACCAGAATGGATGATTTTAACTGTACTTCCAATCCCTCCTGTCTGTGTAAGACCTTCAATCACATTAGATAGTGGAATCCGCTCCGAAGATGACTTAACTCATAAATTAGTTGATGTTATCCGAATTAATGCACGCTTACGGGAAAATATTGAGGCTGGTGCACCCCAACTTATTGTAGAGGATCTTTGGGAGCTATTACAATATCATATTACGACATTCTTCAATAACGAAGTCAGTGGAATCCCACCAGCACGTCATCGTTCTGGGCGAGCTTTGCGAACCCTTACCCAAAGATTGAAAGGAAAAGAAGGACGATTCCGAAGCAACTTAAGTGGTAAACGCGTAGATTTTTCGGCTCGAACGGTAATATCACCAAATCCTCATATTTCAATTAATGAAGTGGGAGTCCCAGAAATCATTGCTAAAATTTTAACCGTGCCTAATCATGTAACGGAATGGAATATCGAAGATATGAAACAAATGATAATAAATGGTCCAGATAAACATCCGGGTGCTAATTATATCATTCGTACAGATAATCGACGTATTGATCTTCGTTACGTAAAAGACAGGAGAATTATTGCAGACACCATACAGCCAGGTTTTGTTGTAGAACGCCACTTAAAAAATAAAGATTTAGTATTGTTTAATCGACAACCATCTCTTCACAGGATGTCTATTATGGCTCATGAAGTTCGAATTATGACAGGAAAAACCTTTCAACTGGCTTTATTAGTTTGTACACCTTACAACGCAGATTTCGATGGAGACGAAATGAACTTACATGTTCCACAGAGTGAAGAGGCGCGAGCTGAAGCTCAATTCTTATTAAAAGTTCAAGAACATATTATCTCTCCACGGTATGGAGGCCCTATCATTGGTGGTGTCCATGATTTTATCTCTATGGCTTATATTTTTACTCGAAAGGATTCTATGTTTGACAAGAGTACAACATATCAAATGTTGGAATGGGGAAATATATTTAGACATAATCCTGACTTTAAATTATCAGATCTTACGCCTATTGTAACAGATCCTGAACCGATGTATTCGGGAAAATCAATTTTCAGCACATTATTACCAAAAGATTTGAATATGCAATTAAAATCCAACTTTTGCCGAAAATGTGAGGATGGATGCAAAGAAGAAGACTGTGATTATGATGGATACGTCAACATTGTTAACGGAGAATTAGTCTCTGGGGTATTAGATGAGAAAACTTACGGAGCAGGAAAACCCACAGCAATATTATTAAGAATCACCAAAGATTATGGTGCTGATGCAGCTCGACAGTTTTTAGATGATTCTGCAAGTATGCTACTTTATTTCATTATGCATCATGCTCTAACCATGGGTTTAGATGAAGTTGATATCACAAGTATCATGCCAAAAATCACCGATGTTATGACCAATGCAAACAATCAATGTGATTTATTCATCAAAGCATTTAATGAAAATGATGAAGAAACCATGCCATGTGCACCAGGTCGAACATATCAAGAAACTTTAGAATTACGTATTCAAGAAGTATTAAATAAAGCTCGTGACGAAGCGGGAAAAATAGGCGCTTTAGAGTTAGGTGATTCCGCACATTCAGTTATTATGACTAAAAGTGGTGCACGGGGAAATCCTTTAAATTTGACTCAAATGGCAGCCTGTGTTGGACCCCAAGCAGTTCGAGGTAAACGTATACATCGAGGATTCTCAGATCGAACTCTACCACACTTTAAATTACGAGATCTCACAGCAAGAGCGCGAGGATTTGTAGAATCTTCGTATCGAAAAGGATTAGATCCAATTGAATTCTTTTTCCATGCTATGGGTGGTCGAGAAGGATTGGTTGACACTGCAGTGCGAACATCTTCATCAGGATACATGCAACGGCGTCTTGTTAATGCTTTACAAGATATGGTTGTTCAAAATGATGGAACCGTCCGAACTTCTACAGATAACATTATTCAATTCGTTTATGGAGATGACCGGGTGGATCCAGCAAAATCAGATCACGGAGATGCAGTAAACGTGAAGAATATCTTCTTAAAAACTAAAACCTTGAACAACTATGTAGAACATGAGCAAGATTTTCGTGATCGAAAAATTAAACGATTAAAAGAAGAAGGAAATCTCACACCTGCATTAAAGAAAGAAAATGATTACATAGAGAAATATCAAACTGAATTTGACGCTGATGTGAAAAAGACAACACCCAAGCCGAAAAAAGTAGACCAGAAACCAGTTACTAAGACCCGTCCAAAGGAAGAGCCCGAGAAAGAAGAGGTACAAATTAAGACTCCTAAGAGAACTACTAAAAAATCAACTAAAAAGTCATCTAAAAAGAAGACCATCACCAAGGAAACTAGTGAACCAGAGTATACGGAAGAATATTTCCAAAATTTATATAATGATGAAACGGGTAAAACTGCAGTTTGGAGAGGAGCGATAACAAAATTGTACCAAAAATGGGTTGCAGATAAAAAAGAAGAATTGGGGGTAAAATAATATGTCAGAAGTTGCATCAAAGGAATTTAAAATAAAAACATTGGATTATTTGAAAAGTTTGGGAATTTCAAGTAGTATTATCGATGAAATGAACGAGCAGATGAAAGATGAGAAACTGAGCAAAGAACAAGTCCAATATTTCGCAGATCAAGTTTATCTAAGCTACCAACGATCTTTAATCTCTCCAATGGAACCCATAGGAACTGTTGCAGCACAATCTATCGGGGAACCAGGCACGCAGATGACTCTACGTACTTTCCACTTCGCAGGAGTATCTGAATTTTCTGTCACTCAAGGGTTACCACGGCTAATAGAAATCGTAGATGCACGCAGAAATCCTAGTACACCAATAATGTATGTATATCTGACTGAGGAATACTCCAAGAATCGTAAGAAAGCGCGGGAAATTCATCAAAAAATTGAACAAATTCGTGTTGATAGTATCGCATATGATGTAGAAATCGATCTCGCAGATTATTCCATTGTAGTGTATCTGGATGAGGAATTACTTGAAGATAAAGGATTAGATATTGATGAAATTACGAAAAAACTCAAGAAATACGGAAAGAAAGGCACTATAGATGTTGATTATGAAAATAATTGCATAATAATAAATCCAGATCTTGAGGACATCCAAAAATTGCAGAAGAAACGAGAGAAGATTCTGAAAACTTTAATTTCCGGAATCAAGGGAGTAAAAAGAGGAATCATTTACAAAGATTCCAATTCAGGTAATTGGATGATTCAAACTGAGGGTACCAATCTTGCAGAAGTATTAAAAATCAAGGGTGTGGATCCTATGCTAACCATTTCAAACCACATTCATGAGATTGAGAAAATTTTCGGAATAGAAGCAGCACGAGAAATTATTATTCGAGAAGCTAAAGGAGTACTTCGGGATCAAGGATTAGATGTTGATCAAAGACATCTACTTGCAATGGCGGACCTTATGTGTTTTACTGGACGTATCCTGCAAATTGGAAGGCACGGTATTTCAGGTGTGAAAGAGAGCATTCTTGCTCGTGCTGCATTTGAAGTGACGATAAAACAATTAATTAATGCAAGTGTTTCTGGGGAAGAAGAGAAATTGAAAGGAATACCTGAAAATGTAATTATTGGTCAATTAGTGCCAACGATTGGAACTGGTGCAATCAAAATCCAAGCAGATTTAGAGAAATATCGAGAAATTTTGCAAGATATGGCTAAGAAGATTGATTAATTAATTTCTTTTTTATTATTTTCCTTAAAAATAGGAATTCTATATTTTTGATATTTATCCTGAGGAGAATACTTTGGAGGATGAGGAGTTTTCACTTTAGTACCACATTTAGTGCATTCCTTTGGAGAAAGAGTATATGTATTACATTTCGGACAAAAATACAGTATTTTCGGCATAATACATCGATCAATCAGTTCGTTCAAAGGAATATTCGCCATTATGCGATTCGATAATTTCTTGAATGGTGGTAGTAATTTTCTTCAAGTAACTCTCAGCTTTTCGATAATCACTTGCTGTTATCCGCATACTGTAGGTAGGAGCTCCAATATAATGGATTGTAAGGTCCATTAATTTATCCTTTTCAATTTCACTAGCAGCTTTAAATGCATCCTTAATTACTTCAACCCCATTTTCATCATAAACGATTATTTCAAATTTGCCTTCAATTTCTACTTGAGACAATTGAATGTTCGTGTCAATCAAGGTGAATAGAGTTTCCACGGCTTCTTTTGGCAGATCTAATTCTAATTTCTTCAATTCCTCTAATCCATCTTCTTTAATAGCATCGAATGCGTCATGAAGTGTTCCATATGCATCCATCAGAGGAAACCCAATTTTTTCGTATACCTCATCTAATTTCATATTGTTCTGAGTTCCGAATAATCTGAACAAATTTTCACACTTGCGTTCAAACTTCCAATCACTCATAATTGAGTTTTGTTGCTCAGTGTTTACACGACGCAAAGATAAATCGATATGTCCTTTCTCGGGATTTACCCGCAACACTTTTAGAACTATTCGTTGGTTGAGCTTAACGTAATTTGAGATGTTTCGAATCCAGCGGTTAGCCAATTCAGATATGTGTACCATACCTCTTGCACGACCACCTGGTGTGTTTCCCTCATAATCTTCGAGGTCCGCATAGACATACATGCGTTCAACATGGATTATTTGGCAAACTACGAGTTCATCTTGATCCGGAAATTTTGCTTGTTTCTTTGGCATTTGGGAAAATCCTCAAAAATATAAACTAAGTCTTTACATGTGACGTATTATTTAGTTTTTTTGATTTAACTCTAATGACCACTTTTGATGACGATAATTCAATAATATTTCCATGTAAAGCTGGATGCAATAATTGTGAATTGTGTTCAAAAATTGATGGAATAATACATTCTGAATTAAAAAATAAAATTGATGATAGAATTCAAGAGTTCCGTAATATAGATAAGGCAAATAAAGATGCTCTGTTCGGTGAGATGTGTTTTTGTATTCTAACCGCTAATTTTAATGCAGTTAGAGGAATTCAGATTCAAAAACAGCTTGGAACACAAATATCAAGTTTAAATCAAGAAGAGTTAGCCACAAAATTGAAGGAATTAGGCTATCGATTTCCCAATACCCGCGCCAATTATATTTTTGAAGCCAATAAATGGTATACAAAATTAGAATCGATACTTTTTTCCTATGCACTTTCAGACCAGAAAATTTTACGAAATTGGTTAGCAAAGAATGTAAAAGGTTTAGGGCTTAAGGAAGCATCTCATTTTTTACGGAATATTGGATTCGATAACTGTGCAATTATCGATTTTCATATCATTGATATTTTAGTAAATCATAGCTTAATTTCCAAACCAAAAACTCTAACTCAACGTAAGTATGAAGAAATTGAACGTGTTTTAGAAAATATTGCTCAATTAAAGGAGCTGACATTAGCTGAGCTAGATTTGGTTTTGTGGTATCTAGAGACTGGTCAGATTTTGAAGTAATTCTAGGATACTGTGAAAAGAATTAGGACCAATAATATGGTAATACTCCCAAGCAGAAAGCAAATATAATGGAAGGAGATTTTTCGTGCAATTATCAAAAGCGCATCCATCATAAAATATCCGATTACCGCAACTAAGAGCATTAAGACTAAATAATCCCACTCAAAACCGAGAGATTCTCCTCCTATTATCACATCAAACAATATATCAAATGCGATTCCTGCAATGACTGCAGGAAGAGAAATGAGAAAACTCATTTTAAATGCATCTTCTTTTTTAAACCCTCGAGCGATCAAGTACGTATATGTTGTTCCTGATCGGCTAATTCCCGGTAGAATCGCGAATCCTTGAACTATCCCAAGACCAATTTCATCCCATAGTTTCCTATCACCCATTTCTAGAGAATTTTGGGATCGAGCCGTTCCATATTGTAACAACATTCCCGTGATAATGAGTGCAATCCCTGTCAGAAGAGTAACGACCCACCCTGCTGTTCGTGTAAAAATTTTTTCAAGAAGCAATTTAAGAGGAATCGCCACTATTGCAGTACTTAATACAGATACTATTAGTAATCTCAATAATTTCTTATCTTTGAACAGTATTGCATCGATATATTCCTTGCGATATTTAATAAACACCGCAATAGCGGTTCCAAGATGGAAATATAATGCAATACGGATAGCGGCAGAAGGATCAGCTCCAAACGCATTAACACTTGTTAGAACAATGAATCCTTCACTACTTACGGGAAGCCATTCAAGGATAGACTGGATTAGTGCTAAAACCAACCTCTGCCAGAAATTCATATAATGGATTATTCACCACCAGATATAAGAATTCACTCCCATGAGGTTACAAATATTAAAATGGGCGAAGAGTTTAAAAGGGCAGAACGCGTATTTCCCTAGACAACCACTTAAGTAAAAAATGGTACTCCGTACCAATAGACAAGGATGAATAGAAATGAAAAAAATGCATGCATACGTGTCAGGAAAGGTGCAAGGTGTGTTCTTTCGGGCAAATGCGGCAGATATAGCTAATAGACTCGGAGTAAAAGGATGGATTAAGAATTTAAATAACGGAAAAGTGGAAGTATTAGCTGAAGGAAGCCAAGAAAAGTTAAACGAACTTCTGAAATGGTTGCGTAGAGGTCCAATTTGGGCTAATGTGCAAGCAGTACACCATGAATTCTCCGAATCCGAGAAAGAAGACTATCGCAATTTTACAATACATTATTAAATTAATGTATTTTTTTTGATTCTATTAATTTCTTCAACGCATTCAAATCCAGTTTTCGTTTGAAAAGTGGACGTTTATCTTTTTCATATGCAATGTTCATTTCCCAAAATGGTTTCTTACTCGAATTTCGATAGATAATCCCTAATGGAAAAGGATCCGTTTCAAGGGCTTTTCCAAATGCTTCTTTTCGATTTAAAGGATCATAGTTTTCTTCAAGAGCATAAGTGTGTTCCTTATACCATTTGAAAGTATTCAGTTTATTGAATGAAACGCATGGAGAGAATGTATCAACTAAGGAGAATCCTTTGTTCGATATTGCTTGTTTAAAGATTTTTTTGGTGTTTTCCATATCCCCTACAAATGCACGCGCTACAAAGGAAGCATCCAATGCAACTGCAGCAGCAATAGGGTTTATAGGTTCATTTGTAACCCCATAGACTTGAACAGGAGTTTTCATTCCTTTTTCACTGGTTGGTGAGGCTTGTCCTTTTGTAAGACCATAAATTTGATTATCATGGCTAATTACTGTGATGTCCGAGTTTCGGAGGATCTGTTGGTTGAAATGATTCCCACCTTCTCCAAAAGTACATCCATCTCCAGAATCTACTATAACGGTTAATTCAGGATTTGAAGCTTTTATCGCCATGGCAACCGGGAGAGCTCTACCATGTAGTCCATTAAACATATGACCTTTCATATATTGAGCAGTTTTTGCTGCTTGCCCAATTCCTGATACAAATACCATTTCTTCGGGTTTTTTACCTAATTCTTCAAGCGCCTCTCTCAGAATTCTACTTAATGCGAAATTGCCGCATCCTGGGCACCATGCAACCGCCTCCATATTATACTCAAACGAGTTTGTCATTAGATTGCACCTCCGATGAATTTCTTTACTTCCTCTACAGATAGTGGTTCACCATTAGATTTCAGATAGAGATTTTCGTTCGGAATTTCAATATTTCCATAAAGTTTGAGCATATTGGTAAATTGACCAGTGGCATTTCCTTCAATTAAAAGCAGTTTTTTCGCTTTCGTGAGTATCGAGTTGGATTCTTTTGGAAGAGGAAATACTTGAGAGAAGTGAATACCAGCAATTTTTGGGTCATTTATTTCTTCAATTGCTTCTTTTACAGCTAGATAGCTAGATCCCCAACAAATGACTAATGTTTCTGCATCATGACCACCAAATGGTTCCAATGGGATTGGTGTTGGATGTTCAGATATTGTCTTCCCTTTTTTATGGATTCGTTTATCAGTCATTTTATCACGGACTCCTCTCATATCTTCCGTAATGTGACCCCATTCATCATGCTCATCACTATCTACACGAATTAATCCAGTTCCTAATCCAGGAATTCCCCGTGGTGTTATTCCATTTGCTGTGTATTCATAACGTTTGTAATCTGAATCCGTTTCTACAAAAGCATGCTCAACACCTACTAATTTCATATCATCGGCTTTCACATTATAATAAGAATCCACTAAATACTGATCTGTCAAAATAAATACAGGGATCTGTATTTTGTCGGCAATATTAAATGCAATTTGGGTGAGATGAAACACTTGTTCAATAGATCCTGGAGCAAAAATAATTCTATGAAATTCCCCATGTCCGGCATATAACGCTAAATTTAGATCTTCTTGGCTCGTACGAGTCGGTAGTCCCGTCCCAGGTCCGGGCCTTTGTGCAATGTGGATTACCAGAGGAGATTCGATAATTCCCGCCAAAGATAATCCTTCACACATTAAATCAAACCCTCCTCCTGAAGTCGATGCAATTGCTCGTGCTCCAGTAAACCATGCTGCTATTGCCTTATTTATTGCAGCTATCTCATCTTCGGCTTGATCTACCAAGATCCCGAATTCTTTGGAATGATGAGCTAAAAAAGTAAGTGTTCCTGTGGAGGGACTCATAGGATACGCAGAAATAAAATTACATCCTCCAGCAATTGCTCCTAATCCCACAGTTTGATTCCCATCTAAGAGGATTTCATTAACAACTTGGGGATCTTTTTTCATTTCGGGAACAAGATCTTTAAGATTTTCTCCAATGGAGTGCCCCTTTTCAAAAGCTTCGAAATTCTTTTTTAAAATGGCATCTCCTTTCTTTGAAAATCTTTCTTTAATGAAAATTTTTCCTGATTTATGTGGAATCTTAAAAATTCCAGATAAAACACCCACAGCATACACATTCACGAATTTCAACCCGATTTCCTTTTGGATTTTTGTGAATGGTACGGTGACACATTTGTACTGTGTATATTTTGATTCATCTATTAACTCTGGATCTAAGAGAATTGTCGTTGAGTCTGATATTCGGTGCTTCACATGTTCAATAGCGTTCTTATGTAAGGGGATTAAAAGATCGATTCGCTCGACATACGCTCGAACCTTTTTTTCTCCCGAACCTACACGAAGTTCGGTGGAGTTCATTCCTCCGCGTACACGGCTCATATACTCCTTTGTAGCAAATACATTGTAACCGGTTCCCTTTAGTAGTCCAACCATGAATTGTTCAACGGTTTGAACCCCTTGACCAGCTTGGCCAACAATAACGAGTGACAAATCTTCCATAATATAAGTTCACAGTGAGTTTTCTTTTGTATAAGTTTTATTTTGAATCCATAAAAAGGTAAATCTAATGATTAAAAATTTAGTAACACCTAACTATAAAGATGGAAGTCTTGTAAATTTAATGAGTTCAATAATTCAGCATTTTGGTGGAGATAGTCAATATTCTCCACTTAAAGACCTGTCCTTGTCTCAATTAGCAGGAGTAGACAATGTAGTGTTAATTCTTCTCGATGGAATGGGATATAATTTCTTTATACGTAATGCGAAATTATTGGATTATCCTATTATGGACTATCTTCAATCCAAGATGACTTCAGTATTCCCATCAACTACCGCCGCTGCAATGACCACAATATATACCGGATTAGCCCCGAAAAATCACGGATGTCTTGCTTGGTTTACTTTCTTAAAAGAACTCGGTTTGATTTCTACTATCCCTCCTTTAACTCGACGCAATTATGGGGATTATATTACCAATTCGACTATAAAAGCGAATGATATTTTAAGATTACAATCAATTTTTGAGCACATTCCCACAGCTGATTCATATTTTGTGATTGCTGAGAAACTTAAAGATACACCTTATGACACCGTAGTATCCAAAGGAGCAAAATCAGTTGTTACTTTTACAAATTTTGCCGATTCTATGGAAAAAATATATGGTACAATTCAATCTAATTCTAATAAGAAGTTCATTTTGCATTATTGGGATGGAATTGATTCAAAAAGTCATCTTGATGGAACAATAAAAGCAATTCCACATTTTGAAGAGATAATTCAACAAATATTTGAATTATCTGAGAAGATTAAAAGTAACTGCCCAAAAACAGCAATACTCGTAACAGCAGATCATGGGTTAATAGATATCCCTAAGGGGCACACTATCAATTTGAAAGATCATCCAAAATTAGAAGAAACCTTGACTCTCCCGCTTTGCGGAGAAAGTCGAGCAGCATTTTGTTATGTTCGCGCTCCTTACCGAGAACAGTTTGAATTATATGTCAAAAATGACCTCGATGCATATTGTTCGTTACTTTCGATGAAAGAATTAATTGATTCTGAAATATTTGGTTTATTTGATCCCCATCCACAGTTCAAATATCGAATCCCAGATTACATATTATTGATGAAAGAAAACTATATGATAAAGGATAAAATGCTAAAAGAGACTAGAATTCGAATGAAAGCGGTTCACGGAGGGCTATCTGAAGAGGAACTATACGTACCTTTACTGCTCTTCAAGAATTAAAAAGTGCTTGACCACATCACTATTCCAAGGTCTGATAGTATTTTTTGAGTTCCAAAACTCACTGCTACAATAAATATGTAAATTCCCATAATTAATAAAACAGACTTCCATGGCACTAACTCATTTTTATTGCCTAATTTCCTTAATCGCGGTAAAAATAATCCGGTTTTCGAACGATATTCAAGATAAGCATCTCCCAGTTTAGAAATCAATAATTTTTCTTCTATAAGAGCAGAAATACTCATCAACGCAACCATCAAGAACCAAGACATGATATCCCCCCGTACGAATTCCTGGATCGATATTGAACGGAAAGGGAACACAAAGCGTAAAAGGAAGAACCATCAACAAGATTCCTAGGTTTTGAGGATGTCTGATATGATGATAGATGCCCAAAACTTACAAATAAAGCCCATGACGAAAATAGTATAGGGAACATGTAGATCATTGGCAACAAAATGCCTGCAACCAACCCAATAGCACTCCATACGATGCCTATTCGAGTAAAAATTTGTTCAACATTAAGTTTTCTTTTTTCTCGATCCTTACATTAGAAGTTTTTACTAAGTTAATAAGGTCTGAGGACGAGTTTTTGAACATTATTCCTTATAAAAGGAAATTTCGCGACACAAAATGTAAAATGAAAAAAGAATGTAATAAATTATTTGAATACGCCCATGACCAATCCAATGACAGCCTTTCGCATCATTAACCCATAATAGGTCTGTTTGAAGTAGATTGCATTAGGAATATTGTCAATTTCTGGACTAATCTCATTTACGCGAGGTAACGGATGCATAATTTTTGCGTTCGGTTTCAAAATTGATATGTGTTTCTTTTCGAATTTGAACACATCTTTTACTTGTTCATATTCTTCTGGATCCGGGAAGCGTTCTTTCTGAATGCGAGTCATGTAAATCACGTCCAATTTTGGAATAGTTTCAAGAAAATCAGTAGTTTCATTGATGTTGACATTTCCCTTTCTCTGTACGTAATCCATTACCCGATTTTGCATTTTCAAAATATGTGGACTAATTAGGTACAAATTCACATCATAATTTGCTAAAAGATAGGTTAAGGAATGCACAGTTCTTCCGAATTTTAAGTCTCCGATTAATCCGATATTTAATCCATCAACTTTACCGCATTCCAGTTGGATTGTCAATAAGTCCAGTAAACTTTGGGTGGGATGTTCGCCACTTCCACTTCCTGCGTTGATAACTGGAACGTCTGAAAACCGTGCAGCATGAGTTGCAGAACCGTCTTTATTATGTCGCAATACAATTAAATCCGTATAATTTGAGACTGTTCGAATTGTATCGGCTAATGTTTCTCCTTTTTTAACGGAAGAAACTGTCGCTGAAGAGAATCCGGTAACCGAGCCCCCTAATCGTAACATGGCGCTTTCAAATGACAACCTAGTCCGAGTTGAAGGTTCATAAAAGAGAGTCCCCATTATCTTTCCTTTCATGCACTCAGAGTATTTCTTTTTATTTTGTTCTATTTTTATGGCCCAATCAAGTAAATATTCTAAATCCTCTCTTGAGAACTGTTTTGCACTGATTATGTCATTTCCTTCTAACGAGGTCATTGTACTATTTATATTGTTGAATACCTAATATGAAAACTTTTCAGCTGAATTTTATTTTACTACTGATAATCTACCTTTGAAAGTCTTCAAAACAACAAAATTTTTAATTTATCTGCAATAAAAATCGATCATCTGATAAGAACTGAGCTGTTTAATATGAAAGTACCAAAAAACACCATGAGTCTCTGCCCGAGATGTAAAAAACACACAGAATTTACAATCTCGATCTATAAAAAAGGTAAAAAAAGAACCTTAGCAGAGGGACAAAGACGATACGATCGAAAGAAGAGAGGATATGGAAGTCAACCGAAAGAAGTATTTCACAAAAACGCCAAAATTAACAAGAAAACTACTCCACTTTTGACTTGCTCAGTTTGTGGATTTAAGAAGTATGGTAGAAGCCAACGTATTAAGAAATTCGAAATAGTCACAGCGTGATATCTATGGATCAAAAAAATCTTGTACCTAAACCTAAAAGTCGATTTTTAAAAATCGTCTGTTTAAATTGTGGTTCATCCCAAATTGTTTTTGGATGTTCTTCCACCGAAGTGAAATGTCAAACCTGTCAGAAGATTTTAGTACAACCCACAGGTGGAAAAAGTCGAATTTTAACGAAAATCTCTGATGTGTTAACCTAATTTTTGTGAGAATAATGGCTGATTTAGAATTTTGCCCGAAATGTGACAATATGCTTAGAAAGGAAAAGACTGATGAAGGCATTTTACTCGTCTGTAAATGTGGATATAAACAAGAAGCAATTACCACCCGGGGATCTAAAAAACCAATGCCGCATCAAAAAGCAAGTTTAATCAAAAAAACCGTGGTTCTGGACGAAAACAATATTGTAGAAATGCCGACTACTGATGTTATCTGTCCTAAATGTAGCCATGGCAAAGCAGAATATTTTCAACAACAAACACGATCTGCGGATGAACCACCTACGACTTTTTATCGATGCGTGAAGTGTGATCATCGCTGGCGTGAATATTAATTTCTCTTCAGAAAGAAGGACTCTCCAGTTTTTTTACGGTTTGAATAATGAGTTAAAGAACTTGATTTACATCAATGTAACTATTTAATGCAGATTTAGAAGCAATATCTCACGTTTTTTATGTGACCAAATTGAGATAACTAACATATTAACAATGTATTTTTTATAATCACACACAATTCATTGATACACTAAGTAGCAAAAAATGGAGAGAATTATGTTTGAATTAACTATGAATGACTCACGCGCAATGCAAGGAGTATTCGATGCCGTAGCAGCTATAATTGACGAATCAGAAATTATCTTTAGTCCAAATGGAATCAGCTTAACATCCATAGATGCAGGAAGAGTATGTTTAATCAGCTTAAAATTAGATAAGGAAGATTTTGACGCTTATAAGTGTGATAAAGAAGAAAAATTAGGCTTAAATATTGAAGACTTGGTAAAAATATTGAAAAGGAGTTCTGCAAGTGATAGTATTATTTTCCAATTTGAGGAAAATTCCAATAAGCTACTGATTTTAATGCAAAGTAGAGAAGGAAAAAAAATGCGGAAATTTTCAATCACATTGAAAGATATCAGTATGCCCCCAATAAAACCAGAATCATTAGAAAAAATCTTATATAATAATAGTGTAACTCTCCCTGTCGGGTATTTGGAAGAGGCCATTAAAGATGCGGACATTTATAATGATACTGCGATAATTAGCATGAATGATAGCGCATTAATTTTTCGATCTGAAGGTAATGTTGGAGAAACGGAATGTGTTTTGGATAAAGAAGATTCGTTATTGAATAATTTTATAGCAACTGAGGATGCCGAGGGCACTTTTGCGTTAAAATTTCTCAACCACATGCTTAAAGTCAGTTCAGTCCCGAATGTATCTCAAGTTGAGTTATCCGTTAGCACTGATCAACCTTTACGAGCCGCATTTAATATTATGGGAGCAAGTTCGATCAAATATTTCCTTGCTCCACGAATTGAAGATGAAGAAGAAGATTATTAGAGCATAGAAATCTAGTGGTCTCATCATTTTTATCAACAATTCATTTTTTATAACCTAATAGTGAAACAGCTGAGACTATGTCAAATTATAACGCGTATAGTTTAGTATATAAATATCCTTGGCTTGAAGGGGGTCGTGAGATATTTGATCCTACTTCAGTGAGTAATGAAGACGAGGATCCTATAGAATACTATAATCAACTGTTTACAAAATATTTTGAAAGTTACCCCGATTTCCATGATAAGTTACTTCAAGTTTTTTCTCTAGCGTTGGATAAAAAGGAATCCGGCATAATCTTGACTGGAGATGAAATAAATGTAATCTTATTTTACACTGTAAAAACTATACTTACAGCGTTTGATAACCGCGTTATGGAAAATCATGTATCTAATTTAATTTCAAAATTATATCACCAGAGATTACTAGAGGAAACCGAACAAAATCTTGAAGTTCTTTGTCGAAAAATGAATTTTGAATGTCATTTTGAAAAAAAGCAGATGCAAATTGGAAATGTTCTGTATCCTTGTTGGGTTGATGTCAAAAATTACGTTCCAACAGCTAGTTTACTTAAGGATTCTGCATATCAGCTAATTAATCGAAATGTAATAAATGGACGAGTATATCTTCTAAAGGATAATGTAGCACGATTGTTACAAGAGGTCGTGAGAAGACAAATTGTTCCTGACCGGCAAAAATCTGGGGGAGAATTGATGGACCTTTTGAAGAAAATCACTCACCTTTCGCCATTAATCGATGATATAACAAAATTGATTGAAAAGAAAAAACTAACCCAAACTCAATATGAATCAACTAATGTATACGAAAACGTAGATTACGCATTATACCCACCTTGTATTAAATATATACTAAATAAAGCAACAAATGGAGTGAATCTAACACATAGTGAACGACTCCATATTGCATTTTTTTATGCAAATACTAATCATACGGTAGAGGAAACTGTTGATGTATTTCGAACCCTTCCTGACTTTGATGAGAAACTTGCTCGATATCACGTAGAATTTTCCAGAGGAATTGGGGGGAAAGGAAAGAAATACAGAATATACAGTTGTGCAAAAGTTAAAAGTATCGATATGTGTAAAGCCTTAGATAAGGAATATGGAGACATTATTTGTGCGCAAGGTGTATTTCGTAAAGGAGAAGTACGAAGAATCCCCATAAAAACACCTAAGGATTTTGTATTTTGGAAAAATGTGGAAATTAAAAGGAAATTAAGAGAAGATAAGGTCCAAAAGAAGTGATTTCATTGAAAGATCCAACGTTTGAATTACGTAAGAAGTTTATTTTGAAGTATACGGAATTAGTGAAGTCTTTCCCCCTTATCGATAAAATTCAAAACCGAGAATTTGCTTTCCTTTTTTGGGATAAAGATTACATGGTTCGCCATCGCGGATTCTCAAACCCGCAACTTTTTCTCTCCGAGTTAAAGGGAGTTGCACCTAGGCATGCGTATCTTAGCGCTGCTCTCTATAATTCTCCAGCAGATAAGATAATGTCAAATAAGGGTTGGATGGGGTGCGATTTCGTAGTAGATATTGACTCGGATCATATGGATTTATCTTGTCAAAAAAAACACGACTTCTATATTTGCGTGGAATGCGATTATGTTTCTAAGGAAAATATTACGAAATGTCCCAAATGTGAAGGTCTTATCCGAAAACAATTATGGTTATGCGATGAATGTCTCCAAGCAAGTAAAAATGAAGTTATAAAATTAGTGGATGATTTTCTTCCTGATTTTGGGATTATCAAAGACAATATTATACTAAATTTTTCTGGTCATCGAGGCTATCATATACATTTACGAGAAGAATTTATCCGAGCTATGAACTCCGAAGAACGTCGTCAAATAGTGGATTACATGACAGCAACAAATTTCGAACCCGACGATTTTTTTATGTATAAACAAAACATTGGATCCTTTTTGGGAAGCACGATTGATGACGCAGGATGGAAAGGACGAATTGCTAATAATTTTTTAAAAATTCTCAATAAACACGATTCAATTGAATCCTTCGATTTAGAATTTGGACATTTAGATTTGGACGCAAAAATCAAACACATATTGTTTGGAACGGATAAAAGAGAGCACATTAGAAATCAGTTACTAAATAAGAATAAGTACTGGACGATTAGAGATGTTGGAAAGATAGGATGGGAAAAAATCAAAAAATTTCTTCTAACAATCAGTAAATGTGATATTGATGTTCCGGTATCGATCGATACACATAGATTAATCCGTGTACAAGGTTCCATTCATGGAAAAACAGGTTTCATCGTTAAACCCTTGGATTATTATGAGATGATTAACTTTAATCCATTGTCAGATCCTATTGTTTTTTCAATGGATCAAAAGAAACTAGTTAAAATGGAAATAACAACTCCCAAATGTCCAGAAATACGTATTCAAGCTGAATATTATGGACCTTATACTAAAGGAGAAAAAATAGATCTGCCAGAAGCAGTCGGGGTTTTCTTGGCATGTAAAGGAGTAGCAATACTATTATAAAGAGAAGATGGGTATGAATACACAAGAATTTAAGACAATTTATGAGGAATTAATCTTTGATTGGGAGTTGGAATGTGCTTCAGATGAGATCACGCCACTACCAGAAGTAAAACTTAAGAGGTTTATCAATTTTCAAAAAGAAATTCATCAACTCGAGCAACATGCTCCCCCTTCTGATGCTTCAGAAGAAGACAAAAGCATAATTTGGGAATTAAAGAAAGAAAGCAGCAAAAATGTAGATTATATAGTGAATGATCTTCTCGCGATTCGCCAGGAAAAAATTATTCAAATGAGCAAAAAATTAGAAATCATTGAAGAAAAGGTTCTCACTTTGTCAGAACAGCAATTTTATCGGAGTTTGTTATCTGCTTTTAAGGGATATAAAAAAACCAAACAATATCGCAATGCGATCGCTGAAAGTTGCCCTGAAGATCCCCCGATCGATAGCAATAATGAAGTTTGTGAGGCTGAGACATTTGCGGCGGATGCACCGATCGAATATTGTGATATCCGTGTGTTGAAAGATGCCCCCTCATTAGTTGGACCTGATTTTATAATATATGGTCCTTTTCATCAAGAAGAAATCGTCAGATTACCCAAAAGCTCAGCAAGAATCATGGAAAAAGAAAAAATAATTGAAATACTTGAAGAATAAATTATAAATGCGTCTGTTTTTGCTATACGATTAGCACATGGATCCATGTTCGATCATACAGATAATCTGGTTCTATTTTCCCACTTAAACAAAGTTAAAAAATCATGCATGCTTTACGGATATAAATCTTTGACTAAAAACAGATATGAATTAATAAAATACTCTATTGAATAATAGGATTTGATATATATGGCGAAGCGTGGACGCACTGATGCGGATATGAAAATGAAGCGTCGAAAAAGAACCTCAAAAAAACAAGAATTTGATATTAACAAACAGGTCAATATTGCTGTACGTACGGGTAAAACTGTTATTGGAACTAAAAGTGTACTTAAACACATCACCACTAAAGATTTCCGAATAGTAATCCTTGCTCAGAATTGTCCATCAGATTTGAAATCACGAATTGAGACTATGATCAATTCAAAAGAAACCGATCGAATTCCAATTTATCACTATCCAAGCTCTAGTTGGGAATTAGGTACTGCTGCTGGAAAACCTCATATGATAGCAGCTATGGGAATTATCAGCCCTGGTGATTCTTCAATATTAGATGTAATTTCGACACAAAAATAAATAATTTTTATAACATTCATTAATTTTGTATTATGGAAATTGAAGGAATATGGGATCTAAGAAATCGATTAAATTCCAACGCGAAGAGATGGAACTTATTAGGCTTTTTGACACAGTTACTGGTACAGCAACATTAGATTGTGTTATTCTACCGGATGGGGAAGAAGATGAGCGAGTGATTTTTATGGTGAACCGACAAGATTTACGTAGAGCAGTCGGTAAAAATGGTGTCAATGTCAAGAAACTTAAAGAAAAGTTGTCGAAAACTATTGAAATTATTGCGTATTCCGACGAATTAAATAAATTTGTGGGGTATTTGTTATATCCTGCAAAAATAACCCAAATTCTCGAACAGAAACGAAATGATAACAAACGTGTATTGTTAGTTACTGTAAAACAAGAAGATAAAGGATTAGCGATTGGTAAAAATGGTCGTAATATCGAAAAAGCAAATGCTCTATTACAACGACACCACAATATCGATATGCTGGTGATAAATTAACGCTTCTTCTACTTTTATACTTCCCATAGATCCGAAAAATTAAAATTTAATTGATTATTAGCAAAATTCATTCTGTATTAGTATTTCAGATATTAGGTGTATCAATATTACAGGTTCAAAATCTCCCAGAGGAATGTTCAGTGCTCGAACTCTCGTAAAAAAACGAAAGAAATTGCGCTGGAAAGACAAGCAATGGAAGCGTTCCTTCCTAAAATTAGATAAAAAGACTGATCCCTTACAAAAGGCTCCAGCAGCAGAAGGTATTGTGTTAGAAAAAGTTGGCCGAGAATCCAAACAACCAAACAGTGCTATTCGAAAATGTGTTCGAGTGCAGTTACGCAAGAATGGAAAAGTTATAACGGCTTTCCTTCCCGGAGACGGTGCTTTAACATACATTGAAGAACATGATAGTGTTGTAGTCGAAGGAATCGGCGGAGCAAAAGGAAGAGCTGTAGGAGACCTTCCAGGAGTCCGATGGAAAGTTATTAAAGTAAATGGAGTTTCCTTGAGAGAACTGATTTACAAACGAAAAGAAAAACCAATGCGATAGAGGCAAAGCACATGGCAAAGAAGAAGACATCTGCGAAAAAAAACTCCAAGAAATCGATGGACAAGGCTACAGAGGAAGATTTTGTAGAGATAGAAGAAATAGAACCTGAGGAAGAAACTGAAAAACTTGATGAAGCGTTAGAAACTCCAGAACTTGAAGATGAGGGTCCTGTGGAGACCAAACCTAAGAAAAAAGGCGCAGAAATTAAATTGTTTAATCGATGGACTTTTGAAGGTTTAGAAGTCGAAGATCCAAGTTTGGAGTTATATATCAATCTAACACCCGTTATTATCCCTCATTCTGGTGGAAAACACGAACACAAGCGGTTTTGGAAGACTACTCATGTCTCTTTTGTTGAACGCTTCATCAATAAGATGTTAGCACCGGGGCTAGTGCGTCGTAAAATTAAGGGAAGAGGATCTGCATGGAACGCGGGTAAAAAACAAAAGGTGTTAGGAATTATTCAAAATGCATTTACACTTATTGAACAAAAAACGGGTGAAAATCCACTCCAAGTTCTTATTAATGCGATTGTTAATGCAGCTCCAAGAGAAGAAACCACAAAAATATCCCTTGGTGGAATTTCATACCAGACTGCAGTAGATATTGCGCCTCAACGTCGAGTAGACCTTGCAATTCGTTTATTAGTTCAAGGAGCAGTTGGTCAGACATACAATTCTCTTAAAACGATAGATGAGTGTATTGCAAGTGAAATAATTTACGCCGGGCGAGATGATCAAAATTCCCGTGCTATTAAGCGTAAAGATGAAATGGAAAGAATAGCAATAAGTGCGAGATAATATCTCGATTATTTAGAAAGAAAAGAGTATTTCTCTTATTTTTATTTATTATTCAGTCGTCATGATTGCAGAATCAGCAAAACTAATTTCTTTTTTCGTTTGATGCAGTATTATGTCTCGCATTGCTTCCATGTTGGATCTTTTTATTGCAACCATTCCATAAGTTTTTACTCCCAATCGTCTTGATACTTCCTCAGGGGTTAAACTACCTACTAAGTCTTGTTTATTGGCAATTGCAATTATATCGGAACCGAGTTTCGCTCCGTATTTCTCCAACATATGCTTTGTTGCGTTTACATTCTGTTCTGAGGAATCTGTGACGATTACGGTTAGGCCGGACCCTTTTATCCATTCGTCCCAAAGGAATTGGAAGCGGATTTGTCCCCCAAAATCCCATATCATTACGCTTAGAGGATTTCCACTATCAACAAAGTCAATCTTCTCCACATCAACGCCAATTGTCGGAATTCTTTGAATCTGTATTTCCTTTCCTTGAAGTAATCGCAATAAGGAGGATTTACCTACCCCTCCTTCTCCTATCAAAATGCACTTTGAACCGTTTTCGATCATTGTAGACCACGAATGTCTCTAGTGAGTCAAGTGAAAAATAGACAAAAATGGGTTTTATTTGATTGTATCATGAGGATGATACAACCCGTAGAAATTACTCTTCAGCTTTTTTCTTACTTGCGTTCCGTATCATCTCTTTGAATTCCTGAATGTGTTTCTCCTCTTCAGGACCTTCTACTTTTTTTCGGTATTCTTCATGAGATTTCTCTTTGGATTTTTTATCGATTTCTTTTTGTTTGACAACACCTGAAATCATTTTAGAGATATCTTGGAGGTCTTGAAGCTCTTGTTTTTCACGCTCTTTGTCTGCATTCAATTGATCTTGCTTTTTCTGTTCTTCATACCGTCTTAATTCATCTTTTAACTGTTGTTCCGTTTGAGCTTGACTTTTGAGTTTCTTAATTTTTTCGACCTCTTGAATCAGATAGGGAATTTGCTCTGTCCATCGAAGATGAGTGAATTTTTCAATTGCTTGATTATAGTTTTGGATTGCGGAATCAAAGTCCAATTTTTTTGCACTTTGTTTTGCGAGATCAATGAATTTAAAAGCTGTATTTTCTAACGATTGGATAGATTGCTGTTGTTCTTGAAATTTCAGAAGATTGGCTTTTTGGGATTCTTTTTCTATGTCAAATTCTTTCATATACGCTTTAATGCGCTCATTAATTGCGTAAAGAGTTGACAATGTATGAGTTTTATTTTGTTCCAACGTTTGAATTCGCTGCTTCCGATTTTCCAAATTTGTTTTTAAAATGGTTACAATCGATTGAACTTTGACCTTTTCCGCTGACCACTGGGATTTTTCAACTAAATGATAAGCAACATTATACAGTTCGATCTTTCGTCTGGAAGATGCATCATCCGTTCCCAGTATTTCTGAGGCTTCTGTAACTACTTCATATACTTGTTGTTCATAGGATTTAGTTTTGGACTTCACATCCGAAGATTCTACATCTCGAAATGGACTGGCTTTTTCATTTTGCTTTTCTAACATTTTATTTTTGAAATATTTCCTAATATCAGTGCTTATTCGAATTTTTTCGATGAATGCAAGATGTTCTTGTTGCTCCATTAATTCATGCTGAAATTGATTTTCTTTAATAGTGGATATAAAATCGTTTAGCCGAGTCACTCCTTCTTGCCAACCAACGTTAACAAGATTCTGTGCTGATTTTTGAAGTATATTATAAATTTCTGGATAATATAAATTGTTGATCGACACCTCACATTCGTTTAAAAGCTGGGTAGCCCGAATAAGATAATTATATTGTATCTTTTTCCGTTCTTCAAATTCTTTAACGGAAATTTTACGTGATTCAATTTCTTTTTGTAAAATCTCTCTATTTGCTCTTAGATCCTCAATTGTTTGTGTTTCAGGTTTTTCCATTTGTTTTGTTAAGGCATCATGATAGTGTTTTTGGTCTTGACGTAATTTATCGACTTCATCAAGAATTTGTGGAGTATAAGATTGCCATCCGATTGAATTCAAGAGAATTATTGCTTGGTTGTAATCTTCAATAGCTTTATCAAACTCCTTTTGTTTCGTTAAAGTTGCTCCTGAATCCAAAAGAGCGAACGCTTCTTTTTGTATATTTTCTTCTTGTTGTTTATACATTTCAAATTCTTTTAAACTCAAAACATGACCCCGTAATGGGGAGGAAGCAGGTTCTTCCTCTTCTGTTTTTACATCCTCCTGAATATTGGGGATACTAATTTCTTCTAAAGGTGAACTCTGCAATTCTCTTATTGCTTCTTGGATCTTTTTTGATACATTTGCCCATCGCAAAATATTGAGGATCTTAATCAATTCCAGATAAACAGAAATAGCTTCATCTTTCTTATTTTCATTTACGAGAGTTTTTGCTTGTTCAAACATGAGAAATGCTTTGTCTTGTAGTTCTCGTACATCAGTTTTCCGTTTTTCTATTTCATTATCGAATGCCAAAAATGTTCCCTTCTATCAAAGTTAATAATAAGTAAGAATTTTAACCAATTTACAATATCAAAATCCTTGTGATCCCTTCTCATTTCCAAACAAAATTAAATGTTGGTTTTTGGGTATATGCAGACAATTGATTCTCTTTCAAATACAATCTCACAGATTGTTCCTAAATATGCGTTTGTCCTAGATACTGGCTCGATTATTAAGAGCACTATCTCAGAAGAGAACATCCTTCAACTAGCCAAATTTCTACCCAAAATTTGTAAGGATCTAAAACCCGGATCGTACATTCATAAATCAAAATTATTTATTTACAGATTAACGACAAATTTTGTTGTATTTTTATTATCGGATAAGGACAAACAAGAAATTATCACTCTACTCGAGGACATCGGACAAGGTTTTACATTAAAAATCGCCCGTGAGTTTAAATTACACCCTAATTCATCCTTGGGATCAATCATTCGATCTATTGTGTTTTCTGTAACCACGGAAAAAGGTCCTGAATTAATGGACTGGATAGTAAATGACAAGGAAAACTCTGTTGATGATAAGGATGCATATAAGATTGCTATGAAAACCATGTTGAATTTAACAGATGAATTAGAGGGAGCAAAGAAAAAAGTGCTGTTTTTTCAACCCTTCCTTATGTATGATGCTCTTGGAATTTCCTATTTGTTCCAGATCCCATTCCCAGGGGCGCGTGGAGGATCTTTTGACAGCGCATTGACTGTTTTGGTAGATTTCAAGCATAGAGCAGTAATGTATTCATTATATAAAGAATTAGAAGAGATATTACATAATTTCGAACCGAAAATAACCAAAGAATTTCAGAATGTCTATCAAGACGATATCTGCTTATCGAAGGATGATTTTAATGGAACATTGGTTGATTTACGCAACCGTATTGATCGGCTGAATTTTAAAATATTGGATTCTGAAGTTCTTATGGATGAAATGATTAATGCAGTTCGAGAATTAAACGACATATAACAGCTGGGGTAAATTTGAAACACACCTTAATCGTTGAACCAATTTCAAAACGCATCGAAGTAATCGAGGATAGTACCGTATACACTGCATTGGTTGCAATGAATCACCCAATCGGTGCATTGTGTGGTGGGAAGGGAACGTGTGGGAAATGTCGAATTTTATCAATCGACAATGGAGACCATATATCCCCTGTAACTGAACTTGAAAAGAAATTATTGAACAAAGAAGAACTTGCAAACGGAACAAGATTAGCATGCCAATGCAAAATAAAGGGAGATTCTAGAATTGTTTTATTGGAGGGATTAATTTCTCAAGGAAATAAGATTTTAGTAGAAAGCGATTTAAAGGCTTTAAAGAGAGATTATGTACCTATATTACAACCTTATGTCAAAATGCTTACGTTAACTGTCCCTCTGCCAGATTTAGAAAACCCATTAAATGATATTGCAAGATTGGGCGATGCATTGCGCAGTTCTTATCCAAAATTGAATTTCTCTTTTGATACAATTACAAATAATGTTTATACACTTTCTAAAGTAATCCCATCCAGTTTACGTTCTCAAAAAGGAAAAATTACAATATTTTATTGGATGAAGTCAGAATCTGCTAAAATTTTAGATGTAGAACCAGGCTATCAACAAGAATTGTATGGGATGGCAATCGATCTTGGAACGACAACGATAGTAGGGTATTTAATCAATTTGATTTCAGGAGATATCGTTTCAATATCTTCCATGCTGAATCCACAAGTATCAATTGGGGAGGATCTGATAACCCGAATATCATACATTAAACAAAATAATGCAAGTGTAAAAGCTCAAGAGTTAATTATATCAGCTTTTAACCAAATCCTTTCAAAAACATGCGAAAATGCAAATATTTCTCCCTCCCAAGTAAAAGAATTGGTCGTAGTTGGTAACACGGGGATGCATCACATGCTTTATGGATTGGACACAGAACAATTAGCACGTTCACCATTTGTTCCGGTCTTCAAATCACCAATTTATGTAGATGCAGCTCGATTAGGAATAAAAGCTTCTCCTCGAGCACGAATTTATACTCCTCCAGTAGTTGCCGGATTCGTGGGAACTGATACCATTGGGTGTATTATTTCATCTCGTATTGATTCATATGATAAATTTAGCTTGCTAATCGATATCGGAACAAACGGGGAACTTGTAATGGGAAATAAGTATGGATTGACAACGGGTTCATGTGCAGCTGGTTCTGCTTTAGAAGGAGCGCACATCGAATTTGGGATGAGAGCTGCTGAAGGTGCAATAGAGGCTCTTAAAATTGATCCAGAAACTTTTGAGCCATCGATTCGAACAATCGGTAATGTAAAACCAATTGGATATTGTGGCTCAGGATTAATAGATTTAATGGCAGAGATGATTAAGAGCAAGATTATCAAACGTAATGGCAATTTTAATTCCGATTATCTACCAGATACAGCATTAGATTCATCTACTGGATCAGAAAAATATGTGATTTATGATTCCAATATTCATGGAGCAGAATTTGAAGACAAGAGGAAAAATTTTACCATTACAGTATCGCAGCAAGATATTCGACAATTCCAGCTAGCAAAAGGGGCTTTTCTCTCAGGGGCGTATCTTTTACAAAATCAATTCTCCAATTCTCCTGAGCTAGAACAAGTGTTATTAGCTGGAGCTTTTGGAAATTACATTGATAAGGAAAATGCACGAATTGTTGGGTTATTCCCCGAGATCAATTCCAAACACATCTACCAAATAGGAAATGCAGCAGGATTAGGGGCACAAATGTGTCTAAAAGATATAGAAATGCGAGATTTTGCTAATGAAATTGCTCATAAGGTAAAATACTTTGAAATTGCTTCCGCAAAGAATTTTCAGAAGGAATATGCGTTCTCCATGTATTTCCCGCACTACCAGTTAGATAGATTCCCCTCCTTAGAAGAAGTTTACCATGAACTTCCTACCAGATAAAAAAAAGATATAAAAACAAATGATAATAGCTGATAAAAATGGATAAAGTTGGTTTCGTTTATTCCGAGGATTTTTTTAAATATAATTTCGGTGAACACCATCCTCTTCAACCCATTCGCCTCGAACTCACATATAAACTTATGGAATCATATGGATTATTGAAAAACTCGAATTTAGTTATCCGAAAACCCGTAATGGCGACCCCTGAAGATCTTTCCCTAGTGCATGCACTAGAATACATCGATGCAGTGAGAAAATACAGTAATAATCCTCAAGATATTGTTGGAAAACATCAAAGAGAAACCTTTGGGTTAGGTTCCCTTGACAACCCTGTGTTTCCCGGTATGTTTGAAGCATCATCAATGGCTGTTGGGGCAAGTATCACTGCTTCTGAATTGGTTATGGATGAAAGTAATGGGATCAATACAGCTTTTAATATTGCTGGAGGATTACACCATGCAATGCGAAGATTGGCTCACGGATTTTGCATCTTTAATGATGTCTCCATAGCAATCCAAAAGATCCGTGTGAAATACCCGAATTTAAAAGTAATGTATCTGGATGTCGATTGTCACCATGGGGATGGCGTACAAGATACATTTTATAATGATCCGGATGTGTTGACACTGTCTATTCATCAAGATGGTCACACCCTATTCCCTGGGACAGGATTTATGGAAGAACGAGGAAAAGACGCTGGAAAGGGCTATTCCATTAATTTTCCAGTGTATCCAGGAACCTATGATAGTGTATATCTGGACATGTTTAAAAAACATATCCCGCGCATTATGGTAGCATTCAAGCCGGATGTTTTAGTTACCCAATTAGGAGCAGATACATATTTTGGAGACCCCTTGACTCAGATGGGATTATCTACTTCAGGGCATTATAGAATGTATCATCTAATACGGAATTATGTGAAACAATATTCTAAAGGGAGATGGATTGCAGTAGGGGGAGGAGGATATTTGATGAGTGCCGTTCCTCGTAGCTGGACTCTTGCCTTAGCTTCTATGTTAGATGTCGATTTACCTAATGCAATTCCTGACGATTGGATCCAATTCTACGAACAAAAACATATTGATGAACCTACACCCTATGAATTGCGTGACAATAATTATCGAGCAGAAGAACAAATTCTTAAGAATCCTATGTATTCTCTGAGAATTGAGGAACGCTTAGACGCAATCGAAAAATATGTTGATGAAGAAGTTCTTCCCAATATCTAGAATTCGGAATTATATTGATCAATAACAATTTAGGGTAGATTTGAAAATAAATAACTTAGAACAAAGGTTATGGAAACAAGGTCCATTACCTAAACAAATAAATTTAACGAACAATCAACATAAATATATTAAGCATTGGAGACTAACCAAATAATAAGCAGAGATCAACTGGTGTATAAAAAGTATGACAAGTAGTTACAAACTCAAAGTTTTGCTGTGCGGTCCAGCGGGTGTTGGAAAAACCTCACTCATAATGCGGTTTATCAAATCAAAATTTCAAACTGATTACAAGCTAACCGTGGGAGTTGATATTTTAACCAAAGACGTAGAATTAGCGAACGATAACATCTGCACACTGAGCATTTGGGATATCGGTGGTCAGGAACGATTCTCCTTCATTCGATCCACCTTCTACAAAGGTGCCGCTGGAGCATTATTAGTATTTGATTTAAGCCGTGCAGCCACTTGGGATGAAATTAAAAACTGGAGAGCAGAAGTAAAGCAATTTGCTGGTGATATTCCATTCGTTTTAATTGGAAACAAGTTAGATCTCTTAGCTGATGTTGGTGAGGTAATTGATAGGGATGAAGCTCGCGCCTATGCAGAAAGCCAAGGTTCTGAATACATTGAGACATCAGCAAAAGATAACCTAAATGTAGATCAAGCATTTATTACCTTGACCAAAAAGATTGTTGGGAACTAAACTTTTATCCCAGCTTTGATATTTCTAAATTTTAACACTACCTTAGATTTTATTGTTTTCTATTAAGGATTTCAAGGTTTAATACCCGATTTTTTATTTTATGATTCGTTTTTCTATATATGAAACTTGTTTCGTGGAATATCAATGGAGCTAATGCTGCAGCGAAAAAAGGGTTAACAGATTTTATGCTTTCGGAAAAAGCAGATGTGTTTTGTTTTCAAGAGGTAAAAGTGTCTGAGAAAACCATTCAAAAAGAACTCCTTGAAATCCCAGAGTATTCACAATATTACTGGAATGTATCGAAAGTAAAAAATGGGCATGCTGGTGTAATCAGTTACGTGAAGGATGGATTGAAACCTCTAAATTTTTCGTATGAAATTGGAAATGCAGATATCGATCAACAAGGACGAGTTCTTACATTGGAATTTAATGAATTTTTCTTGGTCAACTGTTATTTCACAAATGCAGGAAATGAATTAGCCAATTTAGATGAAAAAATGGTTTTTAATGATGAGACTCTAGCGTATTTCAATCGGCTACGAGAGAAAAAATCAGTAGTCATTTGTGGAGATTTCAACGTAGCCCATAAAGAAATTGACTTAAAACACCCCAAAGCAAACCGGAAAAACGCTGGTTTCACGGATGAGGAACGTGACAAGTTTACTGAACTAATCGAGAGTGGATATGTCGATTCTTTTCGAGAATTTGAAAAAGGTCCCGATCATTATACATGGTGGTCGTATCGAACGAAATCTCGGGAAAAGAATGTCGGGTGGAGAATCGATTATTTCGTAGTTTCAAACGAATTTATGCCTAAAGTAAAAGAAAGCACAATCCTCAGTTCAGTAATGGGTTCAGATCATTGCCCAATTCGTCTAATTGTTGAGTAATCATGAGTTAATGTCATGTAATGAGGAACACTCCCAATAGTTGGAAAAATCGTTGGAATATTTCACAGAATCTTTTCTTCATACGGACTTTTAGGTTTAGCGTCATTAAATTGAGTAAGTGGAATTTCTAACTATCCATCTTTCCCATCATCCTGAAAGTGATTTCTATGTCAATTCGATTCGAACATTTCATTACACGCATAGGACGACGAAGTGAATTTCTCCCATTCCGAAACCAACTTTTAACGACAATGCAAAAGGATGCACAATCAAAATACAAATTATACCCCCGAATAATTGACGGAATGAAGAAAAGGTGGGAAGAGGAGAGTTATAGACGTAACAACGATATTTCTGGATTAATCGCCAACAATGTTGATGAATTTTTATTAGGATATCTTAATACAATATTCCCATTTCGTAAACGGGCGATCACCATTGAAAAATTGACTTGCCCTTCCAGATTAGATATTGTGATCGGAATTAGCTATATTTTCTCTCCTAATGAAATTGAAATCATTCAAAAAACCCTAGATTCGAAGGAATGGCCAAAAAATCCCGATCCTGAAAAGATTTGCAAATTCCTCTTCTTGTATTGTATCAATTCATTCGCCAATCCTATTGAAGAGGTCTTCCAACGTCCATTTGCATTCATGCCACAATTCGTGAAAACCGAATGGATTGAAGATGAACTGAAAGTTACCGTTTCCGTGCAGGGCAGAGAACAATAAACGAAATTTGTGTTAGCGGAATAGTAATTTTGGTCATTTTACACGAATGAGTTAAGATTCAGAAATCCCCCATCTCGTTTACTCACAGTGCTTTTTTCGTCTCATTTTTTTTCATGGTTAATAATGTAAAACAAAAAAAAAAAATAAGTAGAACTTTCTACTATTCTACTTGATCGAAATGCAATCAATTAAAGTAAGCGATAAAACTAAAGAACGGATTGATAAGACACAGGCAAAAATTTTGCTGGAGAGAGATCTTAAGATCACTCAGGCAGATCTACTAGAACGGATAGTTGTAATGGCAACAGAAGATGAAGAATTTATGGATGCCTTGTTTTCACCGGTTCCCCCTGTAAAGATAGTACCGAAGAAAAAGGTTGGAGTTAAGATTATCTCTCGTAAAAAACCCTTTATACGATTGTATCCGGAAGAATGGGAAGATTAGTCCATAAATATGGAGGAAAAAACGGTGGTAAAGAAGAATACAACAAGTAATACAAAAACGGAAAAATCGTCGAATAATCCATTATATCCGTGGTACGGAACGGTTGCCTCGTTAGATGGACTTGAACAAGGAGATTTTGTGTTTTCCTGTCCTATCTTAGAACCGGAATTCGATTCAAACAAGAATGAAGTAACCGCAACCTATGCTGAATATAATGTCGTTATTTTAAGTCAATCTTGTGATTTGGTAAATAATAAACTTCAAAATGTATTGGTTTGCCCGTTTTGGGAACTAATTAATATGGAAGCGGAATATTCGTGGTTTAAATCGAAAAAGAATAAAGAGAAATTGCGAAGGGGAACCCAACCGAATTACCACCTACTAAATGCGTGTGATATACCAAAATTTCAGTTTTCGCATATTATTGTGGATTTCCGTGATGTATTCAGTGTACCCATTGAATATATGAAGCAATATGCTCGTAGTGAGAAGAAACGCCTGAGATTACTTCCCCCTTATAAGGAACACCTGGCACAAGCCTTTGCCAGATTCTTTATGCGGGACGGGCTTCCTATTGACATTAGACCTTTCGATTAATATACTGTGGATTAAAAGAAAACAAGATAATAGGTAAATATGAAGATGAAACAGTCCTCAATATTTACTCAACAACTCCTTATTTATTGTTACTTTTTAAAAAAGAGTTGAGGTCTGTAGATTCCCCATCACGCTTTTTGACCGTGATTTTGGGGCCAATTCCCAAAATTTTACGCTCCAATTGTTGAATTTGTAGCATATCGATTATGTTAGAACGTAACATGCCTTGTGATAAATATTGGATAAGTAAGTCGAGTTCTCGCATAACAGTAGGGGGTAAAACGATTTGCAGGATTCGATTGGCAAGATTTTCATCTCTATCCTTGATGGACAAATAATATCTGAATGCTTCAGGAGTCATGATCGCTTGGAGAACCATGCGGATTTTATCTTGTTGAGTGTAACTAGTATTCGGGCGTTGAGATTGTTGTTGTTGTCGTAGAAGGGATTCCATGCGCTTTAAGCGAATTTTCTCAAGCTCATGATCTACTTCCTCGCTTTCTCCATCTTTTGGGTTACTAGAAGTCTCTTCAGAATCGTGCATTTGAGTTGATCAATCTAGCATCCCTAATTATTGTTTCTAACTAGTGAAAGAAATCTTCATTATTATACTGAGTTAAGGAATTACAAAAAATTAGTTGGAAAAGAGAAAGACACCCAAATTTATGATAATTTGATTCAAATACTGAAAAAAGTAAATAACGATCCACACATTGATTCAATTGATGAGAAAATCCTATCTGATATATCAGATTTAATTGATGAAAAACATGAATGGGTTACATTGACGCATGAAAAAATCAAAACAGATTCTAGGAATATTTCTGCTATTTTGCTGCATGTTAGTTTCAATAGGATTTCCGTTCCAAAACGATACAAATTTAGACCCGAATACGGGATCTCGGAATATCACGGAAAAACCTATTTTTCTATGAACTTATGAAGTTCAATATTGTTCTGGGTGGCACTGCACTTTTTAGTTTTATCGGAGTACTCTCCTTAAAAATTATTTACATCTTCCAAACAGTTGTGGTTAATGAAGGATCTACACACAGTCACCCACCTTTATTATATCAACTTCACCAAATTTATGTGGGTTTCGGATTTGTTATCTTGTTTATTACTATTATTAATCTTATCAAGCTGTGGGAACTTTGGAAATCAACGAAACACACCATAGTTTCACACATGAAAAAAGAGGTGGAATAAAATCTATGTCTAGAGAAACAATTAATACTACCAACACTACTAAAACTACCAAAATCGCGAAGTTTACGCTTCAAAATGTAATCAAAGTTTATCATTCGGATAGTGTAGATGTCTCTGCATTACGTGGAGTCACTTGTGAGTTCTACAAGGGAGAAATTAGTGTGATTATGGGTCCGAGTGGATGCGGAAAAACAACATTGTTGAATCAATTAGGGGGAATCGATATCCCCACTTCTGGATCAATATTCCTCGAGACCAATAAAGATATAACACGTTTTACGGAAAAGGAATTTGATGAGTATAGGAAATTTCAGGTGGGATATCTGTTTCAGACCCTGAATTTAATTCCTCATTTATCTGCATTTGATAATGTCTTGCTACCATTAAAAATACAAAAACGGTATACTGATGAGAAAAAGGAGGAAATTTTGAAACAGTTTGATCGCTTAAATATATCGAATCGTTTGCACCATTATCCGGACCAACTTTCAGGAGGGGAACAACAAAGAGTTGCACTTATCCGAGTTGCAGTGAAGGATCCGGAGGTGTTATTATGTGATGAACCTACCGGTGAATTGGATTCAGAAAACAAAGAAAAAATTTTGAACTTGATTACTGACATACACAAGGAACATCCTTCCATGACCATCATCATTGTAACTCATGATCCCGATTTCAAAGTCATCGCAGACCGTGTGTTCTTTCTTAGAGATGGAAAGATCTCTTATATTCTAGCGGATGAAAAATTAGAAGAATTCAAAACTCAAGAAAGTAATCAAATTAGTAGTATAGGATTGAAAGACTCGAAAAATTCGATTTCTCAAAAGATTAAATCCGAGAAAATTGAAGAATTGGAAGAATTGAGTTATTTAATTAATAAACGAATGAAGGAATTAAAAGAAGAATAGAGGAATACTTACTGAACCATCTGCGTAACTATGAAGATGGGAATCGATTACTTTCAATTACCATAGAATTACCACTTGAATGATAAATGTTTCCTTTATTCTAACTATCTACAGATTACTTATACTTAGAATATATAATAATTATTAAATTACCGTACAATTCTATAAACCTCTAAAATTTACCAAAACGGAGTATTGGGCGAATTTTATCAAATATTGGACTATACTGTTAACACTCTGGGAAATATCGCAAAAATCCTGAAGTTTACGTGTCATGAGTCAGAAGTAAATAAAAAATCTGTCGCCATATCCAAACAACTTTCTATGTAGTACATAATACTTAAGTGCTTATAATTAAACATAACTTGGGTTAAAATTGGCTTATATTATCGGCCGAAAGTGAGAAGTAAGTCCATATTGGAATTTTAATTTTCTAAATTTATACAAAAATTACCACATTCCAGGGTATTCCACCAAACCATAGGCATAAAGTAACTGCTGAATCCCAAAACACGCTAGGACGATACATGTATAAATAGCTAGTAATAATACTACGGATTTCCAAAGGGTAAAATCCCCTTTTCCCGGCTTTCTTCGTAATTTCGGGAGGAAAAATCCAGTTTTTTTGCGATAAGTAATGTAATCCTCACCGATTTTGTTAATGAGAAGTTTTTCCTCAATTAGAGCCGATATACATACTAAGGTGACCATTAGGACCCACGACAAGACATCACCGAAGCGTATTCCTGGATCGCGTATGTTCGTAGAGTAAAAAGCAAAAGGCAAACACATCAAGAGTATTCCCAAATTTTGAGGATGACGAATATATTTGTACGGACCATTCGTGACCAATTTTTGATTTTGATTACGCCCTTTAACGAGATACCCCAATCCTACGCAAAAAATTGATAATCCAACAAGAAAAATAAACCCTTCAATTGTATATATGGCAAGATAAACTTGTGAATTGACTATATCGATCTTCAAATACATATTAGCCCAAGAATATTCACCTATACTTGCGAATAACACCCAAGAGGAAGAAAGAAGTAGGGGAATGTAGAGCATAGGGAATAATACCCCCGCTATTAATCCGATAAATGCCCAGATGGTGCCAATTGATTTTGAGATACGTACGATAATTTGCTTTTTCTCCTCTTTATCCATTATAATTCGTTCCTTCTTGAAATATTGGATAAGATATACGACTAGCGATATAAAGATTAACAATATCAATAGTATACTAGGAATCCAATCAGCCCAGTTAGGAAATATTTCAATAGAAGGAAAAATGGAAGCAGAAGGAGGGGGAAATTTGATCAGAGACGCTTTCCTAAAATGTATTAATAGGGCAAAAACGGTTAATCCTACTGTCAGAAAAAAGAGAACTTGAATCACAATAATCCAAATTCGCCTCATCATGAATTTTCTTTTGATGTAGACTTTCTTCTTATTTTTTTGTGTAATCTTGGGAAAGTAGAATCCGGTCTGTGATGCATACTCCAAATATTCCTCACCAAACTCGTCAATCATATGAGATTCCTCAAGTAGTGATTTTATTGAGGTAAGTGCATAGAAAAGAATCCACGATAGCAAGTCCCCTGAACGTATTCCAATGTCATTCATCCATGGAACATACAAAATAAAGGCAAAACTGATTAACAATATCCCGAGGTTCTGAGGATGTTGAATATATTTATACAATCCAGTCTTTATGAGTATTTTATCCGATAGCTTGTGTTTGGAATGTATCATTGTGACTAATCCATGCACAAACAGATAGATTCCGATAATTAGAAATAATCCTTGCACTACAAATAATATAATTGGGAGATAAGAGTACAAAATATAGTAATTCACCACATCAATAACAGGATAAAGGAAGAGAATATACGGTATATAGATGAAAAACCCAAACGCTAGAAACATAGGAGCCAAAATACTGGCAGTTATTGGAATAAAAGATAATATTCGGGCTATAGATAATAGAAAATTCTTGAGAATTTGTCGTACTTTCTTCCTTTGGTTTACCTCTTCGGTCATGAGAAATCCACCTCCCTCTTGATATTATTGATTATCCCAAATAAAAGAATTTGTAGGGTTTATGAATCATGAAGTAGAAAGACAGTAGTAAAGAAGGAAGTATCAGAATACTCCGCAACTGATTTCCTTCTATTCTAGATGCGATTTTTTATTAAAGCATCAATAGTAACCCGATACTGTTCAAAAGCCTTCCTTCCTTCTTTGGTTAAACGTGCCATACTATGAGTTTTTTTCAGAACTATGGTTTTTTCGATTGTTACATATCCCGCAGATTCTAATTTGGAAAGATGAGAGGAAAGATTTCCCCAAGATAACCCAGTTTCAGCTTTTAGGTAGATAAAATCCATTTTTTCCACAAAATAGAGATAGGACATTAGAAGCAATCGAGCTGGTTCATGAATTAGTTTATCGATTAGCCCCATTTTGTTTGAATTCCCTGATTTTTTAGAGTTTTCAAGTGATTTGGATTTTTCGGGAGAATTAAGCGACGTTTCTTTATTCAATACTCATGTCACCTTTCACCCTTGGAAATTTCAGCAAGAATTTTAAGAAAAATATAATCCCTATTCCAATCATGATTAAGCCCCCAAAAATAAGACCGATTCCATCCCAAACCGGTGGTTGAAGACTCCCATAAAGAATATGGAAGAAAAGAGTTATTCCGGTAATTCCTGCATGAATAAGTAGACGAGGGAATTTGGTTATAAACGCTATCCCACTTAGAACAACAAATGATAACCCCCCTAATAACAGCGGTGCTACAAATCCTGCTCCACCTAACGTGCCAAAATCAAAAAAAGTTAGGAAAAGAATGTAAAAAACGGGAATAGCTACGATAACCGTAACACTATATATTAGATAATAAAGAAGACGAACTCCAAGCAGATTCTTACCCGTCGTGCTTCCTTTACTTGTTTTTTTTCTGAACTTCAAAGGCTTAACTATTCCTTGACGAGGAAACACCACAAATATCTTGAAGATAATGTAGAAGAGGAGACCTGGTATCCATAGCAATGGCCCAATTAATTGAGGCCAAAACATTACTAACTGGGAATATACTACTTCTTTAATCCCCAAAGTAAGAATCGAGTATCCTAGGATAATTTCGGTTAAACCATCCTGAAAGAATTTCGAACTAATTTTCCTTTCGATATTTTTTAGATTGATTTTTCCTGAAATTTGGTTGTTTGTTTCATTCATATCTACCACTACCAATGTAAAGCACTTCATTATATAAAACGCTTTGCATGACAAATTCTGAGTTTTTTGGCTTATATTATCATCCGAAAGTGAGAAGTAAGTCCATAAATTTCCAAAATCAGGAACATGGCAAATAATCTCAGGAAATTATACAAGAGAAATTAATGTTTCCTGACTAATTAAATGCAAAAATAAGTTTCTACTTTAATTCTACTTCTGCCCTTGAAATGTAGAAAAAATTGTTTACTCGATCATGTTTTATCCATAATAATGCTCTATATCTCAAAATACCCATGTTAACTTGAAGTTAGTCTTAGCTCGAAACCATGAATATATAATTCGTGATAGTCATGATGAGGATTAGAAAAATGCATAGAAATCATTCGATATCATTTTTAGTAATTTCACTCGTTATCGGAACTGCGTTCATCAGCACAATGATAACAAGCACTGCTTATAATTTTTCTCCAAACGTTGAAGTTGGTGATGTAATCATTTGGAAGGAGGAGAATAGTGCTGGAGATGCATTTTTCCAATCCTATTCTGAAGGATTATTTTTCAATAAATTCAATATTACCAATATTGTGGATGAAGGTAATGACACTGTAATTTATGCAGATCATTTCCAATCTGAAGATTCTCCCGAAGGTTTTGTATTCATTGAAAATAAAGAAATTGGAAGATATAGTAACTATTCCCTAGCTCCTGTAGATTATCTTTTAGTTCCGCATAGATATATAATTATTCCAGGTACAAAAATATCTGATTATATTGAAATTATTAAAACTTATTTAGTTGAAGATGCTCAAATTAAGAGTATAAAAAAGGGATATGGTGTAAAAATTGAAACCGATACGGAATATTTTTCTGTTTATTTTAATGAGAATGGATTTTTAGTTAAGTGGGCGGGTGAAGGGGGCAATTCACGTGTTCTACAACTTTATTCGATAAATGGGGAAATATACTATATACCTAGTTATCCAATATTTGCTCTCCTTGGATTTTCTTTAATCGGATTAATAATTTTATCTCAAACCAGTAGAGTAAAGATACCATATTCACTTAATTGAAAGGTAAATATACAATCAAAGTATAGCGACAAAAGAACAGTACATTAAAATCTTCATCTTTGAGTAACTAGATAAGAGGAATAAATCATCAACCTGTGGATTTTTAGTTCAAACTATACATTATCTCTCTTTTTTTAAAAATTCAAAAATCATCATTCAAATGGATTTCTCTTACAATTGAGGATCTAATAGTAGAACACAACAATAAATAAATGGGAGAAAAATGAAAAAACCATACAATATAGTGATGATGGGGATTATTTTGTTCTTTATTTTCTTTTCTTCGACAGGTTTGGTTAAAGGAACGCTAAACTTAAATAGACTATTAAGTGTTTTTATCTCTGATTATCTAAGATCAAACAATCTAAATTCAGGAGAAAAATGACGACAAAATATAGATGGAAAAAAATTGTAGTTTCAATTCTATCAATTCTATTTGTTCTAGTAGGGATCGGGATTCCAATCACATATTTTCATTGGAAAAATAATATTGATATATTCACTGTTTTGGAAATTCAATTTGATCATGAGCCAGTGGTAGGAGAAAAAGTGAATTTGTTCATAATTGCTACAGATTATAACCAAGTAACTCCTAAGGTAAAAACTATGATGTGGGGTAATATATGCAAAAAAGAATTGCATATTTTGGTATATGAGTATAATCCAAGTACATACCAATTACCCGTAATTGATAATTATACAACCACTATACAATATAAATTCAGAAGGTCAGGAATATGGCAGATTGTTGCAGAAGGGTATACAATTGAGATAAATGTCACAAGGTCTAGTTGATCAAGCA
>SDNX01000071.1 GCA_004524545.1 Promethearchaeota archaeon
ACTTAGTGTTCGTACTTGGATGGTATTTCATCTATGGTATGAAAAAACGTGCAACAAGTGAAGACTTTGGGATTTACACCCCAAGCGAAAGCTTTGGAAAGAATGCAAAGATCTTCGGCAAAACTGTTTTGTTAGCTGCAGTAGTATTCTTGTACATGTATGGAATGACAATCTTCTCGGAAACAGTCTTCAATCTTGAAATTCGAGGACCTTGGTCAATGTTTAAGACCTTTACAAATGAACGAGCAGTACGATTCTGGTTATACTTCCCGTTTATATTGTGCTTCTTCATTTTAAATGGCGGTGTTTGGCTATTCGGTCTTATGCGACAACCAGAATACGGTGGAGAATTCAAAACAAGCATCTTATGGTGGTTGAAAGTTTGTTTTGCGATGTTAACGGGAATAATCCTTTTGAACATCATTGGATACTCTCCCATGTGGTTCGGAATTGGTGGTCCCTTCTTCCAGAATCCGATTTTCGGAGATGGCTTCGCACCAATGTACTTGTTACAGACCTGGAGCATGATTCCTATCGGTGCAGTAATGTATTGGATTGGAGTGAAATACTACCGAGAAACCGGCCGAATCTGGTTAGGTGCAATCCTATTAGCCGTTATGACCACTTGGATGTTCACGACTGGAACCGTTATCGATCCATTTGTACTCTAACCCCAAAACCGAAAATTAATACTAATCTTTTTTTACCGAAGCTAATCGGTAAAATTTCCCTTTTTTTCTCCGATAGTTGGGTTATAATTCGACTCCATACTGTAAGTTATGGCACAAAAGGAGTTATTTACCATCTCTTGCATTAAACGTTCCACAACCAGAAAAAGATAACAGAAGATTCACTTTGGGAAAACTAAGGAAAGTTTTGAAACGATACCTATGATTTACCTTAATGATCAAATAGGTAATTTCGGGCTTGGGTTTGAGAAAGTCATAAGAAAATTGTGTGAAAAAATAAATATGCAATCTACTCAATAATATTCATGGGTATAAAGACTGCAAAATGCATGAAATGTTGGTATGTCTTCCTCATAAATGGAAATAATGAAAACATAACATGTCCGTATTGTAAGTCTACGAGTTCTGAAATTGATTTCGAAATATTTTATCGAGATATTTATGGAAGTGGATATAAAAAGTCTATAGAAGACTTACAAAATTTACTGCGAGTTCTCAGTCAATACAGTATTCGACGATTTTTTAAAGAAGATGTCAAAAAATATAAAGTTAAATCCCGGAATAAACAGTATATTTTCGCTAATTCTGATGGAAATGAGGTCTCTCTTCAGGAAATACATGAGTACATTCAAAATGACATCGTATTACAGAGAAAGCTTTATAATATGTGGATGAGTCATTACCGGTGATACTGATCTACTATTTCTAAGAAGGTACGATTTTTCAATGACGTAATACATGTTTTCTTATGTTAAAAGGAGACAATGTAAATTTGCGAATGATGGAAAAGAATGACATTCCTTTAACTCATCAGTGGCATAATAATTTAGAAGTTTCAGGTTTGTATAATGGAGTCCATCAATATACACAAACAAAAGCAGAGCAGCACTTCACAGAAGCTGAATCAGATCCCCAAAATACGAGACATTCCTTCTTGATTGAATTGAAGGATGGTACCAAAGTAGGAAGTATTGGAGCTTGGAAAGACCGGAGTGGATACTATACTATGGGAGCATCGATTCTTCCGGAATTTCGAAGACAAGGCTATTGTAGTGAAGCAACTATGTTAATGATTGATTATCTATTTCTTTCTGACATCATTGAGCGCGTTCAAGCACTTGCTAACGTGGACAATGTGGGATCGAGAAAAACTCTTCAGAAAGCAGGATTGAAAGAGGAAGGTGTACTTCGAAAGTTTGCATTTGTATATGGAAAGTGGTGTGATTTTGTCATGCTTAGTATACTTCGAGAGGAATGGAATCACCCAAGAGTTCTCAAACTCCCAAAAAATTAATCTTTTATCTTTTTCTGTTTAATTTCTTGAGAATAAGGTAAAAAAAGAAGAAGAAAAATTATTTTTAAAATCGATATGACTGGAAATGGTCAAGACCAACATAGGTTGTTGCTTGGAATAATACCCCATAAGTGTTGTAGAAAATGTCATTTGCAGGTTCTTGAAAATGTAGAGGGACCATATAGTCTGGTTGGATGGTATTTATGGCATCAACAACTTCCATCTCAAACATTGTCTGGCATCCAGGACCTAAGGGGAGCATCGCAACATCGATTCGTCCAGTCAATTGTTCGTATTCAGGGATATTTTTAGAATCACCTGCATGGAATATTACGAATCCATTTATGTCGATAATATAACTAGTCCAATTATTCTCAGCTGGATGAGTTGCATCGTATCCTTCAAGGGAAAATGTATACATATAAAACGCGGTGATGGTGATTGTATCCGAAATCACGACTTCCACTCCTGGATTTACCCCCACTCCATCAAAAAGCGCTACCGCATCGGACATGTTTGCGGGAAAAATATTGATCGTATCCTCTTTTTGTATTAAATTAATATCCAGAATGTTATAGTGATCTCCGTGCGGATGGGTCACACATACAACATCAGCAGGTTTATTTTCGTATTCCTCAGGGAGTAAGTAAGGATCTACATAAATCCGTAAGCCTTTGGATTCAATCATAACCCCCGCATTATCCAATAAGGTAAGTTTTACACTAGTATAGGCGGAAATGGTCATCGTTACAGGAGCTGCGATCATTAATACACCGAAAACAATACCGATCACTAGTAAATTTTTGGTATTATTACTCATGATAGTTCAATAATTGTTACATCATTATTACTTTTATATATTTTGTTCCATTTATGGAAACATGTTTTGAAAAATAGAATTTATGCTTCTTCATACTTTCAATGAAAAGAAGAATAAAATACAGTACACACCTCTAGTACTCAATGAAAAAGCGCATCATCCTAGCACTTGCTATAACAATAACCAGCTTAAGTGGGTTATTACTAGGTACGTATGCATTTTATTCCATTAGATTGGGTTATTTTTTCAAAGGGAAATTTTCCGAACCCGTTTATGCACTCCCAACTGGATCCCATTTTAATTCTGATTTAGATAATTCTACTCTTATAAATCAAACCATTTTATCAGGTTTAGAAGAAGCACTATGGGCGTTTACTCTACTTCAACGGGCAGGAGGATTCCCTTTAGGAAGTAAAATTGATGGATCCTTCATGTGGAGTGATCGAGGCACTGATTTTCCCCTTTTTCCAAGAGAATTTTCCATACAAGAAGGGACCCCATTAATTGGATCCGTATTCCTATCAATGTATCAGATTGAACCGAACCCAATTTACTTATCCGTAGCAAAAGAAGCAGCAGATGCATTGCTAGCTATACAAGATGAGAATGGGGGATTTTATTATGAAGGAAGGCGCCACAAAGATGGAACCGGATATGACCCCCACCCTTGGAACCCCAGAAAAAGCACGATACTGGATGATAATGTAATGCAATCCTGCATGAGTTATTTATTGGATATTTACAATGAAACCGAGGAGATGAAATATTATTTAGGATTCGATAAAGCGATAACGTGCCTAAATTCTATTGAACTTCCGTATGGTGCATGGAAACAACGTTCCAATTATCCCGATGATGCATATCAATCTCAAGCCACTTTGAACGATAATGTTCTTTATGATGTGGTAATAGTTTTATTGAAAGCACATTCCATGTTTCCCTCTAATCCGAACTATTTGAATGCAGCGATTCGTGCGGGAGATTTTCTACTTAATACTCAAGGAAATGGGGGATCTACATTCCAACAGGGGTGGGCGCAACAATATAATCTAGATTTAGAACCTTGCTGGGCACGAGATTTTGAACCCCCCGCAATCTGTTCCTTGCAAACTGCAACATCCATCCAAATCCTAATGGAATTATATCTAACGACAAATGATGCAAAATGGTTAAACCCTATCCCAAATGCAATTGCGTGGTTAAATTCAACGGAAACAAAATTGGATGGGTTAACATGGGCGCGATTATATGAATTAAAAACCAATACTCCCATTTACGGTATCGAAAATGGAAAGGATAAGAAAACTCAATATGTCTATAATGTCGAGGATGCCCGTCCGGGATATTCTTGGCAAGGTCCCTATGGAATCCTTAAAATTATTGAACAATACCAACAATTAGAAAACTTTTCCTACTCAATCCCAGATTATTTCGAATGGAAAAATGAATCATCTAGTATTGAAGATTTAGAACAAGTTGGATATTCTCTTATACAAAATCTATCTCCATTTGGATTCTGGGTAGATGATGATGGACCGTGGATGGAGGAAGGGCAAATCATTAGTAGTACCTTTGCAGGAAATGCATTTTTAATTCTGCAGTACTTGGTGAAAGCCTTAAGTTAGATGTCCATTAATAAAATTCTCGATCCAAAATGCGTTTTATGGGCAACATTGTGTGAGTGACTAAATATTCTCGGGGCATTTTCGTAGCATTCGGAGTTTGTGAACGTTTTTTCTCAATTTTTTTTAACATCATATCATCAAACTCTAAGAATTTCTCCCGATATTCAATATACTCTTCCGTTGTAAAGTAGCTAATTCGTGGAATACAAGTATTATATCGATAAATATTTTCTTTGAAATCCTCTGTGATGTCTTTAAGACTGATATTCGTATAAAAATCATGGACAAAATCATAGGTTTGAGATATTACATCTTTTAAAAGTGAAAATAGTCGTATGTTTATTAAAAATTCCTCATTTTGAAGTAATTCAAGCATTTGTTTTGGTGTATACTCTTTTATCTCATCATGAGTTTTCCCAAAAAAGAATGATGCAATATTTCGTGAGTATATTTTTTGATTTATCGAGCCACGATGCTTTTGTTCTCTCACATTGATAAACTGTTTATTATTTACTTTTATTTTTAGTAGTTCATTCAAATGTTTTGAAACAGTGCTTTTACTTTTACCAAGTTTTTGACTTAATTCTGTTAAAGATAACTCTTGATATATATCCAAAAAATTTATTATTCGCTGTTTAAGTTGCGATTCATATATTTCTAAGGTTTTCCTAAAAACAATCTCATCCATTTTCTCCATTTTAAAGGTGTTCTCCCATAGTAATTAATGCATAACTCATATATAAAATGAACGTTCGAAAACAATATTACTTTCTGCACATTTTAAGTCGAAAAAATCTAGGAATAAAAATTACTCTATAACTCAATCACTCAAATATCCCCACTTGAGACACTAAGTATCTTTAAGAGACCTTAAAAGTTTCTTTAGGAAACCACTTAGGAATGATTTTCTATCTACAATATGAAGTATATGAATCAAAGAACTTCTTTCGAAAACATCGAATGCTCAGTTGCCCAAACGTTGAACATCATTGGAGAATGGTGGACCCCGTTAATTCTTAAAGATATATTCTTTGGGATAAAGCGATTTAATACCATTCAATCCCATTTGGATATATCGAGAAAAGTATTATCGAACCGATTAGATACGCTAATGAAGAACAATATCATATATAAGAAAATCTATCAAAAAGTTCCTCCCCTATATGAATATGAACTAACACAAGCGGGAGAAGAATTATTCCCCCTTATAATATCCTTGATGAAATGGGGGGATAAATGGGTGTTTGACAACAAAGATATCCCAATTCATCTACTCAATAGAAAGACCTTGAAAGAGATATCTCCCGTGTTAATTGATGCGAATACAAAAAAAGAAATAGTCTTTGGAAACGTGGTGACTGCGAATAAAGGTGAATGGGATGCTATGATCCAAGTTTTGCAAAAAAAGGCTTGATATTACAAAGTGGGCAATTGAATTTTCAATTGTATTCAGTTTTGAGACTTTAGGTAAATCAAAAAATAACGTGAATATTAGCCAACTACTAAAGTTTAGATCCATTTTTATTTTATTTTGGGTACATCGGAAATAGTGATTAATTTGGCAGAGAATAAAAAAGATATTGCGTGGGACCTATCTCAAGTATTTCCGAACATAGATGATCCTTCAATCAATAAGACTTTAGAAAAATTAAGTGAGAAAGTTACATCACTTGAACGCAAATACAAGGGAAATATAACAAGTTTAGATGCATTAGGTCTTCAAGAATTACTCCAAGATTTTGAAGACTATTTGAAAGATCAACAAGAAATTCGAATATATGCAAATTTATCCTATGCAGCTAATATGATCGATGCAAAAATTCAGTCTTTACGCGATCGGGCTAATAAATTAGGAGCTGAATGGCAAAAGAAATTAGCTTTTCTTGACTTGGAGATAGGAAAATTGGTTTTTGATAAGCCTGAATATATCGAAGATCCACTTCTTGCTCAATTCAAACATTATCTTGAGTGCCTTTATAGAGAAGTACCCCATTTATTAAGTGAAATTGAGGAACAGCTGGTAATAGAAAAAGACCAATACGGAATCAACGCTTGGGCTGAATTACAGGGAAAATGGTTAAACACTAGGAAATTCGAGGTAGAAATAGAAGGGGAGAAGAAGAATCTCTCATATGGAGAGGCAAATGGTCTATTACATCACCCGGACAGAGCAACCAGGGAATCTGCTAACAAATCCATATACACTCTTTTAGGAAAAGATGGGAGTGATATATTTGCTGCGGCACTTAGAAGCATTTGTAACGACTGGGTAAATATTACGAAACGGCGTAAATATGACTCAGAATTACATGGTAGTTTAATCGCTAATGATACAGAAGATGAAATCATCGAAAGTTTAATGAAAGCAATAGATGAAGGATCAACAGTATATCGCAGGTATCTCAAAATCAAAGCGAGACTCTTGAACTTACCAAAACTCAAACATTATGATGTCGTGGCTCCAATTTCAAGTTCTTCTGGAACGACTTACTCATGGGAGAGTGCGAAGGAGTTAGTATTGAATGCATATAAGCAATTCAGTCCTACATTCGCACAATATACTGAGGATATGTATAAACGGAATAATATTGATGCTTCTCCTCGGTACGGTAAACGAAATGGAGCTTTTTGTACAAGTTGGTATAAAGGAAAATCAGCCTATATGTTGCAATCATTTAACGGGTCTCTAGCTGATATTTACACTTTAGGTCATGAAATCGGGCATGCAATTCATGCGTATTTTATCTCCCGTAATCAAAATATTCTAAATTCTCTCACTCCCATGGTAGTTGCAGAAACTGCGTCCACTTTTGGGGAATTGTTATTAACTGATCTTTTATTAAAAAAAGCATCAAAAGAAGAGAAAATTGCGATTTTATGCCATGTTCTTGATGATGCAGGTCAAGCAGCGTTTCAAGTATCCGCTAGAAAATGGTTCGAACAAGATTTATATGATGCAATTAATCGCGGAGAATATTTAGATTACAAAACGATTTGCAACTATTGGACGAAAAATCGGGATAGAATTTATGCCGATGCCGTAGAATTTGAAGACGAATTCATGGAATCCGAATGGACCATGAAGGGTCACTATTACATCCCCAATTTCCGCTTCTACAATTACCCATATGTATATGCACAATTGTTTGTGTATGCATTATATCAAAAATATATTGATGAGGGTCCCGGAATGGTTCCAAAATTTGAAAAAGCGCTGGCGACGGGAAGCAGTAAATCCCCCAAAGAAATTGCTGAAATTTTTGGATTAGATGTGACGGATCCGGAATTTTGGAAACTTGGAATCAAGCGGTACGAAAGTTTTGTAAATCAACTCGAAGAATTACTTATTGAGCAATAGGTCGATTTTTTTCCTTCTTTTTTTTCTCAATTTAACTTTTCTCTATAATCTCAGGAATGTAATATAAAATGGAAACTGTTATGTGGTGATTCCAATTTTCTCTGAAGACTCCTCAAGATGCAAGCTTTCAAGAAAGACTAGAATTTGAGGATTATAGAACAATATAAATTTAAATAAAACTTCCACATATTTTTGTTTTCATTTCGTTGCAGAGAATTTCTTTTTTTTGTTCATTTAATGAGAATAACTTCCTAATGATGATTGATCTAGCCACAGTAAAGATGTAATTGGTTTTTATCACACTCTCTTTTATAGCTCCTTCGCTTTTTGTCAACGAAATCCCATTCATTCGAGCATTACTTGTGATTCCAGCTAAAATAATATTGTCGAATTCCTCGAAGAGGACTACAGCAGGTCTTTTTTTTGATTCAGGATTGTCTGTAAAAAAAATTTCCGCAAGTATTACATCACCAAATTCTAATCTCATAGATCATCCCAAATTTGGTCATCTTCGTTATCCCACAATTCCTTCATTTTTCTCTCTTGTATTCTCTGAACTAATTTAAGGTAATCGTCTTTTGAATCATGATATAATGCAAGTAAGCGAGATATTACATCTGAATATGGTTCTCGGGGATGAATTTTCAGATTTTTCAAGCGATCTTTGATAGCTTCATCAATTTGTATCGTAGTTTTACTCATAATTAACTATAGTATACTATAGTAAATTAAATTTACGAGGAAAAATATAATTATTCGTTCCAAAATTTGAGGCTGCATTATCGGTAGGTAGTAGTAAATCGTCTAAGAAAATTGCAGAAATTAATGGGTTCTTGGATCTTAATCCGAGAATTGTAATTAAGGGTCTATAGAGTTCTAGAGCTAATCTTTAAGTAAAACCAGCATATTTTGGTGTTTTGGAATCACCCAAGATCTTTGTTTAATTGCTTTCATCCCTATTAGGTTAATATTGAATGTTTGAATAGGAACGAGTTCAGGATTGTTTTCTAGATCGTCCTGGTTTTGAAACTTATAGATTACCCTCTCTTTGTCATCAATCAGTTCAATAATTGCTTGGAAAGTTTCGAATTGGACAATTCCTGTTATAGTTTTGGCTTTTCCAAACGCTAATTGTTTCAATCTTAGTAATTGTATGGTTTTTTCATCCAATGCAAAATGCCCCGTGTATCCCGTATCAAATAGACAGTACTTGGTGAGAGAGATATTGTTCTTAGGATTCGTTATACGGACAAAAACACGAAAAACATGTAATTTTTCCTCTAATTTGAAAGCTGCTTCAATATCCATATCAATCAATTCAATTTTAGATTTTAAAATCAATAGAGTGCGTATCTATGAATATCGATTCCTTGGGGTCTGATTTCAAAATTTCAATCTGTTCATCAGTAAATGGGCCTACTATATATGGAAGGTTACCTGTTTGTTTTAACTCAAAAACATGTTTTCTCACAGCTTCTTTCAAAAAATCACTTCTACTTGAATATAGACCTTGTTTGACAAATGAATCGACTTGCTCAAGTATCTTTTTTGGTAAACGAATTTGTAATGTTGGATTAGATGTCATGATGAGTAATTACATTAGTAATTGCGTTCTAAAAAAGATTTGGGGAATATATAAATTTCATTAAAAAAGACGTGAAACGTTGTTTTCACGCAGAAAAAGATAGATCAGAATCCCATTGGGATAGTCCGGAGATGTTATGTTTTGAAACACTTTTGATGCTCTAAGTGCGCTGTATCACTCACATTTCTACTTTACTTTCTTTTCATCATAATTGGATAGTGAAAAATGTAAGACGGAGTTTCCCAATAGTACTTATTTTACAATATGATTTCAATGAGGTGCAATGATAAACATCAATTATTGATGTACTAACTTCATTGCCTTAATCACACTCCTATTCTCAGAAATTAATGTATTGTAGATTATGTAAGAAAACTATCTCAGAAGAAGAATATGAGTATTATGAAGAATATTGTGCATCCTGTTATATAATGCGCAACAATGAGAAAAAAAACCATCAGACGCAACACGATCAATCTCAGATTAGTATTTTTAGAATTGTGCTGCGAATGATCATTTTCTTCCTAGCAATCCTAAGGATCATTATAGCATTTTCGTATTAGTGTTCCTTAATTGTCATACTACAAAATTGGATTCTCCTTTTCTTCAGAGTTAAATAAGAACTGTAGAATTTGGTGGAAAGTGTCCCACCACTTATCTAATGGCTCATCCTAAGAAAAAGGATTAAAAAAATAATCCATTGCTCTTTTTTTTATTTTTCTTTACGCGTTTTTTTGAGTGTTTATTTGAATAGACGCTATATGGCAAAGACATACCTAATGGGCTGAATTTAGAAAATCCATAATAAATCCCGATAATATAACCAAAAATTCCAGCTAATATCCCAAATATCTCTATCAACAATCGAACTGAACGATTTCTATCTTTTTTAGGTGTTATTCGTTTTTGGACAACCCTCACCCATCCAGCTTGGATTAAAATCAAGGGTAAACTTGTAAATGTAAAATATATTCGTGTGAAAGGATAGGAGTCAATAGAATATCCATATTGAACGGGGACGGAATAACCTAACAGACTAGAAAGACCAATATTTCCCACTAAAAAACTACTTAAGGTTAAAATTTTGCTGTTGCGTTTTATAAAAGCATTTTTTTTTTTATTATTAACTGATCTTGGTATTTCAGGTTTTTCTTCTAAATCGTCCCTATTGTTGTTATTCATTTTTTTTTTCATCCTTTGAAATTAATTTTAATTTACACCACAGAAGATGCAAGACTCTGTTGAAATATCTTCTCTTATCGTTATAGAGCAAGAATATTAAATTTTACCTCGTTCAATCTTCTCCTTAATCATTCTATTTTGCTTGTTGATATGAACTGAAGCCATAATTATGACGACAGTTGTAATAATAGATAAAATGGCTACCATAGAGAATAAAATCCATGGATTTAAATCCCATAAGGGTTCGGTATGCCAATACGAATAGCTAATTTCATCATTGAACCAGTACCAATGTCCCAGTAAATTGTCTGAATCACGAAAATCAGGAATATCACGAATAGCATATCGAGAAAATACGATTAATCTACTTATTTGTGATATATAAAATGTTGGGCTTTGATATTTTACAAAGTGTTCTTGAATTTCGTGGAATATCTCTTGACGAGTAGGTGATGTAACTTCAGATAACAAGTAAGAATCAAGCAACATTTGGTTCCAAGTCGCATTACTCAAACCGTAACAATTTCTACTTGCATTGCTTCCATATAATGGTTCAATCATACCAATAGGATCATTGAAATATGGATCCCATGAACCAAATGAATAACACAATTTAGTGTTATTTTCTGGATTCTCCAAATATTCCGTGACCCATTTGTCCCATGATATTGCATCTAAAATGTTCAATTTTATACCAATATCTTTTAGATAATCTTGAAGCAAAAATGCACATAATTCCACTAAAGAGGATTCATATCGAGTAAAATTAAATTCAGCTAATGGAGCAATACTTTCGGCAACTTCCCGCCATTCATCTCTAATAGATGTATGGTTCAATCCTACACCATATGCACCGCATGTGGTTAAGTTAGCTTGTATTGCACTATCCGCAGTATTCAAGATTATGTCTTGTGCGGCTTCAAAATCGTATTTTGGTTCACCAGAAAATCCAGAATAATGAAATTGCATACCATCAGGAATTGGTACGTGTAATTCATAGTGCTCACCTCCTACTGTATCCTGGAGGAAGTAGGAATGGTTCCAAACAAACGAGGAAGCATATCGATAGTCCCATTTCATATTCTCTAAATTCATTTGGATGAAATGAACCGATGAAGTTTTTCTTCGAACTTGTGCAAATAATTCATCGAAGTGGTTTTCAGTTAATTGCACCACATATTGATTAGAAAACTCCGTAAAATGAACTTCAAAATTCAAAAATGCTAACGAACATGAATCTATATCGGAGTATATTTTATATATCATCCTCTCAATATGATTAGGTCCCCATGTTATGTGGTAATTTTGATAGAAATCAAATACAATTTGGTCATTAAAATTAAATTCAGTTAAC
>SDNX01000072.1 GCA_004524545.1 Promethearchaeota archaeon
AGTGGAGTGATATTTCAACCCAAAATGGGTTGCGATGGATTGTCCTACTGCTGATTTACCAGTGCCATGAAGTCCTGATATCGCTATGATCATAGGTTTATTCAATGAAAAACACATAAATAATCTTATTACCGTAATCAGCGCCTAAGAATTGTAAGATTAGAATTAAAAATTCACTTTTCATTCACCAATATGTTTTTTATAAAGAGGAAAAGCAATGCCATTCAAACGAGATATACAATCGGAAAAACCAATAGCTTCAATTCCAATTAATAAGGTCGGAATACGAAATGTTGTGAGATCGATAGACTTCATTCGTAATGATATAAAATTTTCAGTAAATGCCGAGATCGAAGCGTATATATCTTTACCAGGAGCACAACGCGGAATTCATATGAGCAGAACCGCGGAATCCATTGAAGAAGTAATTAATAATGCTGCGTTTGAACCTGCCAGTTCATTTGAGGAGTTTTGTCTTCGTATAGTGAGTTTATTGCTTCAAGAACATGAGTACACCACTCATGCAGAAGTTGAAATGAATGGAGTGCTGTTTCTTAAGAGGAAAACCACCGATCGAGATCAAGCCCAGAAATCCTATAACATTAACTCAAAAGCGATAGCAAATAGAAATAAAGAGGGAGATGTCACCCGATTCGTTTACGTAGGAGCACAAGCCGAGGGAATTACTGCATGTCCATGTGCAAAGGAAATGTCAGTTGAATATTCAAGAGAATTGATCAAATCTCGAAATAAAAAACTCTCTGATGAAGAGATTGACGAGATTTTGAATGTAATCCCCATTGCATCTCATAATCAGCGCGCTACTGGAAAAATTGTCATAGGATCAGAGATAACTAATGGTTCTGATCAATTAGTAGATATATTAGATTTAGTAGACGTTATTGAAAATTCAATGAGTGGAAAAATCCAATCCATATTAAAGCGTCCTGATGAAGCAGAACTCGTAAGAATTACACACCTCAATCCCCGATTTGTAGAAGATGTTGTGAGAGAAGCAGCAAAAATCCTCTCATCACCCAAATTTTCCCAATTAGCGGATCATTGTTCAATAAATATCAGTGCAGACACACAAGAAAGCATTCACCATCATGATGCATATGCAGAATTAACAACTACGATGAAAAAATTACGGGACAAGTTTGAATAATGCATTATTTTGCATTTGAAGGGGATTTTTTAGAAACTAGAGATGGGTTAATTTTTGATGTGAAAGGTAATTTGCATCCCAAAGATCGAAAAATTGCCTATCTACGTTACATTCCGGCTAGATTTTTCGACTCAAATTTTCAACATGCACCAAAGAAAGAGAAAAAGACGATTAAAAATTATATTGAACAAAAATATGAAATCTCCGTTTCTGATATTCGCTTTGGACAAGAAGTATATATAAAACTATATGACATACCTTCTCGATTTAAGATTTTATCTCTTTTTAAACCAAAATATATCTTCACTTCAAATCTATATGATTTTCCACTTCAATCAGTTCCAAATCAAGATATACAGACAATTTATGCACCTGAAGAGTATCTATTAACCACTTTACAGTCACCTAAAGATAATACCTTAAGAAATTTGATTGATTTTCTTCAAACAGGAGGAAATATCCCTTTAAACCATATAGGACTCTCGGGGTCTTCCATGGTTGGATTAGATGAAACCAATTCCGATTATGATATTGTTATTTATGGAGAAAAAGAATGCTTGAGTGTACATGCATTTCTGGAGCTTTTATTTTCTCAAACTCATAATTTGACTTCAAAAAACTCTAGAATTCACACTTATAAAAGTAGAGCTCTACGAAAACATTACAAAACCAGAGCAAAGGGATTTCCAATCAAGTTTAAGGATTTCAGCTTTATAGAACGAAAAAAGACTCACCAATTTGTTATTGATGGAAAAGACGTTTTTATCCGGTATAGTAAATTTCATAGAACCAATGCTGTGTTACCACAGTTTGAAGATTTTTCCTTTAAAAATTTAGGACGTGTATCCCTTAATGGAATAATCGTAGAAGATGCACAATCTATATTCACACCTGGAAAATATGGAATTAAAATCATTGAAATAAGTAAAGGTGATGAAAAGATAACTGGAAAATTTATTGAAATTTTCACTTTACGAGGCAGATTTCTTGAACAAGGTAAGAATGGAGATTTAGTTCATGTCGAGGGAAAATTAGAACGAAAAGAAAACTTGGATACAAATGAGATATCGCAACAAATTGTAATTGGAACAGACCCTAACGATCTAATGATTCAGATAAAGAAATCTAATGCGAAATTTAACTGATGATCACATTTATCACATGTTAACCAATCGATTATTTTAAAAGTAACCGTAATAAGTTCCATTTTACTTGGACTAAACTGATTTTTAAATATTCGTTTATATGAACAATAAGGACACTCTAAAGTGATATGGGCATGAATAATATCTTCGTTTTTCACTATTAACGAGATTTGATTCCCCGAGGAATGGTCTTTTTTAATATCGGTCTTAGTTTCCATTTTCATCACTTCAGTTAAGTTATTAGAAAAATTCAAAGATTTATTTGTTGGTATTATAAGAAAAACATTGGAGACCTAAATTTCTGCTAGTGAAATCTCTCCATATTTTCCCCCACCTCCCGGGATAAATTCAATAGTGTGTTCCTTAAATGCTTCTATTAGATTTGCTATAGATGAATATATCTCACCTTCTGCACGAATCTTAGAAATCACCGGTTCTTCCGTGAGAATGCTGAATTCCGTTCCGAATTTCTCAATTAGTGTATTATAAATTTTAGTGACAGATTTTGCTCGTGTAGATTTTACTCCTTTCAAAGCACGAATCATTTCTACTAACGGGATAGTTCCTAAGTAGGGGGGACGGTGTTTAGGATGTTTTGGAGCATCATAGTCTGCAATCTGATCAATTCTATCAAAAACACCTAGGGATACAGGGGATTTCTTTTTCTCTCTTGCGCATTTTGTACATTTAACCTCTTTGTTTCCCACACGATTTTTAAAATCCATCACTTCTTCATGAGTTTCGAGCAAATAATACACGAAACTATCATCCATCGCATAGGAATCAAATAGAGTTTTGTGTAAAGGTAAAGATTGGATATAGGGAGTGACTTCGTCTTTAGTTAAAATCTTATATCTAATTCTACATGTTTTACAGAACATCATAGGGTATTTACCTAATCGGGGCTCCATACCCACATTTAGCCTTATTTTCCGACCATCCTCTCGTTTCAAGGCTTTCAAAATTTCCTCAAAACTCGGGGAATCAATTTCAAATCGGTTAAATTCTCTGCCTAAACTTTGAGGTCCTTCCGAATGAGCATCACTATTACTTAGAAAGGTTATATTTTCCAAGCAAGCCATTCTATCTGCTAAATTAGTGTCTGCAGATAACCCTAATTCTAAAAAATGGATATACTTGAGCGTTGATCCATAACATTCCTCCAGTGTATCATACTTTCCAGAGCGAAATATAGATTTAAACGGAGTAAACGCATGAGCGGGTCCGCTAATTCCCCCAACATCATTTACTAATTCTACAATTTCCGGAGGAGATAAATCTACGTGGGGTCTACCCCCATATTCACCAGTTACACCTTTTGCCTTATTCATGATTTTTTCTTGTAATTCTTCACCCGCATCAAAACTTGGTAAGAGAATTACATGGTGGATGGATTCTTGGTCTTCCAATTCCGTTTGAATGATAAAATACATATCTTGATAGGAATACACTCCATTTTTGCAGGATAAATTTGATTTTAGATACGATCTCCAGTCTGGTTGAGTTATATCTCCCGTACCCAAGATTTTGAGACCTTTCAATTTACACGTGTGAATGATATTCTCTAGGTTCATATTTTTTGAAACTGCTATCGAGTGAGGGCTGTGAACATGTAAGTCTGCATCAAAAAACTCCATAAAAAACAGTTTTTTTCTTGACTTTTTAACTTTACAGATGATTTGGATTTTTTAGCACAGCGAGATAGCGATGGTAGAGTTTTTCAAAAGATAAGTAGAAAGCTTGAGCATTATCTTTGGTGAATTCCAAATTCATTTTTCTTATTTCGAATTTAGTGTCTAGATATAATTCATCTAATCCAGGAAATTCTTTGAGAGCATTTTCAAGACGTTGGAAACTATCATGAAGTAAATTTGAGTCGTTCAATTCCATTTTAAAAAAATCAAATATCGTAATGAAACTCACAGCAATATCGGAAGCCAGATTTGCCAATTTAATGGGATTTAATGTATATTGACCAAAAATTGCAATTTTGTTTTCAGTTCCCGTTATTTCTGCAAGTTTTTTTTCTGTATTTGTTAGTGATTTTTCAGAGTACTGATTGTGCTTTTTTTCTATTAGGGATATAAATTCATTAATCTGGGGAATTATGGAGAAAAATTCTTCTGAAACTTTCATTTCGTTTAAAATTGTGCTAAATTCTAACCTTTTGGATTGGAAAGTCAGTTCTACTATCATCAGGTCATTAATTTTTTGCCGAACGAGATTACAATAGGAGGAATACGAGATTTTTCCAGCTGTTACATCTTTATGAACAGTTTTTAATGTTTTAAGTATAGCAAACAATTGCGATTCCAATTCGAGTCTGCTTGGGACCGGCATTTTATACTCCAGCAGTATTAAATAAGAATGATGGACGGAAGAAATACAATAAAAAACCAAGTAGAATTGCTACAATAAGACAAGATAGATACACTCGAAAAGTGGAAGCATTAACCAATTCCCTGATAGCGATCGTCATAGTTATGGGTACCCACCCAATCAACACAATAACCTGAATCCAATCAGTCACCCCCCAAACCAACGAATTAGTGATATCTGCAAAGTCGGCAACTGTTATGGGACTTGAAACATCTTCGACTGGTAAAAATACAAACAATAAGATTGTAGATACTGCGTAGGCTAATAACATGGGTGCAAAACCCCACAGCATTATTGCAATTTTCTTGGATTTTTGAGCGGTTAGATGACTAGGTAGAGCAGTCGGATAGATGCCTTCTGCTTCCAACATTGTTGTTGATTTTTGTTCATCTTCTTTCTTTTCTTTACGTTTTCCGTATCGCAGTTGCAATTGACTTTTTAAGCCAATAGAGAAATTTGCTCCGATTGAGAAGAGTTGTATGGAGATCATATACACTAGAAAACAGTACAGAAACCCGAAGATGAAAAACATAAAGTATGCACTTAATCCATTTAAAAGACGGAGATAAAATTGACCGACAATACCCCCCGTTCGAAGATGGATAAATATTGCTAATCCATAAAATCCATAAATTACAGCCGAGAGAAGTAATACTTTAACCCAACTACCAATTTTTTCTCGATATCGTACGATATCCCAAAAAGCTCGTGAGGGGTTTGTGAAAACTAGAAGGAAACGCCGCCAACCTTTTTCGGGGCTGACCCATTTTTCGTCTGTAACCCTGCGGAAATAGGAAATTTTTTCGATTTTCTCTTCTCGTAACCTAGCATTACAATATATACAAACGAAGTCTTCCTTGTTTACCTCATTTCCACATTTAACGCATCTCATGTTTTGGCTAACCTCTTGATGGAACAGGAAATTGGAGCGATGATTTCCCATTTGAGAACGAAATTGTTCTCTCCTAAGTGTTTCCTAAATGTTCGTAATTATAAGAAATATCAGTCTCCCATCCTAAAAAACTATTTATCATGTTTGAGGCATTAAAAATCCAACTGCGATTCTCCGAAATACCTTAATCTTTTCAATTTTTTCTTCACAGAATAGTAAATTTCATCAAATACAGACATATCGCCTTTGTTTACCTAATTCCAAGACTTATATTGTAGCACCCATAAATCCCCTTCTTTTTTGAGAATATAATTTCGGGGATGAAATTGCTGTAATAAATCAATATTTGTTTTTAAATGAGATGTGACCTCTCGCACAAGAATTTTGGATTCGGATGGACACATTACCATTAAAGGAATAAGCTGATCAGCTGCATAACTATCCACGGTCGCGGAATTTACTGTTTCATGGATGAGGTGATCGACTGCATTTTTACCTACTTTTTCAGAGGGCACACCTTGTTTTCCAAGTAATGTCCCAGTTCCAATTACCGTGTGATCATAGTTTGCCCATATACTTAAACCCACTCCAGGATTCAATGTTCTCTCATATAACAGGTCTATTTGTACGTCTTCTTCCGATAAATGAAAATAGTGTGGATGTTTTCTTAAATTTTCGAAAATGCTTTGATATATTCGTTCTGCAACCTTGGGTTTTTGCAAATTTTCAGAACAAGAGATAATTCCACAAATTTTATGCAAATCTCCCTTATCGGTAATCACTAAGGGTTTAAGATCGGATACATTTCGAATAGGTTCGATTGTTAATGAAGCCATTGCCCCCCCTTTGGGATAGTATCCGTTCTTTTTAACATCAATATGACACTTATATCCCATTTGTGAAAAAAATCGATAGGTTACATTGTTGAGATAATAGGGATCGGGTGCGCCTCTCCCAAACGTCCCTCCTCCAATGTAATTTATTTTGATTGATTTAACCGAATTTGAATGAATAAACGCAGTTTGGATAGTCTGACTCAATAAAGCAATAGATCCAGCAGTTTTAATGTTCACATCTAAGGTATTCTCGCCCCCTGTTCCAGGAGCAAATTTTAAATCTGTTGTGCCTACTTCTATGGAACTTAACTCTCCATTAGACAGTTTTTGAAGGCTCTCTAGTCCTAATTGATGCTGTAAACGCAGACCAGGTGGACTTCTATTAGCGCGAATATTCTTGAGATGAATGGGTTGATTAAATAAAATGGAGAATCCAGCAGCTAGGCGAGTGATTGAACCCCCTCCCTCTCCCATTGTACCATCAATTGATAAATATTCCATATAGAAAAACAAGTGGTTTCTGTATTAAAGGTACGTAAAAAGAGAAAGTGGTCGAAAATTGGATACTAAACAGTTTCAATGTATTCCAAAATAAGTTTTAACGCTTGCGCTGCAGCTTGTTGTTTAATTTCTTCACGCGTCCCATCAAATTTAAACTTTTGAACGGTAATGTTTCCACAGCAATTCATCCCAATAAAAACGGTTCCACGAGGTAGACCTTCAACTGGCTGTCCAGCAATTCCGGTAATTGCAAGATTAATATCCGATGGGAGTTCCGCCATCTGGTTTAGCATCATTTTTGTTACTTCTTCGGAAATTGTACCAGCTTCATGAATATTATGCATTGGAATATTTAACATGACACATTTCGCTTCTGCACTATACACTATATGACCCCCCAGGAATACTCGGCTTGCTCCATCGATATTTGTAATTAAATGTCCAATCAAACCACCAGTTATCGATTCTGCTAGACCTAATCTTAAATTTGCTGCTTTTAGGGATTCTACAACTTCTAGCGCTAGGGCTTTTATATTTTCCATCGTGCTCTAATCCCAAAAAGTCTAAATGGTATATAAGGATTTTTCCAAGCTCTTCATAAAAATAAAAAAAAATCAAATTCGATTATGTACTAACCATTGTTCAAGAAAGGGAATAATTGAAGATGGTACAAGTGATTTCCACTCCAGATTCCCCTTTCGCATTAATTCCCGAATATTTGTACCATTGAATTTACTAATGTTGTATTTTAATCCGTATATGAGTATTTTCCCGCGTTTTTGAATTAAGCGCCCAATCCAGAGGTTATTCGTGAAAATAACATCAAAATTTTGGACGATCAAAAAAATACTCTCCATCCACTTTTCAAAATTAAAAAGATCCGGGATAGGATACACCTCGAAATCAGTTGGTGCTATGTTCTCATCATTTAATGCAGCCTCAATAAACATCTGCCGGTCATTAAATGAGAAAGGATTTTTTGGTTGGTTACTCATTTGAGAGGAACCTACTCCTATTTTTAAACATTCCACAATTTCTAACGCTTTTTTGAATAAATAGACATGACCGTTATGTAATGGTTGAAATCTTCCTATTATTAATCCTATAGGATATTTTTGGGATTTAGACTCTAGGTTTAAAAAATTTTTTTGAGTTATCTCCTCCCAAATAGGAAATTTCTTCAGATGCTCTTGAATTTGTGCTCGATTTGCAACGTTAAAATTATTATCACTGTGTCTTTGATCTGGAAGGTGAGAAAAGCCTACTAGATAATAAATTAACTCAGAGGAGCCATCCACGGTTTTTGCTAATTGCATTTTGTGAAAACGAAAATCAGAAACAGAAAACTGTGTTTGAATGGCAATTTGTGTCGCAACAAATGATTCCATATATTCATAAGTAAATAAGGGAGAGTATTCAATTAATGTAGTGAAGGAACTTACCGTATTGGGAAAATCCTGAGAGTTTTCATTCTTTAAGAGAAAACTATCCAAGGTGGGGATATAGATAAGAACATGAAATCGTATACGGGCATATTGTTCTTTTGTGAAATTCTTGATCGTGTCCGGAACAACACAATTCTTCATATCCCCCGTATGAAAGAATTTGAAGTCTTCGATTCTAAAACAAGCCAGTGAATGAGCCATGGGATTTTCCGTAGATTTCATTATCATTCTCTTCCAGCAATGTGCAAAATACTTTAGGATGTATTTTCTTTATAAATATATTAATAATTGCAATAATACCTTGTGAGGAATTGTAAAAAAGGAACTAGAAAAATGCCAAATGGATGTTTTATTATCGATATTGATGCTCAAGGAAAATCTGTAATATTAGGAACCCATTTCGATAACGCTGAGGATGAAATACAAATTGATGACAATTTAATTCTCCAATTACAAATGGGACTCATGGACAAGAAACTCTTCGTATTAACCAAACCAGAATACCACCTTGTTTCTTACATAGAAAACTACTTGAAAAACCGCAAACCACATAAAATGATTACCACAGTTGTATTGAAACCAAGTGATTCACCCGAGAATTTTAGAGAAGGAGTAAAGGTGGTTACAGAAGTCTTTACACAAAACCCCGAAATGTCCGAAGCAGAATTTAAAGTGAAACTCAGTGATGTCTACTACGATTATTTTGAAATCCCAACAATTGCTTTAAATAAACGAGAATTGGAAAGTCGATTAGCAAAGCGGGTCCAAAGTTTAAATAAAAAAATGAAATTTGAGGAGGCAAAGAATTTATTAGAAATTGTAAAAAAAGTGCCTCGGAAATTATATCAAGCTAATCGAAATGCTGAGAGAGCGATGAAAGGAGAGTCTTGGGAACGTGCTGAACGAGAATTCACCAAAGCAATGAAATATGCGGAACAATTGCAAGAAAGTGATCTAGCCAGAGATTTTCATGATAAAGCTAAGCGCATGAGATCAGTCCCTGGATTAAGACAACAACGTGATAAAATCGTAGATAAAGCTAGAAATGCTTTGCGAAATGATAAACTCGACGAAGCATATAGTCTATATCGTGAAGCAGCAGAGCTATCCAGAAATTTATTTGATTCAGATGCAGCAGAAGAATTTGAGCTTAAATCCGATGCTCTTGCAAGATTCAACGAAGTCCACAAAAGATTTCACAAAACTGACAAGAATTAATATGTAAAATTCCTTTTTTTATTGAATATGAACCATAAAATGAAAAATAATATCTGGAAAATCGCAGTATCGGATGTTTTTTACCATTTTGGATTAATTGGTTCTCTGTATATTATCTATTTTAATTATTTGGGGTATGATTCCCTGTATATTGGGATCTATGAAGCAATTACTTCTTTGGTAATTGTGGCTTCTGATTTAATTACAGGGGTTATTGCAGATAAAATTGGTCGAAAATACTCCGTTTTACTATCAAATACATCATTTTTAATCATGGCTGTACTTCTTGCTAGCAAAAGTCTATTTTCTGGCGGATTTTATGGTGTTCTTATTTTTTGTGGCATTCTAAATGGATTGGAGTTTTCATTTCGATCAGGAGCAAGATCCGCTTTATTATATGATACTTTGATTCAAATACAAAGAGAGGAAGAATATCTAAAGATCAGTGGACGAATTAGTGCATACAGCACAATATCAAATGTGACGGGTATGTTGATGGGATCTTTTCTCTATGTAGCATACCCTAATTTACCCTACTGGGTCTGGGCTTTTTTTATTTTACTTGCTTCACTAATTTTGATTACGGTTCAAGAACCTATGCAACATAACAAGGATACTATTTCTTTTTGGGATAATATGAAACTGGGTGTCAAATATATTTTCCGATTAAAAAACCTCCTTTGGTTGGTCGTATTCGCCCTTTTTGTTGATGTATTCGCTGAGGGATACTGGGACACATTCAGTCAGACGCATCTTGAGAACTTTGTTGGAGAATTTTATACAATGTTGATTTTTGCCTGTATCGGAGGAGTGAGTGCGGTAGTATCTTATTTCATTGATAAAATTGAAAAATCGATTGGGAAAAAATGGATATTGTACATGGTTGTAGGAGGTCAAACAATTTTATTTATAGCTTTAGCTTTGGCAGCACAGTGGTATGTACTTACAACTGTTTTGGTCTTTTTTAATATCAATCGCAATATTACTTGGCTACTAACTGATAATTATCAAAATAAATTAATTCCCTCAGAACATCGTGCCTCGATTTTATCTGCATCAAGTTTTTTAAGAAACGGATTATTTGGAGGTCTCGTTATGTTAATTCTGCTGGGTTGGGCATTCAAGCAATTTGAAACAAATGTTACCATTATATTTTTTATAATTGCGGGGTTAGTTCTACTCACTAATGGAAGCCTCCTCATTATTCGTGATCTTCGAGAAAAACGAGGAAAAATTCCAGATCTCGCTGAATAAAGGATGACATTCTTTCCTTAACCTAATATCTAGTCTTCTAGATGGCTTCTTCCTATTTTATATAACATTTAGATCGGTTTTTTATAAATGGAAGCTGATATTAAATCGTCGATTTAGTATATCGCATAAATAATTATAAAAATTTAGAAGTTGTGATACAATGGCTAAAAGAGATAAAAAAACAAAACCCAAAGAGGATGAGAAGAGAGAAACTCGTCGAGACAAAGACTTGAAACTCATTCCCATCACCTTTAATGAATCCGTCAGCCTATATCTAACTCATGATGGTGAACCGGCAGAAACCGAAACAGAAACTACCGGTAAATTTACCATTGAAAACACCAGTGATAAAGACCGAATCTGGGATGTTGCATTAGATTTAGATGATACAGGAAGCACCGATCTCGATGGAACTATTGAAATTCGTGAAATTAATCCAGGAGAATCTGAAGAAACGGAATATAAAGTAAAGGGTGACCCAAAAAATATTTTGAAGGTCACTGAAGAATTTTCTTTAGATGAAGAAAATCCGAGTTACTCCCTCATCTTGGGTAAGAAAAATGAGATTTTTGGAAAGATCAGGGTTTATAATGATTCTGACGAAGATTTAAAGAATCTTGAAATTGTTAAATTCGTACCTGAAGAATATACAGATGTTTCTGTCAAGACAGAGGATGTGGACGGAGAACGGGCAATAAAGTGGACAATTGATGATTTAGCAGCAGGACGGGACGAAATTTTCAAATATAAACTATACATCACCGTTGAAGATAAAGATACCAAAGTACGGTCTGGAAAAGTCTTAGCGAAATATACTGCCCCATACCTCCTAAGTGGGGTGAAAACAGATGCTGAGAAATTCAAAAGTTCAACAAATAACAATGTATACCTTTCAGTAGATGAATTAGACGAAACTCCGAACCGATTTGAGTGTAAATTTGTGTTTGAAAATAAATCTGTGTTTGATGTGAAATTGCTCGAAGCAGATGTGCATGATATTGATGCTCCAAGCAAAAATTTCGTTAAGGTCGGCCGTGACACCACC
>SDNX01000073.1 GCA_004524545.1 Promethearchaeota archaeon
CCTGCAGAACGATTAAATATTGAAGATGTCGGAGTTCTATACGAGTTATTGAAGCGATTAGTGAAGAATTTTAATTAGGATTTCGGGAATAGGCATCATTATCCGGAATATAAGACATGATCATGAGGTCATCTCTTTTATGCCATCCTACTTTATCATAAAATTCCTGTACTTGCTTATTTCTTTTTTCGATTAAGACATGTATTTTTAGAATTCCAAGTTGTGTGTAAATTGCGTGTAATTCTTGCATAAGACGATTCCCGTATCCTTTGGAACGAAATTTGGGATCCACAACAAGATGATATATATAACCACGGAATCCATCATGCATCCCCATTACAACCGCTATGATTTCTTCCCCAATTTTCCCCACTAGAAATGTTTCGGGATTCCGTTCTGCGACTTTTTGAATTCGTTCCTTTGTATCAGATGAACCTAAGGTAAGATTCCCTAGTTCCCACAGTTTATACACTCTTTCATACATGGTAATAGAAAACTTCTCGATGGTGAATTCTTGTCCTCTCATTTGGAAGAGAAATGACTCTCTATTAATCAATATTATGAAATATGAAGGGTTCACCAGATACCGGGAATTAATTTGTATCTGGTTTTTTGGGCGTACTCGGAATACCCTGCCAGTTCTTCATGGAGAATTTTATCCTCTAATATTGTCCGAAAAACAAATAATACACCTGTCAAACATCCCGGAATTAGTGCATAATAAGAACCTAGTAATAGAGGTACACTCAGCATAAGAAGTATAAATGCAGCATACATAGGATGACGGAGCACGCGGTATGGACCTGTTGTAATCATTCTATGCCTTGCCTTTCCTTGAATCTCCACAATTCTTGCCAAATAACTGTTATGTTTCATAACATTGTATATAATTAGAAGAGAACACCCAACTCCAATTATCCCTATAAGTTCAACCCACCAGATGATGTTTGTCCACGACATCACTCCCGTGGATGTATTTGTAGACCAATTTAATTGATAGTCCAAACCCGGAATTATCCAAACTAATCCTATAGTCACTACAAATCCGTACATGATGTATCTTTCCCATATCTGTTTAGGAAGCTTAAATGTGGTACGTTTTTTCAATAATTCAACATCATTTTTTAGAAGATATACTACCAACCTCGTCGCATAGATAAGAAATACTCCAATCCAAACCCAGCCCTCAGCCCATATTAATGTCCAAGCGGGAATGAATAAGATAGGGAATTGGATTAGAAATCCCAATAAAAACCTCATAAGTAAACCAAGTCTTTCTTTGAATGGTTCTCTCTCTTCACTCATACAAATTAATGCAAACTTGAACCTTTTTATATCTCACGGTAAAATATAGGAATAATCGAAAAATGAAAAATTGGAGATTTTTATAATGAAAAGATTTTCTAGTATTGATTTCATGCGTGGAGTCGCTATACTTTTGATGCTTATCCTTCACTCAATCAGTGATTATCTCGATGTAAATGGTCTAGTTGGACAATTAAATACTATTCCGTTTATCAATGTTATCGCTTTGGTGGTGTTACCCTTCCTAGGGGGATTGGCAGGATTATTTTTACTAGTCTCAGCTATCTCAAACATGGTCAGCATGCAAAAGCAATTGATGAATGGTAGATCTCCGGGAATGCTTGCATTAAGACAAGTATTTACGGGTTTTATTATTTACATATTTGCGTGTCTATCCGAGAGCACGATTGGGTATCACGGTTCAATTATGAGTATAACCCGACATTTGAACGTTACCCCAATAATAATAGATTGGAGTACAACATTCACCCGATGGGGTACTTTTGAGACAATTCACACGATTGCATGGTGTGTGATAATCAATGGATTAATTCATGGGTTAATTTCTGTGAAAGAATTATGGAAAAAACCTAAGATTCAAATGGCAATATATGCGTTTCTAGCTGTTGGTGTTCTTGCTTCTACCCGATTTGTTTGGGAAGGAATTTCAAACGTTTATCCAGGATTCCCATGGGGAACTACACCTCAGGGCAATGACGTATTCCAACCTCATCTTCTATATGATTCATTCAGAGATATTGTTCGAGGATGGTTCTTCGGATTGTGGGCTGCACCAATGGAGCCCTTATTTCCATATTTAGCAGTCACCTTTATTGGAAGTATAGTTGGAATAGCTTTAGCTCAACCGGATAAAGCAATTTTTAAGGGATTTATGAAAATCATGTTATTAATTGCCGTTGGCATGTTCCTCGTAGGCGCAGTAGGCATCATCTTAATGCTTGTTCCAATTATTGGTGTCAATTTTGATCATGCTGCAGAATTGTATCAATACATATCATACCACCGACATTGGTATCCAGATCTTCCAGAGGTATTAGGGGGGTACATTGGTAATTGGGATTGGTTATGGCAATTCTGTGCAGTAACTGGATGGGCATTAATGGCAACACTCTCCATGCTATATGCTGTTGAGTTCCGTGGAAAAGGGAAGAAATTTGCAGAAAAGACCAAATTTGTACGACGCTTTGGCTTTGCTGCTTTTACGAATTATAATATGCAATATTTCTATCCTCTTGTCGCATTTTTGGTTCCACAAATATACGGACTTCCTGCGTATGGACCAGTGGGGTGGGGCGGTATATTCCTTCAAATTGGGATTACTCTATTGCTCTATTGGAGTATAATGAGACTATGGGAGAAAGTTAATTACCGTGGATCTTTAGAATGGTTTATGGGTACCATAGGATACTACATTGTTCCTGTGAAAAAACCTGAATCCCTCCGTGCGAGAAAATGGTATCAAAAAGGAGATTTAGCTGTAGAAGAAGCTTTTTATAATGCGGAATGGGTGAATATCATTGAAGAAACTGAGGAATATCATCGATTGAAACGAGATTCACGCATTACTATGATATTTGCAATTGCGGCGTTCTGTGTTCCGTTATTCGTACCTTTCACTGTCGGATGGTTATTTGTTACAATTAAAACTAGAAAGATTGAGGGCAAGAATAGACAGAATAAGATTGCGCTAATTCTATGCATCATAGGAACTGTATTAACCGGGTTGTTCACTATCGCATTATTCGTGTTGAATCCGACCATGCTTGGAATTCCAATTTTTTAATCTCTTTTTTAGTTTTTTTTTCAAAATTGAATGTTTTTATATTAATTAGCTGAATTAAGAGTGTTCTATTATGAAGTGTGCAAAATGAAAAGGTATGCAAGTATAGATTTTATGCGGGGAATTGCCATTCTCTTAATGCTAATTCTCCATTCCATTGGGGATGCATTAGATGTTGATGGACTTATTAGTCAAGTAGATTATCTACCTATGATCAATATTATTGCGTTAGTAGTATTACCCTTCCTTGGAGGATTAGCAGGACTGTTCTTGCTAGTTTCATCCATTGCAAATATGATTAGTATGCAAAAACAATTAATGCAAGGAAGATCTGCGGGAATGCTTGCCTTGAGACAAGTTATTACTGGTTTCATAATCTATTTGTTTGCAATGCTTACAGAAAGCACTACAGGATATTGGGGTGGTATTGGAGATATTGCTAGACGTTTAGACCTCCCATTAACAGTGAATTGGATCAAAGTTTTCACACAGTGGGGTACGATTGAGGCAATACATACTATCGCCTTATGTATTATCGTTAATGGATTGGTTCACGGTATCATCTCTGTTAAAGGATTGTGGAAAAAGCCAAAAATCCAAATGGCAATTTATGCAGCACTCGCAGTCATTGTTCTCGCATCAACCACTTTTGTTTGGAAAGGAATTTCCAATGTGTATCCGGGTTTTCCGTGGGGAATAGTTGGTGATTATTACATAAATAGCGATGGGATAATAGCTGGATATACCCAATATCAACCTCATTTACTAAACTCTCGATTTATTGATATCGTCAAAGGATGGTTCTTTGGATTATGGGCAGCACCTATGGAACCACTATTTCCGTATCTTGCAGTGACCTTTATTGGGAGTATAATTGGAATAGCAGTTGTTCAACCAGAAAAAGCGATTTTCAAAGGGTTCATGAAAATTATGCTGATGATTGCGGTTGGGATGTTCCTTATTGGAGCAGTAGGGATCATTATTATGATGATAAAAATAATTCCTCAAAACTTCGATGATGCAGTCGGAATTTACAGGCTTATCTCGTTCCATAGGCATTGGGCTCCCGATTACCCACAATATGGATCTTATTTGACCTGGTGGTCTTGGTTATGGCAATTTTGCTCAGTCACAGGATGGGGGCTTATGGCAACTCTGGCTATGTTATATATCGTAGAGTTTAGGGGAAAAGGAAAGAGATTTGCCGATAAAACCAAATTTGTTCGGAGATTTGGATTTACGGCATTTTCCAATTATAATCAACAATATATTTACACGTCTATGGCTTTTTGGGTTCCACAACTCTTTTTTGGAACGGGTTCGGTGGCAACATGGCTTAATTCTAAATTAGGGTGGTGGCAAAGTGGATTAGGAGCATATGACCATACAATGTGGTTTGGAACATTTGTGCAGATCGGATTTACTTTATTAACCTATCATGTAGTAATGAGGCTATGGGAGAAAGCAAATTATCGTGGATCTTTAGAATGGTTCATGGGCACCATAGGGTACTACATCGTTCCTGTGAAAAAACCAGAATCCCTCCGTGCGAAAAAATGGTATGAAAAAGGAGATCTAGCTGTAGAAGAAGCTTTTTACAATGCCGAATGGGTGAATATCGTAGAAGAAACAGAAGAATACCATAGGAAAAAACGAGATTCTCGCATTGTTTTATTATTTGCGATAGCAGCGTTCTGTGTTCCTCTATTCATTCCATTCACGGTTGGTTGGTTATTTGTGACAATTAAATCCATTAAAACCGAGGGAAAAAATAAACAGAACAAAACCGCATTGATTTTATGCAGTATAGGAACCGTATTGACAGTACTTTTCTCGGTCGCATTGTTTATTTTTACACCCGATATGCTAGGATTCCATCTTCTCTAATTTTTTTTCTTTACAAAAATTTTACCAGCCTTGCCAAAATCGAATAGGCTTTTTTTTCCTCTTCCCGAATTAATTTCAGTGTGTGAGAACTACGTTTTCGCATAGTGGAATCCCATACTGTTATCCCTTCAACATAGCGTATCCCGTGTTTTCCATAGCAGTTTATCCTATTATGTTCCCAATCCACCCAAAAAGGAAATGGAAAATCTAACCACCCTTCGTACCAATAATTCTCGATGATCTTGAAAACATCTAAGAGTTGTCGAATTAAATCTTGGGTTACTCCCTTATATTCACTAGATAATCGCTCAATAAACTGAACTGCGGTTGCTCGTGCATCATAGTATGCATTATACATCCATGCATTTGCCATCATGTTCATCAAATAGGGATTACGTTCAAGAAAATTATGCACATTCGCCATGCTGACTTGTTGGTGTGTTTGTTCATGGGAATATTGATGACGATCTTCATCCTGGAGTTGTTCAATCCATGTTTCATACGCATTTATTCCATTTGCATAATATCCATCTGAAGACTCTTCAATTTTGCCAACTGACCAATGTTTAAGAACCCAAATTAGGCTTTCTTTTACAGATATTTTTCTATCAAGAGGTTCTCCGATTTTCTTAGCTGTAAACAATCCCCAAGGAATCTTCTGGGCGACATTATATGCAGGTAGAGGATGTTTATCGTAATTTTTATCAATTCCATCGTAATAAGTGCGACAGTATAAATCCGAACGTTTGTATCCAGTGATAATCCCCCATTCGGGAACCTCTACTAAATCAATGGCTATTACGGGGTGATTTTTGTTAATTTCTTTTTTAATTAGCTTGATGAAATCTTTTTGGGTCTCTATTCGTTTGCTTTCATCTTTACTGGGATTGAAATACGGCGTAAGTTCATATCCTAAATATTTGGAAAAGTGTAACTTGGGGAACATGTCTGGAGCACTGGGACACCATTGTGGCTGAGCAATATTGATACGAAAAGCAGCACCTGAAAATCCCATCAGATCTATATAGTCAATGTACTCATTATAATACTCCATAATTCTTGCTAGAGCACCCATAAATGAAGATTCGCCAGATATGCCCCACCCTAAAACACCAATATTGGGCAGATTCTTTCCCACTGTTTACACCCATCTTATCATGGAGAAATATTTATTTAAATATGTGGGACGAGAAAAATAATGTACACATTCTTAAAGAGAGACCCATGAAAGTCAATTTATTTGAAGTAAAAGAGGAGCATGGATATGAATCCAACTGGTGGAAACATATTCGCTGTTTGGATTTTGGATTTATCGAAAATGTTCGGAATATGGGATCCTATATCGTAGAGGAAAACGACATTTTGTGGTTGAATCAAAGAGCCCCTGAGGGCTTTTTCGAGAAGTATTGGTTTATTGCTACGGATATGGGAGTCGAACGAACCAATAAAAGTGAAATAAGCGAAGTTCTCACTAAATCCTTGGTGGAATTCGTTCGGGCACACGGAAAAATGCCATTTGGATGTTCTATATTTAAGGAATTTAAGAACAAAAGCATCCAAATAAATTTTGAACCGAATAAATTTGATAAAGTAGTTATGAAACTGTCCCCTGGAGAATTTGATATTGAAGATGTTCAAAATTTTTTTAGAGGATTAATTTCGGTAGAACAAAATCCCGCAGAAAGTACATTTGAGGAAGATAAAGGAGAAGATAAGCCTAAACCAAAGGCTAAACCACGATCAACTAAACCGTCAATTTTTCCTTCAGGAGAACGGATTACCATTAATAAAGGAGAAATTAAGGAAATCGAGAAACGTAAACAAAGTTATGAGGGAAGAGAATTCTACCAATACATACTTCACTTGATAAATGGAATCTACGAACTCGAAGGACAGCCGGAAATAGATTTTCCGGAAGTGTTTGCCCAGATCAGTGAAAGTTTGTATGATAAAAAGAACCCTCAAGTGGGCGATATCATCTTTTGTAAAGGAAGAACAAAGAGAGATTGGACGTATGGAGATCTTGTCCACAATATACGGACATTGAATATACTGAAATAGAGATAAATCCGATATCTTTTAAATCCTCATTTCACCATATTTTCCAGTAGCTGTTTGGCGGTGTGTACAAAATTTTCTGTTGTACCTTCTTCTAAGGGTCCTTGTGTGTCTTTAACCCGTCCCGACAACCAACCAGGATAGACTTCCGCAATTGCAATCCCACGGTCAAGTATTTTATGAAATCGTTTTCCCCAAATTTCCACCATTTTTTTTGGCATTGCATGTGTAAGAAATACCATCCCCAGTGGAATTATATGATTTACTTCACGTAATTGTCTCTTCAACCCCCTAATCCACATTTTGGAAGCAAAACTTGTTGAAAACGCTCGAACCGGAGTTCCAACGATGATCAAATTAGGTTTATCATTTGCTACATCCCGGGGAGTTATTTTCTTTATATGTCCAATTCCCACTTCTATTTGTTGTCGAAAAACTTCTGCCATAGCTTCAGCAAGTGACTTTCCATTCCCAAATGTAGAATCGTGTACAATCCAAACTTTCATTTTTTTTTATAACACCTCTACTAGTTCTTTGGTAAAAAGTACCTTTAAAACTTGAAGGGGCAGTTATTTATCAGTTCTGCTCTGTTCAATGATCTCACAATATTTTTATGGATTCGTGGTAAAAATCGAATCACTAGGTAAACTACCATGGCAACATTTCCTACACGAAAGGTTATGTTAAAAAACGGAACTATTCTCACAATCAGAGTTCCAAGGATGCAGGACGCTAGATCATTAGTAGAATATATTAATCAAGTTTCTACAGAATCAGATAATCTTTCCTTTGGAGAAGGAGAAGCTCCTTTCACGGAAGAGATGGAAAAACAATACATCTCCTCTTTAGAGGTAGATCCCCACAAAATTATGGCAGTGGGTGAGATTGATAATGAATTAATGGCGGTTTCAGATATTAGTGCATCATCATTACCTAGGATGAGGTATAGTGGCGAATTAGGATTAAGTCTGAAAAAAAAATACTGGAATATTGGCGTAGGACAAGCATTGTTGGAATATCTGATTGATTGGGCAAAAACTGATGGGAATCTAAAGAAAATTAATCTTCACGTTAAAGAATCAAATCATGCAGGAATACATTTGTATAAGAAGCTTGGATTCGTTGAAGAGGGAAGAGTAAGTAGAGGAATGTTCATCGATGGTAAGTTCTTTGATTTAGTTTGTATGGGTCTTAAGCTATAATATAATTATCATATGCGTAAAGGAGATAAAAGACAAGAATAAGTGATAAAATATGTCCGACACCCCACCCGAAATTTATGAAGAAATAGAAATTAGACCTCTCAGATTTTTCCCAGCATTAGGAATCTTTGCGATTGCTGGGGGAATTATGATAGCGATGTATTATGGGTTGTTCCCCCGATGGTTAGGACGATATGGACCAATAAATGGGTATATTTTCAGTTCTATCGCTGGACTTTTGACAATTTTATTTTTATCAATTGCCCTTTATTATTATAAAACAGACAAGAATATGCCTGCAACGTGGGAAAACCTTCAAATACGGTTTAACCTGAAGAAGTTAACATGGCACGATTGGAAATGGATTTTTATCTTATTTATTCCTACTTTCCTCTTACCTCTTGGCTTGGGAATGTTAATTCAATGGATAATTGGGAATTTTACTATCTCAATCCCTTTTCCGGGTAATTACGAAGCTCAGGCAATTGTATCTCTAATGAATCCAACTTTTTATCAAGGGATCTTGTTATTTATTTTGATAGTAATCAATGTTATTGCGGAAGAATTGTATTTCAGAGGGTATGTATATCCTCGACAAGAAAAAGAGCATGGAAAATGGACGTGGGTGATTCACAGTTTGATGTGGTGGATTATACATGCGCATAATTGGTTCAATTTTCCGACCATTTTGTTCAATTCTTTATTGATTCCACTTTTATGGCATAAAACGAAAAATACAACAGCGACCATTGTATCCCATTTCATCGGAAATGTGACTAGTATTGTCATTATGTACATCCTTCTCTTATTCTGATAGATTAATAAGAGAAAGCTTTGGATATGGTTTTTTTATGTTTCCTGTGCCAGTCTGAACGTATGGGATTCTCCTAATTGAAGTCGGAGGAAGATCGTATCAGTTAAATAAGGTACATAATCGTTCTCGAATTCCTCGAGTGCCTCGTCTAAATAATGGATGGGGATCATATAGCGTGGTTTGATTATGTGTATGGTTTGATTTACTTCTGCAGGTCCCATCATATTGTACGAATCGTAGATAGGAAGGAAGAGAACATCGATTTTTCCCTCTAATTGCGCATATTCAGGAATGCAATCACTATCTCCTACATGGAACAAAGTGAATCCATTGAAATCGAGAATATACCCCAACCAGTTATTTTCTTCTGGATGTATTACACTTTCGGTATACATCGGAAATGCTTGAAAAGGAATTTTCCCAAACATCCCTTCTTCCATAGGCTCTAGAGGAACTGTGTTGTATTGTGCAAGCAGAGAAGCATCGGTCGTCGGGCAGTATATTGTTGTAGACTCTGTGTATATCTTGTTGATATCATACGTACTAAGATGATCTTCATGCGAGTGGGTAATGAAAATAGCGTCCGCTGGTTTTTTACTATAATCGCCCAGCAAGACATACGGATCTATGTAAATTCTTTTGGAATTGTGTTCGAGCATAATTCCGGCACGATAGATAAATGTAATGGTTAAGCGATTACTTTTCGCGTAAAAGAAGAGAGGGATTCCTGTGGCTGCTCCGATGATGAAGATAAGCCCAATAGCTCCAATAATAACAGTTTTTTTAGTAAATTTCATACTTGTATCATGGTAGGATATGTTAATTAATATTATTATTGTAAGAATGCAGACATTAATGGGAATTCAGGCGTGAGAGATATCACTACCTTGAAGTTTAAGAGAAATATAAAAAAGACTTAATGATAACAGAGATCCCATGTAGGTTGGAAGGAATGAATCATTTCCATTAATTCGGTGTAATCTGCAGCCCCAAGATATTTATGAGGGCATTGGATGACATTATTTTCATGTACCATGAAATGGATATGAGCACTTATCCCGGCTTTAAGGAAAGTTGCAATTTTATCCCCCTTTTGAACCCAATCTCCTTCTTCAATATCCAACAATTCTACTTGGTGATCTTTATTCGCGGTGATATTAGTCCAAGGCTCGAAAGCATAATCCACCGTAAGACTGAGATTAAATCGGATAACTACGTGAATCATAAATCGATTTTCTGCGGATTCTCCGTAATCCTGAACCATAATATCAATCACTTGCCCCGGTACTGCCGCAATTACAGTAGAATCATTCAGCAGAGCATAATCAATTCCAGGGTGAACAGCCCCCCAAGGACACGCAGCAGTCTCACTGTACCCCCCTGTGAACGTATAAATGTCGTTCCGGTCGTCATAGACTACCCCCATATAATCCATCAGTGTAGATTCGTATCTATCACCTGGATCGAATGTTCCATCTCCATTTACATTATTTCCATTCAAATTTTTCAATACTACAGCTGTTACAATGACTGTAGAAACTACGAAGAAGGCTGAAAGAGTTATGATAATTTTCTTGGTTTTTGGTTTCATCCTACTATATTTTTGGATAGTTAGGAATTTAAATCACACATTTAATTGTTCGATATTTTATCTAGGTCTTGGATGGAACAAAAGTTTGAACTATCTATATTACCATATGCATTGAGAAGGTGCGAGAGGATAATGCCCCGATAATGCGAACCTATCAAAAAACGGCATTTTGCTTTGGATTTGAATTTCCTATGCATGCTAATAAAAATAATGAGTGAAAATTTGGGCATTAAATCATTAAATCAACCCATTTCCAAAACATATTCTCTATGAATAGACTTCGGGTATACTTGAATTCCACTGGTTCAGATATGTCGTGTATTGCATCATCAATCGCTTGGAAAGCTTCTTCATAAGTCATGTTGTAGCAACTTGGAAATAGTGAATCCGACATGATGAACAATACTGCTTCAGGTACACCCATATATTGACAGACTTTGATATCCAGAATAATATCTTCAATATCATCAAGGGGATAATACCCTGTAACCCCTAACGAAACGGAGGTGTCTTCTATCGAAAATCGTTGCGCCATTTGATTAATGTAATAATAGAGCCAATACGGAGAATCTCGAATCGCGTTATCATAACGATAGAGCATATAGTTGACTATATCATACATTTCAGGACGGCTTGCCATTTGAACTAAGCGTTCGATTGAGATATCTCCATCCCAACGGTCATCCAACTCCCACATCATTCCAACGAAATGTACCTCGAACCCTAATGCATGTAATCCATCAATAGTTGCTTGATATACCGCAAGATCGGCTTCATATTCTGCTCTTGTGTAAGTTAATTGGAACATATCATGGGCTAAACCGATAAAATCTAACTCTTCCATATTATCTTTGAACGCTTCAATAGAGCTGTGTGACC
>SDNX01000074.1 GCA_004524545.1 Promethearchaeota archaeon
AAAATAGTTCCTAAAAACTGTATCTAGATTTAGGTAATTTGAGTATATAACTGTGAGGTTTGAGTGTGTTATAATAGATATTGAAATAAAACACACTTAACCTTAATGTCACCTGAATGTAAGAGAAAACGAAAGAAAAAGGAAATAGAAATTAAATAATGCTATTGTTTTATTTAGCTTTTGCTACTTTTGGTGCTGGATCGATATCCAATATCACGCCAACGCACACAGTCCTGGCCATATCACGAACTGCTAAACGTCCAAGTTCAGGAAAATCCTTGTATTTCTCAATGCAGGCTTTCTTGATTGGTGAAAGCTTCACAATTGCCACATCGTTCTTTTTAAGGAACTGTGGATTTTCTTCCATCACTTGACCATTCTTTGGATCCAATTTCTTGGATAGTTCTACGAATTTGAACGCTATTTGAAGTGTGTGTGAGTGCACAACAGGAGTGTATCCAATTGCAATTGCGGTTGGGTGGTAAATCACAATGATTTGTGCGGTGATATTTTGACCTGGTACCACAACTGAGCATGGTTTACCTGCATGGGAAACAACATCTCCACGGTGGAAATCTTTGATGGTTGCACCTCGAACATTGAATCCAATGTTATCTCCAGGGATAGCTTCTTTTTGAGCCTCATGATGCATTTCGATGGTTCGCACTTCTCCAACGAATTCACTAGGATTGACCATTACTTTGTCTCCAACTTTCATAACTCCAGTTTCAACACGACCTACAGGCACTACTCCTGCACCTTTGATCTTGTAAACATCTTGAACAGGAACTCGGAGTTCTTTTTCGGTTGGTTTTTCAGGTACTGTAAATAGGTCTAATACTTCGAACAAGTTTGGACCTTTATACCAAGGCATATTTTTTGAAGTCTCTACTAAATTATCGCCTTCTAAGGCAGATACGGGAACGAAGTGGATGTCAGCGGTATTATAACCGACGATTTTTAAGAGCTTGGTGGTTTCTGATTTTACTTCATTGTATCGGTCTTCCTTATAATTCCAGGAAGCATCGTCTGCCTTATTTACGGCAACAACCAGTTGTTTGACACCTAAGGTTTTTGCTAAAAATGCATGTTCTCGGGTCTGGCCAATGTCGCTGATACCTGATTCGAACTCTCCTTTTTTGCCAGACACAACTAGGATAGCTGCATCTGCTTGGGATGCACCAGTAATCATGTTCTTGACGAAATCGGCGTGGCCGGGAGCGTCAATGATAGTATACTCGTAATTCTTGGTAGGGAACTTTCGGAAGGTAAGATCGATGGTAATACCCCGCTTGCGCTCTTCTGCTAACGCGTCAAAGAAGAAGGCATACTTCCAGCTCTCGCGATCTAATTCTTGTGCCAATTTTTCAAGTTCGCGTGCTTCTCTTTCAGTTACAGCGCCGGCCGCAACTAATACGTGCCCCATGAGTGTGCTTTTGCCATGATCAATGTGACCAATGACAACTAGGTTCAGGTGGGGTTTATCTTTTTTACTCATATTAATCAACTAATGAAGGAATTTAGTTTTGCTTTAGTCGTCTAACGACTATTGCCTTTTTGTGTGTTCCGTATTTTAAGAATTTTGCGGAAAAGCACGATCCAAATCGCTAATTTTCGGTGATTGGTGGGTAAAAGCTAGCATGAATCCATATAAAGTACTAGGGTTAGGTTGGAAAAATGTGGGAAAGAGGTGATATTCATATCAAAATTAAATTAATATTCTTGCATCGAAGATAAACAGTCCGATAGAATTGGTAAACACAAATCTCCATCATTAAGAAGAATTTTAAAATTTATTCAACAAACTGCAAGGGATTGGAGAGAGATATTGTTTTTAATGTTTTAATTATCCTAACTCTAATAAGAGTAAAATATCCCTTAGGGAGGAAAGTTAATCAAGCCGGTTTCTAAGTGAGATGATATCTTCCAGACTCGATTCCTCGATCATACTTGCTTTCTTGATAAATTTCAATTTCTTTTTCCGAGGTGATTCTTTCACACGTGCCTTATTCAACAATTCGGTAATTTCATTGAATTTATTCTCAAGAGTGTTAATCAACTTCATTTCATCTTGATCTTTAGCAACCAAATCCTCGTAATATGGTAGATCATGGAAATACATTGCTGCGTGTTTTCGGCACTCCATCCATACCGAGCCATTCCAATAATGACCATGGGTATTCCCATTGTTCTTATCTAAATATTCTAACCAGTATTCATATCCTTTGAATCCTGTTGCATAATAATGGATCCCTTCTTGTGGTTCCTGCTGTGGGTATTCATTCCTTAACAATTTAATAGCCAAATCCAGCGAATCCTTTATCACTTTCTTTGGATGAGCGGGTTTTATTTTCCTAACAGCCATGGAAAACGAATGAACTTCATCCCCGTATTCTTCCCAGGAACCAAATGTTAACTTCGGTGGAAAATACTCTTCAGCATCCTCGTATGTTGGGTCCAAGAGAAATCCAGTTTCGTCATATCCCACCATAATCTGATTATCCATATTTTGGATTATCACCGGAATACTCTGATCCATGTAGACTCGTAACTTATCTTCATGTGGAGCTAATACTTCAGGGGTTAACTCGCCATGAACGAATCCTACTGGTTCAAATTGTAATCCCAAATTTTTTGCGCAATCAAAGATTGGATCTAATTCAAAGACATATGGACCACTTGGGCAGAGTTCCTTGTGAATATTCATCATAAATGCGTGTCCTGTCCCACCTAATAACCATTGCTGACTGTAATGATACCCATAATATTTCGCAATACCATGTAGACTCCCCATGAAATTGGTGTTCATCTTGGTAAACTGTAAGTTCTCAAGTCGCATACAGATCGATCTGCTTTTGTAAATAAAAACATACGGGCTATGATCCTATGCGTTCACCTTTAGTTCATTTAGTCGCTTCAGGGTAGAGTTAACTTTAGAGAGATCAATTTTTTTATTATAAGAAAATCGCATTGGAATGATTGCACGGGGTCGAAGGCGATCTTTTACCACAAATTCATTACCATATCGAGGAGATGGGATAATTAAGTCAGGAACAAAAACCCGAACTGCATGAATATAGAGAGTTATATATCCTCCTTTAAGTAAAAATTTATAGTCATGTCGATCTCGACGTTTACCCGCTACCCAATCAACCCAATCTTTGATTTCATGACGTGGACACAAAAATAGTAGTGCTTGGACCCGATCCTCATCTGGTTTATAACAAAAAGAAGTCCTATTGGGTTGAAGAATCTTCCTTGGTTGAGTGGACACATGGAAAAGGTAGGTGTAGGATTCTTGTGTAGGTTTTCGAACAACTTTCCAGTTTTTTGCTTTATTTTTTCGCCTTTTAGAGCGAGTCTTGGCGCGGGACATACGTGAATCGTCCCCAAGACAATAGCACAAAAATAGCCATTATCCCCTAGATATTCAATTTCGAATTAATGTCTATGGTTTAGAACAGTAGGTGGAAGATTATTCTACCAAGATCGAAATGAAGTGACGATCTACTTTTAATACCGTCATTCGTATTTATAGTAGGAGGACGGGACGATAAATGTTAACTCAATTACATATCCTATTAACCTATACATGCAATTACGAGTGTGACCACTGTTTTCTTCATTGTAGTCCTCGTTCGAGAGGCACATTTACTCTAAAACAAATTGAAGATGTTATTGTCGAAGCAATCAGAATTGGTACGATTGAATTTTTATATTTCGAAGGAGGAGAACCTTTTCTCTATTATCCTCTGTTGGTTCAGGCAGTACAATTAGCTAGAGATTACAGACTAAAAGTTGGAATTGTTACTAACTCCTATTGGGCTACCAACGAAGAAGATGCAGAATTATGGTTGCGCGACATTGCAAAAAGCGGAGTATCAGCCATTGAAATCAGTAATGATGAATTTCATTTTGTGGATGATGAACGAGAGCTGCCAAAAATCGCACAAAAAGTAGCAAAAAGGCTTAAGATCCCTTCAATTAGTACGATTACCATCGATCAACCGATATTTGATTTAAACTCCAAGGAAGCACAAACAAAGGGAACTGCTATAATGAATGGAGGAGCAGTGTTTCGTGGGAGAGCAGTTGATACTTTGGTCAAAGGATTGCCCACTCGAAAATGGAATACCTTAAACGAATGCCCGTATGAAGATTTGAAAGGATTGGGAAGAGTTCACTTGGATTGTTTTGGAAATGTACAAATTTGTCAGGGAATTAGTATTGGAAACTTCTTAGAAAGCCCCCTTTCGGAAATTATAAAAAATTTTGATCCGACCGATCACCCCATTTGTGGACCATTATTGAAAGGGGGTCCTGCACAATTAGTAAAGGATCTTGGATTACAACACGAGGAGGAATACGTAGATGAGTGTCATATGTGCTATCTTATGAGAAAGGAGTTGTTGAATAAGTATCCAAAGATATTAACTCCCCGGCAAGTCTATGGGCTGGATTGATTCACCTGAACTATTTTCATTATTGCTTTTGGGTTTTGTCAAAAATAAAATAATAGAACAAACAATCGTAAAACATCCCACAATGACTAATGTATCGAACCCGCCGATTTTGTCAACTAAAAATCCCCCTAACACATAACTGAATGACATTACTAGGGAAATTAGCATCGTTTTGATGGATAGTATAGTAGCGCGAATATGAGAAGCGGAGTATTTATTAATAAAATCGCTAGCAAAAATCCAGCGGAAATCCCTAGATATGTACATAACAACAGTTAGGATAATGATAAAGGGAGATTGGATAATTCCCATTAATAAAAGTCCAAAAGAATGCATTATTAAAATAAATATAAAAGATCCCGTTTCTCCAAGCAGTTTACTAATATGATGAGATTGAGAAGCGCTCAGACTTGCTATTCCATAGATTACAGGGAAAATCCAGATGAAATCTAATATCTGAAACCCAATATCCAAGAAAAATCGTTGAGATATTAATTCGTTAAAGATTCCTAGAGGAACATCCAGCGCTAGAATAAAGAATATCACCCATAACACATGTTTTTCTTGACGAATAAACTTAAAACCTTCTCCAATTTTCTTCAGATAGTTTCTTAAGGTATATTCTTCACTCCGTTTAGATGGCTCAATCATTGTTACAGTTATTAGAGTAGATATCAGCCAAAGTGAACCCATTATGAACCACGGTAAGCGAATGTTGCGTTCGTAAAGTAAGGGCCCTAAAAATCCACTAAATATAAGGGAAAATACTCCAATTATATTCCCTCGTCCTGAAATCTTGATAAATTTTTCTTCTACTCCCATTTGTTTTACAGTATCATACATTAGTGCTGAGCGTGCATTGAGTAAGAATGCATCTCCAACCGCCCAAGTTAAATAGGCTATTAGAAATACAAAGTATGAACTTCCAAATCCCATAATTATGATACTTATGCCTGTAGAAAAGGATCCGATGAATATACTCCATTTTCTACTGATCAAATCACTAAAAGCTCCACAGGGAATTGTCAAAATAAAAAATAAGATTGCTAGACTACTTTCTAACGATCCCATCTGAGTAAAGGATAGGTTAAACTCATCCATGAAATACAATTGATAAATTGGGAGAGTAAACCACCATCCTTGAAAAAATATAAGAAGATAATTCTTCCAGATGTTATCCTTCACGGTATGCATTAGGAAGAGGTAAAAAAGAATTAGTTTTAAGATCTTGGACAGAAAACAAAAAAAGAAAAAGATATTAGCGATATTGATACATGAAGCGCTCCATGTAGTACAGGAAGACCTGGTTGAAGTATCCTTCAAAAAACATATCAGAAACATGTTCTGCGAAGAAGAATGGCAGTGTAGCACAAGGACGGTCTGCATTTTCATACGCATCCTGTAATAGCTGCGTTACCGCTGGATCTACAGTCGAGTCCATATTTCCTTGGAAAATTAAACAGGGAGGTGCGTTTGTATCTACTAAATTATATGGTCGTAGCATCTCAGGAGAACCTTTGATGTTGCCTTCTCCACTCACATTTATCCAAGGGTAGAATGGAATGATACCTTTTACATCAATTGGTGTTGGAACCCCTCCGTATAAATACCCATAACTACCATTGGCTAACGTTAATGCAGTTGTGGTTGTGAGTAACCCGCCAGCAGAACCGCCCGATAGAAATACTGAATTGATATTTGCACCATATATAGCACTATTGTTAACAAGATATTGCACAAAAATTCCTACATGACGCATTATATCATCTATGGTAAAGTTTCCTAATACATGACCGGGTGTAAGGAAGTTACCATCCGCTGGGTCCCCATACATTCCATATTGAATATCAAACACTACATATCCTTGGGATGCAAAATAATAATTCATCTTTTGCATGTTCGAGAGCCCTTTATCATACCATTGAAGACCCCCACCGTGGAAACGGATTATAGTACTATTTTTTCCAGGTAATATTGAGCGATTTCCCGATGGTTCATACACATCAAAATATAGCGAAATGTTCTCATCCTTTGGATCTGCATATCCATCATAATATAACACATCTCGTTGGACTGTATAATCATTAGGATGCATTCCTAGCATGTATCGAGCAAAGGAATAGGGGGATCGAGTCATATATTTCTCATCCACAGCAGGTATTGATTGCCATGATGATCCAAATGCAGCTGTATATCGATTATTAGCGATTACAACCTCAACGGAAGTCATTGCAGAAGGAATCACATGTATTGCTGATATTGAAAGACCAATAGCCATTACAGTGTAGAAATATACCTTCTTTTTTTTCGGAATAAGCCGTAACGCAAGAATGGTTGCAGTTAAAAACAAAATTCCGAAGTAAAGGGCACATTCAGGAATAAAATACACCAATATATAGAGAAAGCTAAGGAATTCTGGTATTTTTCCCGTAAGGACTGTGATGCTTGTTAGGACTCCTAGTGATAAGAGTAGAAAACTTATTGACTGTCCAATTATAGCTCCGATTTTTTGTCCTTTTGATCGGACAGTAAGATTATCAGTAACATCCCTAGATACCTCGTTTATTCGTGTTGCACTAATTCCCGAGAAAATTGAGCCCAAAATCAGCGCTCCAAAGAACCCCGCCATGTTCAAGAGCAAGCCAGCTAAATTATCCCTAAAGGTAGGTCCGTAGGTGATCTGCACCAAAATGTTTCCTCCGAGCATCATCAATACGGATAAGATTGAGTAGGCTAGATAAATTACAGAAAGAACCCGTAGAGCTCCTCGTGACTTCTTAGGAATTGTTTGAATTCGATCGTAAGTCAAAGTTAGGATGAAATTCATGATGTATGTTATGAATAACACAAAACCGAAGACATTCGAGATATAATCATAGAACCGAAAGATGTAGTAGAAAATCCCAAACACAATCGAAACTAAATTCATAGTCAGCGTAACGTAAAGGAAGTTTCGATGCATCGAGGGTTTATTGATTGTTTTTTCTTCCATGGAATCACCGTTTAATTCACTATTGATATCTTCAACTATTTAATTCTACATTAAAACGATAAGTGAAGTATTGTTATTGGAGGAAATCGGTGGGGAAACGAAGAGAAAGAAAAAATGGCGGGTCCGGTAGGATTCGAACCTACGATAGCTGGCTCCGAAGGCCAGAGCCCTATTTACCGAAACTGAAAAGTTTTTTCAGAATTCCTGGCTAGACTACGAACCCACAAATGGGGCAAGTCAATGAAATTTACGAATTGAAATAAATCTTTCGCAACGTATAGGTATTCATTTGGAGTTTGTGGAAGGGGGATCCCTCTTTTTAGTAAACATTTTTGGTAAGCTTAGGATATTATCTACTACATTTTGAGTCATATTCTTTCCCAATGCTTGCATGCTTTCAGTCAGATTTTTCATTTGGGTTTCAAAGATCTGGGCTAAATTTTCCAAGGACGATTTCAAATTCTTTACTTGATCGGATAGGTTTTTAGTTTCAGATTTGAACTCATTAATCTCCGTTGACATAGAACTCATAGTGTCTTCTAATTTTCCAGTGGTTTTTTCTAAGGCTTCCACTTTTTTTCCCAGTTTTTCGATACCGAACACCATAACATCAAAAATATACAACTCCATTTATCAGTTTTATGTCATTGAAAATGAATCGTAACGATGTGCTTCACCTAGAATTCTTCGCAATTGCTTTGGAGTACATTTTAAAAAACGGAATACTTCCTTCATTGTCAAATTCTGTTTCCATTTTTGTGATATACGATATAATATTACTAATACAATTGCACTAACCTGCTGTCCCAACGAAGATTTTTGCATTATGTTTCGGATACGGTCGTAAATTCATTCATTTACATTTTGGCGATAATAAGTTAGTTTGAATTTTGGATCCAAATTAGCGCATAACATGGAGATAACGCCAGAACTGAAAAATATTTCTAGCGTGTGTAAACTTAGGAGAGTTTTGCAAGATCTTAATTAGAAGGTTTTTGTCGGGATTTTTCCGAGTTTTAATACTCCGCAAGTAAAAGAAGGTGTGAATCCTATCGTCGAATCTCAAACCCAAATCATGGAATGGCGACAAGTCAACCTAAAGTATAAAAAAATTGTTGAAGTGCCGCGACCCTTTATTAAGTGGGTAGGAGGAAAACGACAACTCATTCCCCAATTATCGCAATACTTTCCGGATAAATTTAATACGTATATTGAGCCTTTCGTTGGAGGAGGAGCAATATTTTTTTATTTACTTCCCCAAAAATCTGTTCTCATGGATATAAATCCTGAATTGATTAATACTTATCAAGTAATCAAACATAAGGTAGAAGAACTGATCGAGTCTTTACGACAACATAAGAATAATAAAGATTATTTTTATGAAATTCGTAGTTGGGATCGAAATCCATCCCGATTCCGCACTCTGGATAAGGTGGAACGCGCCTCTCGAGCAATTTTCCTTAACAAAACTTGCTATAATGGTTTATTCAGAGTGAATAAAAAAAATCAATTTAACACTCCGTTTGGCCGATACAAGAATCCCACTATCTGTGATGAGTTAAACTTGAGAGCAGTGAGTATTGCATTAACTGATGCAAAAATCCAACTAGGAGACTTCTCAGAATCAATAAATAATGCAAAATCAGGAGATTTTGTGTATATGGATTGTCCCTATCATCCGGTAAGTGATACTGCAAATTTCACGAGTTATACTATGGACGATTTTGGAATTGGAGAACAGAAGAGATTGCATCGTGTATATAGCGAATTAGACAAGAAGGGCTGCACGGTACTCTTAAGTAATTCATATACTCCGTTTATTTTAGATTTATATAAAGATTACGTAATAAATATTGTACATGCAAATCGAGCTGTGAACTGCGATCCCTCAAAACGGGGTAAAGTTCGTGAAGTGCTGATTTCCAACAAAAAATAGTATTTCCCTTGAAATTCGATCTTCACCCATCCAAACATTTTAATTCCTACATTACGATTTTGGTTTATGAAATGGGTTAAACATCCTTTGATATTGGAGATCAATACCCTACCTTGGTTACATCATCTTTCTGAAAAATATCAAGAAAAAGTAACCTTGAAAACACTCCCCGAAGAAGTTATGAATGAATTTCGTAACTACGATGCAGTTTGGTTAATGGGAGTTTGGAAAAGAAGTAAATCTAGCCAAAGAATTGCTCAGGAACATACTGAACTCCAAGAAGAATATAAATTAGCACTTCCTGATTTTTCTGAGGTGGATGTTATGGGATCGCCATATGCTATTGAGGAATATATAGGAGATCCCCGTATTGGAGGAAATGAAGGATTAGAAGCATTTCACCAGCGGATAAATAATCAAGGCAAAGCCCTTATATTAGATTTTGTTCCAAATCATACTTCTTTAGACAATCCTTTGGTAAAATCCAATCCAGAATTTTACATAGAAGGGTCGTTTTCTGCACTGTTACAAAATCCAGAATTATTTGCAAAGATTGAAGGAAAATTATTTGCTCATGGTAAAGATCCACATTATCTCCCTTGGACTGATACTTTACAATTAAATGCATTCTCAGATCAATATAGAAAAAAAGCGTTACATACTCTTTTAGAAATTCAAAAGCATTGCGAAGGAGTACGGTGTGATATGGCAATGCTTGCGGTGAATTCGGTGTTCTTGAAAACATGGGGGCAGTTCATAGAAGAGAGACCCAAAACCGAATTTTGGAATGACATCATCCCACCTATCAAAGAGGTTACTCCTGAGTTTAAATTTATTGCAGAAGTATATTGGGACATGGAATGGGAATTAATGCGACAAGGATTCGACTATTGCTATGATAAAACCTTGTATGATCGATTATTGTATGACCCTGCTAGATCAGTTCGCGGTTATCTTCAAGCAGATTGGGAATATTCAACAAAGACGTTACGTTTTATCGAAAATCATGATGAAAAGCGTGCAATATCTGCATTTGGACTGGAAGAATCTAGAGCAGCAGCAGCAATTGCATTATGTTTACCCGGGGCTCGGTTGATTCATTACGGACAGCACCTTGGATATAAAACAAAACTACCTATTCAATTAAATCGATGGAAACAAACTGAGGATTCTAATGAGGAAATTAAAAGTTTCTATGATACTTTTACAGAAATTATCCATAATTACTTAACAAAAAGCAATTTGTGGAATTTAGGACGAGTCTATAAAGACAATACTCCGGGTCCTGAAAATCCGATGATTTCCTATTTTTGGAATCTTAAAGGATTTATAATTTATGTCATAGTAAATTTCTCTGCTCAAGATGCTGGTTGTGTGTTAGATTTGACAACCCACAGGCAAGATATTTCCTATGAAGTTAACTCTTTACTTAACCGTAATTGCATAAATAAAGAATTGTTTGTGAATAACAATAAAATCCAAATGAATTTCGGTCCATGGGGAATTCAGATTCTAAAATTATCTTTCTAATATTTCTCACCTATTTTCATCTTTTCTTTTGTATAATGGACTTGACTGTAGAAAGTCGATCTAAATGGTCTAGCAAAGATTTAAATATGCCTAACTACGTATAGCATCATAGTATAGTATTCCACCAATACTTAACTAAACATACTAATCTAACCAAAAGTGAAGCAAATTGATAAAGAGAATAAAACAATATACCCCAGATTCTAAACAAGAATTTTTGTTTAATCGGGATGACTTTCGGAATTACGTGGAAAATTGGGAGTCAGAATTCTTGCGGGGAATATCTACATTAGCTGTGTTAGCGGTTATTGAATCGAGTGAACCAACAGGGATGCATGGATACGCAATTTTGAATGAATTAAAAAATCGCACAAATGATAAACTCATACTTGAAGAAGGAAATTTATATCCGACTTTGAAAAAGTTAAAGGACGCCAATATATTGACAACCACCGATAGCTACGAAGGAAAACGAAAAAAAATCAATTATCACTTGAGTAATCCCTACGGACAACAAGTCTTAAATCATCTGAACGGTGTATATGCTAGAATGAT
>SDNX01000075.1 GCA_004524545.1 Promethearchaeota archaeon
ACTCTCTAAGAAATAATCTTCACCAAAATAATTGCAGAGGGTAATATTATCGATACCACCTTCGAAACTGGGAATACGATCGGGTTCTTCAAGTTCAAGAGCCGTGCGAATTCTAGTTATCGCATCCATACAAGTAATTGGGGGGAATACAATCTTAAAATTTTGTGTTCGAAATTTTATAAACTACGAGTATAAGTCGGGAACATTTTCCCAATACGGAAAGAAAGAATAATATACCATTAGAACTAAGAATTCGATATGACTAAGCTCGAAGACGTTCCCGCATTAGTTTATACTATGCTTTATTCCCATAAAAGGGATGGACGTTTGCGAAAAGCAACAGAAAATAAAAAACTGTCAATCTTATTTGATTTTCCTGATTTCCCTCCCGCAGCTCTTCTTAAAATAAATAATGGAGATTATGAGGTAATGGCTGTCGACAATGTCGAAGGAATTTCCGCGGACGCTGTTATTCGGGGCAATTTTGAGAATGCAGTTGAACTTACAAGGGGAATGGGGGTAGCAATAAAACTGCTTTTAACGGGAAGAGTAAAGATTAAAGGATTAAAGAGCGCCTATCAGTTACTTAAGATCCTTGGTGAAAAGGAGGCAATGTAGATGAATAAAATGACGAGTTATGAACGCTCAATTGCTGCCTTGGAGCATAAACCTGTCGACAGGTTCCCCGTATTTTCTTTAGGTTCTGACTATGCATTTTACAATGAGTTTTTCAACAATATAGGGTTTACTCCCGAAGAGGTAAAGCAATTTTCGACTGATGGTATCTTAACTGGTCCTCCATGGGCACATGCTATCAATATTAAATTGGGTTTTGACGCTGATTGGACGTCCTTGGCTGGTCAGGTCCATTATGATCCAGAATCAAAACAAATTCTTGATACATTTGGAGGAACGGATAAGGTCGTCGTTAATGATGATGGAACTCCACATGAGTGGTATGTTAGACCATTTTTAACCTCAAAAGAAAAAATTCGAGAATGGTGGAAATTAGGAAGACCAAAACCATACATGGATGGTATGATTAAACCCAAAGTCAAGATCACTCAAACACTCATCGACAAATACGAGATGTTAAGTATGATAGGATTGCCCGGTCCTTGGGAAAACTTGCATATGAGTATAGGAATGGGACAAGTAGCGAAATTCTGTAGAAAAGACCAAAAATTTCTGGAAGAAATCCTTGAGAAGAATTTTGAAGTGCAAGGAAAAGGGCTAGAACGCTTGATGAAAATAGGTAAACTCCCCGTTATTATGTGTGGAGACGATTATGGATTTAATCATGGATTACATTTACCTGTGAAGTATTGGCGTCAATTCATTAAACCAATTTTAAAACGATATGTAGAAATTGTTCATACTTATGATGCAAAATTCCTCATTCACTCATGTGGAAATGTGGGAGAAATTATGGGGGATTTTGTTGAATTAGGAATCGAAGGAGTAGAATCCTTGCAGCCTACAATAAATGATCTACCCGCCTATAAACAGAAATATGGAGATAAAATTGCCTTATTGGGAACTATTGATGATACTAGTTTACTAGTCAATGGAACGACCGAGCATGTTTGGAGCGAAGTGACAAATTCAGTCAAAATTCTCGGAAAGGGGAGTGGATACCTACCAGGAGCAACCAATACGTTACTTGATGCGAAAGTTGAAAATGTAAAAACCATGATTGAAGCAATTCACAGCATTAATCCGAAATATGTTATTTAGGACGAGTACCTCGTCAATACTCTTTTTTTTGAAGTACAGACCTATAACCTTATATAAAGGGTTATCGAGAAGGTAGATATAATGTACGATTTCATGTTAAACGCAGAGTCTATCCAATGGCGAGATAAAGCGAAAAAATTTGTTAAAAATGAAGTTCCAAGACAAATGATACTGGATATGGATGAGGATGTGATTCAATATCCTACCGAGTATGTAAAAAAACTTGCTGAATGGAATCTTCTCGGTTTACGATTTCCTAAAAAATGGGGAGGTCAAGGATTAGATTGGGTAACTGAAACCGCTGTTTTGGAAGAAATTGGATTATTACCTATGTCTTTAGGATGCTTGTATTCTCTACCAAGTATTTGTGGGGAAGCTCTTGATAAATTCGGTACCGATGCTCAGAAAGAAAAATATCTAAAGCCGATGCTGGAAGGAAAAAAATTTACTGCTGAAGCTCTCACTGAACCTCGTGGAGGATCCGATTTCTTTGGTGCAACCTCCACAGCTGTCAAAGAGGGAGATCAATATATTCTAAATGGCCAAAAACGCTTTGTAGTAGGTGCGGAGGGAGCGGATTTCTTTTTACTCTATGCAAAAACCGATATTACTGCAAAAAATCCGCGTGATTCGATTTCTCTTTTTATTGTAGAAAAAGACATGGGCGTAGAGAGCAAGTATATTTATGGACTATTAGGAACTCGAGGAGGAGGAGCAGGTAGGTTATTCTTGAAAGATGTTCAAGTTCCTGAAGAGAATCTTGTTCTAGGGGAAGGCAAGGGAGGTCTGATTTTTTATCAAATGATGATTCCCGAAAGAATGACCTCAGCGGCCGGACCGCTTGGAATGGGCAGAGCAGCACTAGAGATTGCGACAAAATATGCTCATAAACGTAAAGCATTTGGTCATGTCATAAAGAATTTTCAAGGAGTCAGCTTCAAATTAGCAGATTCTATTATGATGTTAGATGCTGCCAGAGCAATTGTTTACCAAACTGCGAGAGCTATCGATTCGAAACAACCGGGATCCATCTGTAGAAGATTGGTTTCCGAAGCTAAACGATTTAGCACCGAATCCGCAAATCAGATAATTTCAAATGCTATGCAAGTCGTGGGAGGTATCGGGTACACGAATGTATTTCCTTTAGAACGCATGTTCCGAGATATTCGCCTATCAACTATATGGACAGGTACAAGTGAAGTGATGAATTTGATAATTCAGCATGAATATTTCAACGAATTATTGAAAACAGAAGAAGTAACACGCGATGTTGAAATGGACGCAAAAGAAAGCGATGCTCCTGAAGAAAAAATCTATGAATGATTTTTTATTTATTCTTCAAAGATAGTGAAAATTGTGTCTAAAAATTTAGATTATGTCCCACTTAAAGTCAAAAAACCATTAGACACAAATTCTCTCCCGAAACCAGTATTTGCTCAAAACTCTTCATTTTTAAAAATATATTGGAAAAGTTGGGAACTTGCTTGGGAACATGTCCTATATCGTGAAGATTCCCCCCAGAAACAATACATAGATGAAGCAATGACTCCCGATACGTTATGGATTTGGGATACTCTCTTCATGGCGTTATTCTGCAAATATAATTTTACTCAGTTCCCCGGTATCGAGAGTTTAAACAACTTTTATTACATTATTCATGACAAGAAAAAACATCCAGCACATATTCAACACCCCGATAATCCTCCATTTTTTGCGTGGGTAGAATATGAGTACGCCAAATTGACAGGAGATTTGGAGCGTTTGAAATGGGTGATTCAAGAAAAAAAATATCTGCAAAATCACTTCAATTTAATAGAGAAATCTCGTCGATACTCACTAATTCCTGGATGTAATATTCCAATGATGGTTAAAAAGACAAAATTTGGTTATACTTGGAGTGGAACTTCGAGTGGAATGGACAATACGCCCCGTGCAAGAGGAAAATATTGGAACATTCTCTGGATTGATTTGATATCCCAACAAGCATTATCGGCATTTTACATTTCGCATATTGCATCTTTATTGGGAGATGCTTCGATCCAAACACAATATTTTCAATCTTATCTAGAACTGAAAAAACTTGTAGACCAATTTTACTGGAATGAGGAGGATGGGATATATTATGACATAAACCGGTTCAACCCTCATAAACATAACAAGGTGATGACTCCAGCTTCTTATTGGGCGCTTCTTGCAAAGATCGCTAACGAAGATCAAGCTCAGAGAATGGTGACCCACTTGCAAGATCCGAATATGTTAGGAGGATTTCTTCCATGGCCATCTATTGCTCGAACTGACAAAGATTTCTTGCCCCAAGGGCAATATTGGCGAGGAAGTGTATGGGTACCGACTTCTTACATGGGAACTAAAGGATTAGAGAAATATGGGTATTTTGATTTAGCGAGGTCAACATCTCATCGTTTACTTGATGTTATGAATCAGACTTTTGATGAGTTCGAACCTCATACAATATGGGAGGCATATTCTCCCATCGCACCACAACCAGCCACATATAAAGGAGATAGAAGGCTTGTACGCCCGGATTTTTGTGGATGGTCTGCACTTGCTCCTATCTCGATGTTTATTGAGAATATAATTGGATTGTACTCTATCGATGCATTCAAGAAGGAAATCCGGTGGAATCTAGAAAAATCATACCAAGGAAAACAAGGTATTCAGAGGTTACGGTTTGGTAATGTCCTCACTGACATCGTGTATGAGGAGCAAAAAATAGAGGTTAGATCCAATCAACCCTATTCACTAGTTGTTAACGAACACTCCTTTTTTGATGTGCATGCAGGAAAAAATAGTTACGATATTGAATCCTAAGTCTCTTTCAAACTAGATGAAAATTATGGATAGTATTTTTTATCGCCAAATTCAAAGGGGTCATTTTCACATTCAACTCTTTAATTAGAGTAGAATTATCCCCCAACATATCACATTGGGATACGGAAGCTTTTTCTTTTGAGATATTAAGAAGTTCTGGTGCATTTGCGTATGGAATATGGTTAATTTCAACAGCTGTTTTTGTTTTCTTTATTTTTTTATAGTACCGAATAACACGCTGCACAATATCTAGCATATTAGTAATTTCAGGACCCACCATATCATAATGCATATTATTTTTACCCATCCCATCCGCTGCAGCTAAGAAACTCGTAACCACATCAATTACATATATTGGTTGCATTGGGATTAACCCTTCCCCGATTATATTGATTTTCCCTTTATTAATTCCCCGAAAAAGAGATGCAAACCAATAACTCTCAGGACCGAAAATATAGGAGGGACGGAAATTTACAAAAGGGGTAGAAAATTTCGGCAGTAGCTGTTCAGCTTCCCATTTTGAGCCAAAATAGGGGTTATTCGCCCAATGGATTTTTCCATATTGGTCAACACCCAATCCTGACATATTAATCACTCGATCCAATCCTTGGGATTCCGCACTTTCGAGGACAACTCTTGTTGATTCCACATGTGCTTCTTGAAACGATGTAACTTTTTCATCGATAACTCCTATTAAGTGAAGTGCAACTGTGCTCCCTTTGAATGCTTGTTTATATTCACTTAAGGTCATCTTTTTAATGATCACAGGCTCTGCACCTAATTGTGAAATATAATTCGCTGCATCTTGACGTCGAACAATTCCTTTCACATCCCAATTCGACTTTTTTGCAGCATGGATCAAATTTGCTCCGATGAACCCATTGGCGCCGGTAACCACTAGTACTCCTTTTGACATTTGAAATCCTCCTAAATATAATTAAATGATATTTCTTGACCTAGTGATGCAAATTCGGGCAATAGTTGCCAAATTTTCACGTAATCGGTTTTGTAAAATGCTGGCCAAATTGTGGTTGAGTCAGGATCATCTTCCCATCCCCCTATTGCCAGATTGATCAAAATATATTGTGGACCAAGTTCAGCGATCGCTTCCCTATTTGAGAAATATCGACCCATCTGTTTTCCATCAAAATACCAACTCAAATGATCCGGAGCCCATTCCAATCCGTAACGGTGAAAACCATCCGATAAATCAATGCCAGTATTATGAAATATCCCAAATGAATGAAGATTTTCTCCGGTGCCATGATGATATGCACCCGAGATTCGCTGTTCATAGGAGCTTAGAAATTCATGGATATCAATCTCGGGGGGCCAACCTCCCTCTCCGGGTAATGTCCAAAATGCAGGCCAGAATCCCTTACTTTTCGGCATCCTCATACTTGCTTCGATATACCCGTACTTAAATTGCATTTTTCCATAACTTGTGATTGCTCCTGTGGTAAAATTATACTCCATCCACTGGTTATAGGTGTATTCTGCTGGGGGTGCATCCGGATGAGTTTCATTTTCAGCCCGAATAATGAGAATGCCATCACTCACGTTCACATTTTCTTCGGTCATATATCCTCTGTGATTATGAGTATGTCCCCCATTGGGAAATCCATCGTGATAATTTTTTGACCAGAAGGAAGTATTCAGCTCGGTTCCCAGAAAATTGTCCTCAAAAACAAGTTCCCACCGATCGGGATTGGTAACTACATCGGGAATCCAATATTTATAGCGTTTTATAAGAAAAATAGGGAGGAATGTGCCAATACTAATAATGAAAACCAGACCTATTGATAAGAGAGCGATTTTCCATTTTCTTTTCATGGGTCTCACTACTACAACATAAGTACACTGCAAAATAGAAGTTTTGCTTATGAATTTTTAAGAAAATTGATATCCTACTGGAAATCTTTACAAGCAGGATAATATTTTGTCAATTGGTTGATGACCTTAGAGGCAATGAATGTATTTTTCTGAGTGAGTTCTACACATTCAAATTGGGTTAATTCCACTCCATTTGGAAACATGCACATTACTAAAGTATCCGATAATTGCCCATCATCAAGTTTGTAAGATCCAGGGTCATATCCAGAAATCACAAATTTATTCTCAAGTGCTAATTTTTGGGATGCTATTCCTTGAGGAGTTGTAGGAACACGCCATTCAATCACATTCCATTGCGTATATTTCTTCAAAGTAATATCAATTGCAGATTGATCCATGTATCCTTGAATCAAGATGGTCCCCTTGAATTTATCCTCTTGCACATCATATTTGTTTTGAATATGTACGGGAGGGTTTTCATGACAAATAATCACATCCTTTTTCATTTTACGATTAGTGGATTGAATTACCTCATAAAAAGACTTAATTTCTTCATTATCTAGCAATGCAATTGCCTTTGATCTAATTTTCCAGAAATTGTGTATTGGAGCCATATATAATACTACAGATTCCTTACGACCATCTGTAAACGGTTTGCCTGTGATAGGATCATGGAAACGTTTGTCGGCATAATTATTATAATTAGGAATAAATCCATACGGAATAGAACCAGTGGCTTCTACCATTTTTTGAGAGTTTTGTTGGGAAGATCGAACATCCGAATCTAATCTCACTATATCTTTATTTTCAGGCATATTTAATACATTTAAAAGACTAGAAACTCCCAACCCTTTACCCATTCCCATCCCTCGGAACCTATTATGGACAACAGTTTTTCCTGCATAAAGTGAAAAGTCATTTTTCCGTTCCACTAAACAGATTGCAGCAGCTTCATGTTTTTCATCTAATGATTCTGCTATCCCCCACATTTCTTTTTTGATAAAATTGTTTGTAGGTTTCTGATTACTTTCAATTGATTTACCTAATTCTTCTTCGGAATATACTTTAGGATATAAGTAGTCATAGGCATAGGCATCTACAAAAATGTCAGAGATAGATTTTGCATCTTTAGATGTGGCAAACCTAACACCAAACTTGCGGTGATCTTTTTTTGCTTCGAATTCCCCGATGTATTTCTTTTCTTTTAAACTCACACTTTGACACCAAATTCTTTTTTTTCATGTGAACAATTTGAAGATGTTATGGAATTTTCAACTATATACTATTTAATGATTCCCCAACTTCATATTGTAAAAAATCTCGAATATTAATAATTCAAGATCTTAAACATTTATTCAATGTACCAATTCGTGGTGATTTTTCTTGAAATGAAGAAATAACCGCCACTTGCCGACTTTTTTTCTTACTTAATTGATCAAAAACGCAATTTGTAATAGGTTTCGCAGAATCAATTAATCGCATCCCACGGAACTGAGATTTATCAATTCCCCTTGGAAATTTACACATTACTAGAGTATCTTGTAGAGAATCATGTTCTTTATGAGAACCTGGGTCATATCCTGAAACTATAAACTGGTTTTCTATCGCCAGATGTTGCGAATTTACACTATCGATAGTTGTCGGAATTCTCCATTCCACTACATTCCATTCATGAAATTCATCCAAAATATTATCCAAAGTGGATTCTTTTAACAATCCTTCAATAATTACAATCCCTTTATAGTAATCCTTTGCAATGTGACAATTTTCAACTTCAAGATCGGAATTTTCCAGTATTGAAACTTCATCTTTTTTCATTCTTCGGGCAGTGTTCTTGACAATCTGATATGCATCAAGGATATGCTTATTCCCCAATAGATGTATTTTTGATTCTCTTACTTTCCAGAATTGATTAATAGGACCAACATATAGTACTGCCGCTTCCAATCTGCCATCACAATACGGTCTTCCATCTTCTGGATGGTAGTTTCGTTTATCCCCATAGCAATTAAAGTTGGGAATAAATGCATATGGGAATTGTCCTAACGTTTTAGCCATTAACATAGAATTATATTGATTTACTCTGACATCGGAATCAATTCGTTGAATAGTATGAAATTCAGGATTTTTTAGCATAGCCAGAAAACTATTAGCCCCTAGTCCACGTGCTAACCCTTGATGTCTAAACCGATTTTTTATTGCTAACTTCCCTACATACATTGAAAAGTCATTTTTCTTTTCGGCTACTCCAAACCCGGCTGCTTCATATTGGTCAATAGATTCTGCTAAAATCCACATTTGATTCTTGTCAGTCACACTATCTTGCAATTTCGTTTCATCGTACACCTTTGGATACAGATATTCATACCCATACACATCTTGCATAATATCGGAAATTTTCTTTGTATCATTCTTGGTGACAAAACGAACCCCAAATTCCTGTTTGGTTTTTGTTTGAAAAGTGCCAATATAGCGAGATAGTGCTTCTTTTGCCATTTTTGATCCCGGTGTTTCAAATTAAAGAAAGTCGACAAAACATAATCAGACAACTTGTAGTTAAAAAACGAATTGCTATCTCGGTGTTATCTGGGAAATAAGAAGAAATGATCGGGATGTTAATTGTTACATAAATGTCATAATATCCAAAAAGATAATAGAAAAAAGAAAAATAAGTAACTTACTGCTTGGTTGGTTGGATAATTAGCTTCCAATAAACAAAATATACGAATCCTCCAAGAACGACAAGTGTTGGAGCAAATATCCAAAACCAGAATTTAAATGGAAATTGAGACGCTAGCTCAAGGTCCCCCTCTGTATTTATTATTTTCATGGGGTATAGGTCAAAAATATCCTTTTGAACTTTATGTTTACCCCAACCTCTCCAATCAGACCAATAATTGCCTTCTTTCGTGGATTCATCATAAAATTGTACGTTGAGATCGTCACTCATGATCAATGCTTGTTCTTCATTAAGTATGAAACGATTCCGAGTAATATAATTCAAAGATCCTGATTTCGGTGATATTTCTATAATAAACAATCCTTTTCCTGCATTTTGGATTAACCAATTATTTTCAATTCTAAAATTTATACATCCATACATCTGGATTCCATTGACACCATTTTGGATAATATTATCATTAATCAATGTATTATTACAGTTTAAAAAATACGCCCCATAAGATGCTCCGGTTATAGTTGTGGACGTGATGTTAAAATTATTACACCCCTTTGACCATATTCCAAAATTATCTGAATTCAGCGTTGTTTCATTTATATGTAGATTCTCTCCTTCCATAAGGATTCCATTTAAGGTATTCTGAATCGTCACATTTTCAATGACGATATTATCTGCCAAAATTCTGATTCCAGTTCCTAATACCTCAGAATTATTATTTGAAATAGTTACATTTCGAATTATAATATGTTTGGTGATATTTTCAATATGAATACCTGTTGTAGTGGAGTTGAATGCATATTCCAATGTTGTGTTATGAAAATCAAATAGGTACGGATTATCTACTGAACCGTTTCCCGAAAAGCCATATTTTGTTAAATCTGAATCATTCATAAAAATGAGAGGTCCATTAGGAATAGCAAAAGCTGATGATTTCACTGTGTAAGATGGGGGAACATTCTGTTTACTACCGGAGGGTGTAGCTGCAATACCAATAAAAACTGCAGAAACCAACAGAATGAGTGTGATCTTACTTAATTTTCTGCGCGACATTATTTGTCAACATGGAACGCACCCTATATATCTTTTTTAGTATCATGATTGAGGAGTAGGAAAGGGTGAAGAAAGAAAATGAAAGGAATAATCAATTATTTAATCGACTATTTAACTCAGGAAATGAGGATTCCACGGGTTTGGAATCTTTAGGTCGTTTGACTAGATACATTAAACCGCTGAACAAAGCAATACCTGCAGTAATAATCAGTATTAATCCCTCAATTCCTCCAATGTTTGCAAAAAATGGAAATAATAAATTCAGTTGAGTATCGAAGAATTGTGAAATTAAAGGTACGACTATTGCCATCGTAGCGGAAATTTTCGCAACTGTTGTTTTTACTACTTTAGTAGGTGTTGGTATCGTTTCTATTAACTCTCCTTTATTATAGAGCTTGACGCATGCATCAGGGATGTCTCCAGTCTGTAAGGGAGTAATGAGAAATGTTGCCGTGTCATAATCCTTTTCTGCATTAATTTTACGTATTGAAGGGACACACACACATCCGGGAAATTCGGGTACGACTTCCACGATAGGAACATCTTTGTCAATTTCCAATGCTTTATCAGTAGCTGCACGTGCAACTTCTTCGATTTTTATTTTCAGTTTCTCAAAGATTTTTTCGGTGGATAACACCACAGCAAGTTTATTCAGAGTTTCAGGATTCATTCTTTCCCGATAAAAGACAGTTGTTTTTCGAATTAGTTTTTCGGTAGTAATTTCCATTTCTTTACCGCCAGCTAACGCTTCAAATCCAACTTCTCCTTCATCATCTTCCATTAACTCTTCTTCATGCTCAAACTCATCCATAATTCTTGCTGGCGCAGATTTTGGTGGGGCAGCTGTTGTAGTCGGAACTGGAGCAGGTCGTCTTTCTGATTTTGCGTACTCCATATCCATATCCGCAGCCATTGATCCTTTGGTTCGTGCTGTTCTTCGTCTAACACCACTTTCTGCTTTTTCTTTCGCTTTTTTCTTAGGAGGAGTGAGATCATCTAAAGAAACATCATCAATCGACCTTATAGGGGAAGGTTCAGGGATTGGAGGTGGTGGTGCAGATACTGCTTTCTTTTTCATTACAGGAGCAACATAGGAATCACTAGTTGTATCTATATCGGGTTTTGGTGCAGGTTTTGAGACTGGAGGTATGGAAGGTGGTCCAACGGGAGGGGCAGCAGGAGCTTTTGGAGGGGGGGGTACAGCGGTCTTTTCACTTTCTTTGCTCATCTCCTCTTTTGGAGATTCGTCGCGCATTGTACCTCGAAGTCGGTTCACTTCTGCAGCAATTTCACTTTTTAATTCCGG
>SDNX01000076.1 GCA_004524545.1 Promethearchaeota archaeon
CGATTGGTCCCGTTTTCTCGATTATCCTCAGCATTTTCCTCTCCTCGAATATAATTATAAATAGTATTATCAGCATAAGTGCAATTATCATGGCTGCAGGATTTATCACGATTGGAAGAAAATTGCAATAGTACTCCTTTCTTTTTTTTTTACATTCGCACAATTTCAACTAAAAATTCTTCAGAAAGTCAATAAATACTCAGAAAAAAATGAGAAATTTCTTCTTATACCGAATTCATTACAATATAGTTAATGTCAAATCTAGCAACGTTTCACAATTTGGGATTGAATTCCCATTTATTACAGGCTGTCCTTGAAGCGGGATACATAGAACCAACGCCAATCCAAACCCAAACAATACCTCCGATATTGGCAAGAAGAGATCTCGTGGGCTGTGCACAAACTGGTACGGGAAAAACAGCCGCATTTGCACTTCCAATTTTACAATTATTAGCAATTAGCTCTCCAGAATCACATCAGTCGAATTCTAATTCTGGTTCTCATAACAAAAAACCTATTCGGGTACTAGTATTATCACCAACCCGAGAATTGGCCATTCAAATTGGAGATTTCTTTACTAAATACGGAAAATTTTCGAAAAAACTCACTAATACAGTCATTTATGGTGGTGTAAAACAACATCAACAAGTAAAAGCCCTTACATCTGGGGTTGATGTCCTAATAGCAACCCCAGGGCGCCTTCTAGACTTAATCGGGCAAGGATATGTTTCCCTTCAGCACATAGAAATATTAGTTTTTGATGAAGCCGATCACATGTTGGATATGGGGTTTATCCCTGATGTCCGAAGGATTATGAAGACTGTTTCCAAGGAACACCAAACGATGTTGTTCTCCGCTACGATGCCGGAAGAAATTGTGCAAATGGCAAAGAATTTTCTTAACAAACCGGTAAAAGTCTCGGTGAACCCAAATCAACCGGTTGTGGAAATCATTGATCAAACCGTATATTTCGTGGAAAAGGCCAATAAACAAGCATTGTTATTATCCATCGTAAGTAATCCGAAAGTAGAACGAGCTCTTGTGTTTTCTCGGACGAAACATGGTGCAAACAAAATTGTAAAAAAATTATTGCAAGATGGAGTAGAAGCAGAGCCAATTCATGGAAATAAGTCTCAAAACGCACGCCAAAAAGCATTGCAAAATTTTCGAGATGGAACAACTCGAATCCTCGTAGCGACTGATGTCGCAGCACGTGGTATTGATGTTGTAGATATTTCCCATGTAATTCAATTTGATCTACCCAATGTCTCAGAAACCTATGTGCACCGTATCGGAAGAACAGGGCGCGCAGGTGCAAATGGTATAGCGATTGCTTTTTGTGATCACGAAGAACGTCCGTTTCTAATTGATATCCAAAAACTCATTCGGAGAAAAATTCCCGTCGCCAGTAATGCGATTTCAATAAAGGAGAATACATCAAATCGATCCCCCCTAAACGATCCTTTATCTAAACAAGTAAATTTAAAAATAAATTCGAAGAAATCCCACAGGAAAACAAAATCATAACTGGTGAACTCCTCGATATGGTGTCATATATATCTCCGAAATGATCATACCATGATATTCTGAAAAATATATTCGATTGCAGTTCTTAATTGTCCTTTCATTTCATCCAAATCAGGCTTTATATCAGATAAGAAATAATTTACTTGATTTTGATAACGGATTCCTAAATACTGATTTATGAGGATTTGTGAAATTTTGCCAATCTCTTCATCCTCCATTGATTTTACCTCTCCTTTTTTAGTTGCTTCAATTAGAACCTTTTTTATGAATGATCTTTCCATATCTAGTAATTCTGATATTTCTTTTCTCTTGACCTTGGGAATCCTTTTAAAATCGAAGGTCTGATAGAACTGCTTGATGATTTCGCTAGATAAGGTATAGTCTAGTTTAAAAACATAAAAATTAGTGAGCTTCTCCTGAATGGCAGTGTTTTCATCCATGATATGTATAATTTGGGTCCTAAATTCTCTCATTTCATTTGTAAAGCAATCTAGAAAAATCTGGTCCTTTATTTGCTTCTGATTATCAAAATAATAATACAAATTGGCTTGATTAATTCCCATTGCGTTAGCAATATCCACCATATTTGTCTTTTTGTAACCATATTTAGAGAAAATATCCCGAGCAACTAACATGATTTTAGATCTTTTTCGTTTTCTGTTTGAGATGTCTTCGTTTTCGTCCATCTTCGATGTTATCAAATCAACCATTTTCAAGACTATATAATTTTATATTGTTTATATACTTATTGAAAAACTTTATAAATTAATACACTTTATAAAAATATATGGAATTCTATTCTGATTTCATAAGAAAATCACAGGTATAAAATAAAGTGAAAAAAATGAAAATAGGTTGGAAAATAACGTTAATCACGTTCGGGATTATCTTTGTCATCCTTGGGACAACCACACTATTTTTACCTACAATATTGAGAGGTCTGGGATGGCATCCCCATTTTGAAGGAGAGGCTTTCGATCTCACAGGTAAAAAAGCTTTGGTAATTACAACGAGTGAAGACACACGTATTGAAAATGGGAAACCGACACCTACGGGAGTTTATGCTTCGGAAATGACAGTTCCTTATTACGCTTTTCTGGATGCTGGAATGACCGTTGATATCGCTAGTATCAAGGGAGGAAAAATCCCCATTGAGCCAGTAAGCTTAAGATGGCCGCTAAGAATTGATGTGGATAAGCGATTTTTGGATGATCAAGACTTCTTGGATAAGGTGGAGAATTCCCTATTGATAGACGATTTGAATTTCTCTGAATACGATCTCGTTTATATGGCCGGAGGTTGGGGTGCTTCATATGATTTGGGCCAGTCTGAGGTCTTAGCCCAAAAAATCACTGAAGCCTTTGCAAACGATGTTATTCTAGGATCAGTATGCCACGGTGTGCTAGGATTCCTACAAGCAAATGATACGGAAAACACCCCCTTAGTTGAAGGTCGAACCATGACCGGAGTAACTGATAAACAAGTTCAGGAATTAGGAATTACAGAAACGCCCTTACACCCTGAAGAAGAACTCAGAAAAGCAGGAGCAAATTTTGTGAGTGCAACTGCTTTCCGAGATATGTTCGCAACCTATGTCGCTATTGATGGAAATATTGTAACGGGCCAGAATCAGAACAGCGGACCCGGGACGGCATGGGAAATGATGAAATTAGTATATGAGAGTTGAGTTCAATCGAATGAAAAAGAAACATAAAATAGCCTTGGGAGTAACTGTATCCGTTGTTGTTGCATTGTCAATAACAGCAGGTATCTTTTACTTTACTCAACCAACTTGGTTTACACGAACAATAGTAAATTCTCAGATAGAATCTGCACCCGGTTACCCGGAAATAGATGATGGTCTACACGCTTTACTGGTAGGGACCGGTAGTCCAATAAATGATCCATCACGGGCGGGTCCTTCAGTATTAGTAATAGCTGGAGAGAAACATTTCGTTGTGGATACGGGTCCGGGCTCTACTGCGAGTTTAGTTACATCTGGGATATCTCCCGCAGAAGTAGATGCTGTATTCCTAACTCATTACCACTCAGACCACATTGGGGACTTGGGTGAATTAATGCTCCAAAGATGGGCTTTGGGTGGGTCTAACGAGTCTCTGCCCGTATATGGGCCTGTAAATGTAACCTCAATAGTGGATGGATTCAATGATGCATATTATTTAGATTCCATTTATCGCAACGAACATCATGGAGAAGAAAACATGCCCATAAATGGAAGTGGTGGAGTAGCAATGGAATTTGATATAGGTAACGGTACTATGGCGAGTCAAGTAATTTATGACCAAGACAACGTCGAAGTTACCATGTTCAACGTGGACCATTTCCCGGTCTATCCAGCTGTAGGTTTCAAATTTGAATACAAAGGACGAAGTCTCGTAATTAGTGGAGACACTGTATATTCCGAAAATCTAGAAACACAATCTACTAACGTCGATCTATTAATTGGTGAGGCACTAAATCCTGAATTAGTAGCTATAATGGAAGAGTCAGATGATCTTGGTGATGAAAACGCTGGGGTGGTTCTACATGATATTCCAGATTACCATATAACCCCTTGGGAGATGGCCACATTAGCTGAAAATGCCAATGTGGAGTATCTAGTCTACTATCATATGATTCCTCCAGTTCCGAACTCCGGTGTTGCGAAAAAAGTATTCCTAGGAAACTCATCCGTCATCTATAGCGGAGATATCGATATCGGCATGGATGGCTTCTTCATCAGTATGCCAGCACATTCCGAGAAAATCATTACCACAAATCTGTTAGAAAGATCAGCCGCCAGACCCGCTTTAGTGCTCATAGTCAATTTAGTGATTCTCGGACTGATGTTTGGAGCAGGTAGGCTGATCACCAAGAAGAGAGAACTAAAAGTGAAACCGATTATAATGGTGTATTCCATTTTGATGGGTTTCTTGATCTTGACGAGAATTGGATCTTTCGTAACCACAGGATTTGCAGCAAGTACGCTGATTTATGCTTTAGTTGAAGCTACTATGTTGGTTTGGAGTGTATTTTATTTAAACCAAAATATAAAATCGAGAGATAAAACAAACCTAAAATCAAAAAACAAGCAATCAGTAGTAGCAGCTTAGTGGTTTTTTTTTTTTTCTCAGTTCCCAATGATTCGACAGAATTCTAGTTTTCCCTCTTGTTAAACATAATTCAGTCAAGATTTTTGACATTAGAGATGAATACCCCCAAAATTTCTATCTACTAATTCATCCCGAAACAGTTGAAACGTTAATCGATGTCCACGGGGATCTTTCGTTCGTTCGATCTGCCAAGCGTTAAAAAGAAAATATCTTCCGAATTCACTGATAAAACGGGTTCCGTCATAATTCGACCTCCAAATAGCCATGTGCTGTTCATTATCCCGAAAAGAGGTTTCAATCTGCCACCGTTTTTTATATGTTCTTTTTGTACGTAACGGGAAGCGGGAACCGGCATATTGTGGTGCTTGAGTAGTGACCAACGCATAAATTTGACTGGATGCTTCATCCAATGTTATCAATTTTTGTTTGTATCCCCGTTTTATCTCATCAATTCGTTGATTCCCTCGCGCATGCAATACAAGCCAACATCGCGTTTTCTTCGCTCTCCGCCCTTTTTTCCCTCCTTGAATGAGGAAATATCGCTGCGTTCTTCCTTTCATTCCGTTTAAATACTCTTTTTTTGCGTTTCGCAAGCGTTTCCATTCTTTCGCAGGAACTATCACATCTATACCTACTTGTTTCAGTTCATCTAGTATCCCTTGACGATAATACTCCCGATCAATTACACAAAACTCTATTTCTAACCCCAATCCTTGAAGCCATCGTGCAGTCTCTATCATAAATGGAATCTTGGATTGTCCCTTGGCTACATGTTGAAGAGCAACATAAAGTGAAGCCCCTGCTCCATGAATCATGGCAGCATGGTAATGTCGTATGCGTCTTGTACCCTTTACCATCCTACTTCCCTTTATTAAAGAATCACGGCGTTTTCCCCAATATCCCCGATAGGTCAGGTCAAATTCGAGTATAACTTTTTTCGATCGATTGTCTTCTATAAAAAACTGTTTTAGGGAGGCTTCAAATATCGTTCGTGTCAAATATTCTGCATCGTGGAGAGATAGAAGCCGTAACCAAGCGTTCACCGTAGTTTGGTGAGGAACTAAACGTCGATGTCGTCCATCCGCATATTCATAAGATGCATCAGGATTGTTGTTTACCGCCCAAGCATTAAGCTTCTCGCATGTATGAGGTATTGATTTCCCTCGTATGCTTGAGTATGCTAAAATCGATATAATATCTTCCGCCACCCACCTTCTTCCTTTTGGAAAATGAAAATTTGACAGACTCTTAATAACATTCTTCGAAATGTTTTTGAATGCGGATATCTTATTATCCTTAGGACAACGCTGGTTGGGTCTGCTAACCCAGCCAACGGCTTGCGTTGGTTGTTCCATACATCATTGCAAGCGTCCTACCCTTATATCTCCTTTGGTGCATTTGTTTTCTCCAGTTTCACGATCTTTTTGTCGAATGCTTTGAAACTGTTTTCTTAATATTAAATTTTTTTTACACCCCCTTAATGACCTATTATAATAAAAGATGTCCATCTTCGCTCTTCGAAATAAGGTTAAAAACAAGTTTAGAACGGAAGATATTTTTCATCCGAATCATCAATTTGACCTTTTGTGATTGCCCTTAATTTCAGTTCCAGCCCTTTTTTCATCCGATTATATCTAGTTCCTACAATTGGGAAAAAATAGATTGCGAAAAATCCAATACACATGCAGATCGCTGGGATCATACCTATTACCATTCCTGAAGCACTCGCTAATAGAGTATAATCCCGCATAGCTTCTGGTAATTGATAGGTGGCAGGTACAAGGATTACTAAAGCTATGATGTCTGCGAACCAGTGCGAGGATTTTGAGAATAAAGCGGTTAAACCTATATAATTTCCTGCCTTGTTAGTTCCTGTTCTATAATAATCATCATCAATAATATCACTCATGAATGGGTCAAGAAGTATGAAAGGTCCAGGAATTCCCATGGCAATAATGAACGCACCCATAAAACGAACGAATGATAGCCCTCCCAACCATAGCGTAAATCCTCCTACTACATAACTTGTTGTAGCAAATAATAATGCATTTCGAATACTGGATTTTTTGTTAATCAGTAGCAAGATAATCACCCCGGCTAAGGCTCCTCCTACCATGCATCCTATAAACCAATATAATTCTGAAGGATTGGTTCTGAATGCGAAATCAAAATAATTAGGTAGATTGGATGTGAGAATGTGATAGGTGAGCACATGCATTACGTCATAAATCATGTAAGAATAGAAAGCTCGGTTATTGAGAATACCCCAAACCGTTTTAAAAAAAGGTAGATTAGTTTTGGTGAATTCCGCAGGTTTTTCTTTCTCTTTAATTGCGTAACTCATGAAAACAAAGGATCCTATAACAACTACACCAATAATAGTGATTACGATAGAGAATAACGTCTTATTTTGCTCCGATGCAGTTACCAACAACGCATTAGGTATTATAAAACCCGCTCCAATCCCTATCAACGAAAGTGCAATTGCTGCATATTGAATTCTACTCCTCTTACGATGATCCAAGCTTAATCGGTTTAACATTCCACTTTTTGCTACAATAACCAATGTGTAAACCGTATCAAACAGCAGCAATATTAATAGAAGATAGATGCTTAGGGGGGACACTTGAATATCCTTTATGGATAAAAGGTCAAATTCAAACAAAGGTGTTGATGAAATACCTCTAAGGGGATTTAACATGAATATGAACGAAAGTCCTAAAAGTGGACCAAGATAACGAATATACGGGGTGAATCTACCAATCTTTGTGTTCGTTCTATCGACAATAAAGCCTGATAAGGGATCATTAATGGCATTCCATAAGGTGAATATTAACATGAAAAAGGAATAAGTGCTAGCGTTGATTCCCATCCAGTTCGGATCGGTGTAAAACTTGAATAAAGAACTACCAAATATGGAAGCACAAAGAGCTCCTGCCATGGTTCCAAGTCCAAAGCCGGCTACATCCTGTTTTTTGACTTGAACAACATCAACTTTCGGAATAGGATGCTTATACTCTTTTTTCATATAATCAACGTATTTATTGGTAAGTAACTAAAGTGCTCCAATACTGTAAAAAATGTTAGTTTATATAATTAATTCTGAAAAATATCAAAGCTTTATCCCTGAAGGGATTTTATTTTGTTTTTGAATCGGGCGCGTTTTTCGAGATCTTCTTCTTTTTCGGCAATTTCCATCAGTGTGTTTATGATTTCTTCTTTTGTTTGGAAAACGGATTTCAGCATTGATTGAACTTTGGGTTCTTTCGGACGTAATAAGAACGTCTTTGCAACAGCACTCGGTCCCATGTGTTCAATAGCTTTAACGCTCTCTTCAGCAACTTCGGTATAAGGATCTTGTAGTTTTCCGATTAATGCTTCCACAGAAGAAATATCTCCGATTTGTCCTAGTGCGATTGCAGCATCTCGTCGCATATACCAAATTTTATCGTTTAGGGATTCAATTAATGCAGGTACTGCTTTGACCGATCCAATTTTTCCCAGAGAGAGGGCGATTGCACATCGAATTTGACCGGCATCATCGGATAATTCTGCAACAAGACCTCCAACTGCTGTTTCGTCACGAATTTCTCCCAGAGCTTTAATGGCAGAGATTTGAACATCCATATACTTCATTCCCTCGGTTTTGAGAGTATCCGTCACAGGTTGGCTTTGGTCAATTTCAGATTCGGATCCGTGCATTGTAAACACTTTTGCACCTCCTCCTTTAATCAATCTGAGTAGGGGTTGCACTGCTCGCTTGTCTTTAATTTTTCCCAAAGCCCATGCTGCGCTTAACTTGACATAATAATCTTCATCAAAAAGGGCTTCGCTGAGTGCATTTACCGCTTGGGTATCTTCAATTTTACCTAAAGCTCGCGCAATATTGTTTCGGATGACTTTGTTTGGTTCAGTAGGAAGGATTTCGATGAGACTTACAACTGCGGATTTCGCACGTTTTTCTCCCAAACTGAACACTGCTTTTTTCCTAACTTCATCATCTGGATTCTTAAGATCTTGGATCCATTGTTGTATTTGGGGATCTACGGGTTCCACGGGTTCAGACATATCTATCTAATCATCCAAAGTAGTTTATTCTAATTATGCGATAATAGTTAATATATTTTGTTTCAAAAAATGTCTTGATTGCTATTCCACTTAGGATTCTTCCGTGAATGGGGAATAAATACTTATTAACGTGAGGTTTTTATTACTTATCTTAGTTAGCAAAGGATTAATTTAGTAAAAATTGGGTTTCAACATTGAGTAAAAAAGACAAAAAAACAGCAGCTGATTACAAGCAGAACTTCGTTCTTAAGGTGTGCGTTGTAGGGGATGGTGGCGTAGGTAAAACCAGTGTTGTCATGAGATATTGCGATGGCGTTTTTCGAGAAAATTATATCATGACTATTGGATCCAACTTTGCTGTGAAGAATCTACCATTAACATCGCTGGAAACCTATGTAAAGCTTCAATTATGGGATATAGCCGGGCAAAAACATTTCAGTTTCGTTCGGCCACCATTTTACAGAGGTGCTTCTGCTGTAGTCTATGTTTACGACATTACTAGACGCGAATCCTTTTCAAATATTCCCATTTGGAAAACGGAAGTAGAACGTGAAATCTCTGGAAAACCCTTTATTTTAATCGCAAATAAAACAGATCTGGCAGATGAACGGATAGTATCTAAAAAAGAAGGAGAAAATCTGGCACAACAGATTGGCGCCCATATGTATTTTGAAACCAGTGCTAAAGACTATCAAAATATAGATGAAGCTTTCTTATTTTTAGCTGAGAAAATATTGGAAAAATAATGGTTTCCAGGAAATTGAAGATGAACCATGCCTCCTCGAAAACGCGATAAAAAAATCGAGTCTGAAACCACCTATCTTAGGATTCCGGATACATCAAAACCTCCTTCTGCTGACGGAGTGAATGATTATACTGTTCTTTCTCTTAATACGGATTCAACACGATCACGTGAATTTGACAGAATCACTGAATTAGCTCGAGAACGTGTTTATCGGAAAAGCCTAATTCTTCTGAGAAAAGAGCGTAACTTATTAAATGCCGTTCAGTATGAACAATTGGGTCAAATAGATATTGCAATCGCATGCTATGAGCGTGCAGCAAACTTCGCAGAACGGTTAGAGTTATTTGAAGAATCTGAAGTATTCCGGGGAAAAATTGCCTTATTGGGTAAAATGAAACGAAAAACAACAGTTTCGAAGAAAAAGAAAAAACGTGAAAAAGACTCCTCCCAATATTCCAAGCAAGATCTGGAATCTAAATCGATACTCCCCAAAGGAGTCACCATTCCCATTGTTGATAAAGAAGTAGCGAAGAAGTTCAAAGAATCACGGAAAAAACCTGAAGAAGAAGACGAAAATTTATTTTGATTATCGCTGTAAACACCCTAATCCTTTTACTCATGGTGATTCGAAACACTAGAGTCAAATTAAAATACCTACATTTTGATAAAAAATTATTAATCAATTTGAGATGAAAAAAATAATTATGAAAAAGACTTCATTTATTCTGATATTAGGATTCATACTGATTTCTGTTCCATTAACATCTTCACTGTTTAATTTAAAGAACAGAACTGCTGAAGTGGATTTTCCTTCGACGAGTGCTGCTCCGGTAATCACTGCTATGGGGGCAGGAATCTATGATCTTGATTTAGTTTGGGATAATTATACTGGCTTCGGTCCGTACCTCTTTGATCACCCCTCTTGGGCTCTGTATTGGTATGTAAATTATACTTCCGATGCGCCAATCTGGTACTATTATTTCAATATGACATACGGTTCGTTAAACGGATATAATGGTACTTTTACTCCACTTTACGACACGCAAGGTCCAGGTCTGAGTATTGATAATAAAATGAACTGTTTTGAGTCTTCAAATCCCGATGAGTTAGTAAATTTTGGCTGGGAAGTAAAGGTTTGGATTGAAGATTCGGATGGGTTGGTTTCCGTACCTGTTACGAAATTGTTTAAGTATTACAATGGGACCATTGAAGATCCTGTGGAAGAGTTAGAGTTTACTGCAACTCCTGATGCTCCGATAATCAATCCAAATGAGACAATAGTGATCGATTTTGATATTTCAGATCCGGATGGACCACGTACCTATCAAGTGAATTATTCATGTGATTATGAAAATTTTGAGGAGATTTCTTATGCAGATGTTACTCCAGCAGCGGCAATATTCACTCCAGGAGTATCATTGCATAATTATTGGGTTGATAGAGTGACTTTCAATTTCACATTCAATTTAACGGTCTGGGAAAGTTCTGTGATGGTTGATAGCAAAATTGACACAGCCATGGTGTATGTGACCAGTCCACCTGAAAATGGAACATGTTCCGTCACGGAAGTTGATCGCTCTGATACAAGTATCTATACATACAATATTTCGTGCAGTGGATGGGAGGATGAACTCGATGGAGACGCATTATTTTATCGATGCATATCACAATACGAGATTAGTAACCCCGGTTCCGTACCAATGCATGAGGAAACAAACACTACGGATTTCCAATTAGTTGTTTCGCTACGTGATGCTGGAACTATATATCTAAGAGTGTATGATTCTCATGGGGGATACGCCCAAATCAAAATAGGATCTTTAGGAAAAATAACAAATCTTCCGCCTTCGATTCCCGGATATTCAATCAGTTTGATGTTCTTAGCCATTGTCCCGTTAGTTGCAACAATAATTTGGAAAATCAAGAAAAAACAATAAATTTTAACCAATTTCC
>SDNX01000077.1 GCA_004524545.1 Promethearchaeota archaeon
AGTTTTTAAGCATGTGGCACACAATAATCTTCTAACAACACAAAATTTGTTCGTTGGGCTATTATTACAAACAGAATTTTGAGAGACTTTTCAATGGAAAAACAACTACATACACTCATTAAGAATTTCATAGAAGCAATTGAAAACGTAGACATGATTGCTCTCATCGATCACGATGGCTTAGTGCTTATGTCCATACTTAAAGAAGCTGATGATGACATACTGGGAGCAATTACAGCTGCTTTTGATATATTCATCGACCGAATGAAAAAGGAATTTACTGGATCTGGGTTCATGAATTTGATGACATTAGGGGAGAGAAAATTCTTTTTCGCAAGTGTCGGAGAAAATGCGATTTTGACTGTGGTTGCAAACGAATTAGCGATTGAAAGCGAAATCCGAGTATATAGTGAATTAGCGTTAAGCCGAGTGGGCCGAATATTAGCTAGAGAGGAAGGAGTTTCTCTTGAAATCCCTGCCATTATTAAAATCATGAGTAAAATGAAGGTTTTTTCCCGATTTCGAGATGGAAAATTACCTAAAGGAATATTTTCCATAAAAGTAATTTTATGTGGAGATTATCGGGTTGGAAAAACCTCTTTAATACGCCGATTCGTAAATGATTCCTTCGAACAAAGCTATGTCGCGACGATTGGTGTGGATATATCTCGTCGAGAGATGCGATTTGATGAAAACTGTAATGTTAATTTTCTAATATGGGATATTGGGGGTCAACTGCAACAGATGGCACCCTATCGAAAACGTTTCTATAATGGAGCCCATGCAGCATTCCTGATTTTTGATAAAACTCGAAAAGAAAGTTTCGTCAATATAAAAAAATGGATCGATGATATTGATCGCCGAAATCCCCAGGGCATTCCAAAAATTTTAATCGGAAATAAAAGCGATCTCACGTTTGATCTTGAGGTTACGGATGAAGATATTAAAGAGTATTCCGATAGATTGGGAATTGAATACATCGAAACTTCAGCAAAAACTGGGGAAAATGTAGATTTAGCTTTTAAATACATTGCGTTACGTTCAATTTCACCCTAATCGTCTTGATTTTTGCTTATTTTACTTTTCATGAAAATGCTGCCAAGATCTCTTGAATAGCTGCTTTTATTTTGTCTGCAGGTTCATACAGCAAAGATTGGATAAGTACCATCTTATCATTTGCAGAAATACTACCAAAATACCCCAATAATTTCTCTAAATACCTTTTTCTCTCTGAAATATCTGCAGGTATATTTTCTAAAATTGATTTGATGAATTGAACAGTGTTTTTTGGTTCATCCTCCAAAGGCGATTGGTTTTTTTCGGTAGAATCTCGTGTATTGTTAAGGATATCGTACTTTTGAAGCCTTATGAAATAATCCCGATTGATCATGGATTCGCGATTTGGGATCGATCCATCCAGAATCTGCCTGAGAAGTAAAATTACTTCCGATTCGATATTCTTAATATGACCTTCAATTTTTTCTAAATTAAAAGAATCAGACATTGATATGAAACAATACAAAATCGAAAATAAATGCTTTTTGTGCGAAAATATCGATAAAAAATCAGAAAATAATGGAAAGAGGAAATTGAAAGTAATTAATATACTAGTTCAAAATCATAGATTTGTTGGATTAAGTTTTTCAAAGAAGTTTCAAGATGTTCTACTGATCGAATTCCCAAACAAATGATTTTAGAATTAGAGAATAACAAGAATGCGCCACCCTCCTCAAGGTCTCGGATGATAGCGGCTGGAAATTGCTCTGGTTCGTAAATACAATTCATTAAAGTAAGACAAGCCATTTCCAGATTAATACGTTTATTTAGATTGGTCATAGCTACAAAATTTTGAATGGAAATATTGAAATCGGTATATTTGATTTTGGCTTTACCCAGAACTTTTTCGATTTTTCCTTTAATTTGGGGGATTTGATCCTCACGCTTTAGTCCTGTAATAATCATCTTCCCATTTTTGAAAATAATCACTGATACGTCTTCAATTTTGAATAATACACAAGGAAATCGATTTAACGAGCGTACTTCAGTAATGGCTTCGATCTTTGAGAAATCAATATCTTCTTGTTTTGTTAAATCCAAAATTCCAAGCGCCACAATGTTTGTGATTCGATAAGTAAACTCAATATCCTGAGATAACTCAGAATCTTGAACGTATAAGGTGGTATATTCAGTAAGATGTTCCATTTTTTTGCCCTTCAATAAGGTTTTATTTTTGTCGATAATTTTTGTCGGATTTTTTGACTCATATTCCTTGTTATAGGAATAATTGTTGGAATAATTACAATGATATTTCTGGTGATCTTTAAAAACTCCCTAAATTCTTAGATCATAGTTTTCAGGCTGAGTTTTTTTTTGGTGTATTTAAACGTCAAATGTATTTTTTGATACTATAAGTATTATATCATCCACGTAATACATTTTGTCGAGATCTGCTAACCCTTTTAATCTCTTTATTGGACTATTGTCGTGAAATGTCGGTTGCTGGAAAGCGGATTAAAGATAAGAATATCGTTGGAATCGTTGATTCAGTGCCAAACTTTACCTACTAATAACGATCATCAGTATATAAACAATTGTATAAATCTGAAATCGTCTGGTTAACATCTCTTTTGTGAGATCCCCCTAAAAAAGTAGGAATGGATCGACAAAAGAAAAATACAAAAAAAAAACACAAATTGGTGAAAAATTCTTGCGAAATTTCCAATCAAAAGACGGATTTCTGCACTACAAAGTAATTTGGATCTTCCAAGAAAGGTAAAATACATCAAAATTATAGAGTAAAGTCACCTAAAATTACCAAAATCGTTATTTAAGGAGGAATAAACAAGAAAAGATACACCCTCCGGATGTTTTCTCATTAACATTAAAAATACGGGATAGAACACGAAAACTAGAATTTGGTGAAAATGAAGCAAAAAAAGATCGCACTATCCCCGATTAGGTAGACTGACCTCATGTATGATTATCTAGCTAGGATTAAATGAGAACCTTGTTTCACCCCACCTTTTAAAAATCTCAACAGCAGTTAACGGTTTAGTTTAAGAAAATTTGGAACGGGGCATAGCTTAGGATAAGAATGAAGAGGTTTTATTCCCAACAATTTGTAGGTCTGAAAGAAATCGAGATTGCCAACTGTAAGCACATTTAGTCTTCCTCATCCTCATCCATAGGTTTCCCAGATTCGATTCGATTAATGTAATCAATGATCTTCTGGAAAATCCCTCTTTTTTTTGGATTTTTCTCGATCGCATCAATTACAACTCGTTTAAAACACCCATAAAATTTGTTCTCAAAATCTGGATAGTCTTGGAGGATTTCTTCAATTGAAGTTTCCTCAGATCTAACAGTTATGACTTTTTGTTTTTCAGGGGCACCGTGAGAAATGATTTCATCTTTTGTAAATACCCATAACTCTCCTTCTCGCGTTAAATAAATCTCCTGTCCATATAATCGTTGTAATTTCTCATCAGGAATATTATCTTGCTCCTCAAATTCTTGTTTTGCTCTTGAGCGACGACTTTCAATCTCACGAGGTTCCTTATTTTCATATATCATTATTCCGGGATCTCGAAAATATTGAGCAACGATTTGCAAATTTACTCGGGAATTTGTTATATATGAAAGGTCGGTAATAATTTTTCCATCAAGAAACCTAATTATATTTTCGATGTTTTCGATGGTTTCTCTGATAGTTTCAAGAGTTTCTTCTTCTTCCTCTTCTAATTCTTCTCCTACTTGCTCTAAGAGTTCGTTGAATTTTTCTTGGTAAGGTTATTAACGCATTCCCTGAAATTTCGTCTTGGGTGATTGGAGGGCGCTCCTTAGGTGGATCTATGGCTTCAAATTATGTATATTCGAACCCCAACCAATTTTCTGGGTTGATTTTTTTAGCTTCTTATCCACAGGAGTCCAAGAATTTAATCAATTATGATATATCTGTTTCTTGAATGGATTTGAATTTATATTTGAACTCTAAGCTCCTTATATAGTGTAGGATCTTCAAATCTTTGTCAAAATATGTTTTGTGTTCATTTACCAATACTTCGATTTCTGTATCAACATCTTCCACACTGGATAATTCTGCTAACTTTCCCATTTTTGTAAATCGATTATTCATAATGACACTTTCTTAATTAATTATATTGTTAGTATTTTGGGGAATACCCAAAAGTGAGATTTTCATCTCGAAAACCGATCTGCCCAATTTTACTTAAGGTAATTGATGTAATTTTAGCCGAAAATAAGTTATTATGATATCATAAATACAAATAAATCGAATGTCACAAGTAAAACAACGAAAGCAATTTAAAAATCCCATTTGGGGATTAGGGTCGTTTCAAGCCCTGGCAATGTTTCGTCGTGGGCTATTTTATACATTTCTTTCCATCTATATGAGAAATTTTCTTGGTTTAAGTGTCACAGCTACAACATTGTATGCTACTATTCCTATGATCCTTAGTGTTATTGGACAGAATTTCATTTGGGGGCCGCTTTCAGATAAAATTCAAAAAAGAAGAACTTTGATGATCATCGGAGAAGTTGTCGCAGGAATACTGTTAACTGTTGTTTGGTATCTACATACTATTCCTTCTTCAAAATTAGTTGCAGGTTATATTATCATTATCGGTTTGACTGTAATTGAATTATTTTGGTCCATGAGCAACATAGGATGGTCTGCTTTGATTAGCGATCTCTATCCCTCGAAGACAAGATCAAAAATTATGGGGTGGCTTAATAGCATTGGTGGAGTTGGACGGATAATTGGAGCTACTATAGGGGGATTATTATATGGTTCGGATGGATGGCAATATGAAGGCTGGGGATTTGATAAAGGAGCATTATTTATTGTCGCTTCAGGCATTATGCTACTATCAACAATTCCAATGTTTTTCACACAGGAAGGTGGTAAAACAAAATCAACTGTATTAAATGAAGAAACAAGTCAAAATCAGCTAAACGATAATCCGGTTCTCACGATCGATAAGAAAATTATTCACCAGATTTATTTGATCTTTGTATTCTCAATGGTCTTCATTAATTTCGGTCGAAATTCAATAGCTACGATACAATCTCAATATCTAACTTTGGAAACGGGATTTGCTGTAGATTCCATAACTCTAAGTTATATTGCAAACGTTAATTCTATAGCTGTTATTCTCTTTGGCATAATAACGGGATGGGTCTGCAAGAAAATAGGAGAGGATAATGCATTATTGGTAGGTGCGTTAGTTGGAGTTTTATCATTAATAATCTATAGTTTACCTGTAGGATTACCTTTCATATATGGAGCAAATATTGGTCAAGGAATCTCAGAATTGGTAATATATGCCTCCTCCTATATGTATGTGTCTAAATTAATCCCGTATGAAAAACGCGCTCGTTTATTTGCATTATATAATGCAACATTCTTTTTATCTTGGGGATTATCAGGCACTGTGATGATTGGACCTATAGTCGATTTACTACTCAATAGAGGGCATGCAGAAGTATTTGCGTATCGAATGAGTTTTGTTATTGCTGCAGGAATTACTTTGATTGGGTTAGTTATGTTTTTCGGTTTAGTCTTGCATACTCGAAAATTAAAAATAAGAAAAGAAATTATCAATCTCTTCTAAATTACTCTTTTTTTACTAATACTTCGTGATTCATTCCTTCATAAATCTCAGATGCTTTTACTGACTTCACATCGCTGAATGAGGTAACTTCTGCTTCTATTTTTTGAGATTTTTTACTGTGGATGTATACTATTTTATCAAAGTAAGGGAGCTCAACCGCAATTTTCTTTTCCAATAAAATTTCGGGAAGGTGCGGCTCAAGTATCAGATCATTCTTATAGAAATGAATTCCCAAAACGTCTTCAATCAACATGGTGTTTGCTAGTCCAGTCCATCCTACGAAATTCTTAACGGGTTTTCCCCCCAGAGTTAATTGTTTGTAAAGATTCCCCTTTTTTCGTGTCAATTCCTCTAGAGTAAAGCCGTCCGGATCATAAAATTCATAGATCGATCCTTCATTTTTATACGTCTGGGCGATTCCATTGACTAATTTGAAAGCCAATTCTCCTGCCAACTCATTTTCTCCGTATTTTTGGAGACCTTTTATTCCTACATAAGCCGTATTGATCCATACGGCTCCTCTCCACATATCTTTCATGAAATCAGGATAATTACGAGCAATTGTTGGGAAGGGAATTAGGGTGTTGAAAGTGAATTCGTCTTTTATGTGCTGGATTAGTTTTGCTGCTTGGTCTTCATCAGGAATCTGGGCAAACAATGGAAAGATAGATGCAATGCTAGGAATTTTGTTTAACTCTTTTTTCTGATAATCATAATCATAATACATCCCTGTTTTGTCGTCCCACATGTATTTATTGATGAGGTGTTTTAATTCTTCACGTCGTTTGATGTAGTGTTTCTGATCTTCAATAAATCCTAGTTTTTCAGCTAATTTTGCTAAACAGTCATTTTGAAGCACCATCCATGTATTATAATCAATTGCCCATAAGTGTCCAATATCATATTTTATTTTCTCGGCACGGTCGGTAAAGCGAGGACTATTATCGATACCTGATTCATAAGAATGCTTCCATACAAATAATCCGTTTTTGCGACGATTCTCATAAATAAATCTATGGAAACGGGATAAACGAGGATATAATTTCTCAAGAAGTTCATAATCATCATCCATATCGGCTGCTTCTAGTAAAGCCCAAGTTAGAAGGGGGGGATTTGTAATTTCGTAATAGGGTTTTTTTCCGAACCTGACCATTTGAGGACACTGACCATCTTCGGATTGTAATTCCAAGAATACACGCAAGATCTCTCGTGCAATTTTTGGGTCCCAGACTCTCCATATACCGCTTATAAAGGCTGAATCCCAAAGATAGGGGTGTCCATAAGGTCCCCCTGGGATTGCGAACACCGATTTCACTTTGCCAAATGGATGAATTAAGTTTGCATCGAGTATGTCGTAAATCTTGTCAAAAGACTGAACTAATACGCGGGTTTCTTCAACATTCTCTCCATTGATAATAGATAATTTAGGTCGTTTTACGGCTTTGGCATACGATTTTGGTAGGGTAGATGTCTTTTTAGAAATCATGATGGAAAGGATTCCAACTGCATTGATAATAACGAGTTCAATGAATAGTAGAAGGGCTTTAATTCCCGTATTTTCTGGTATCCAGGTATACTGCATAAGATATACAAATAAAGTAATGCTGATGCCTACAGATGCAAGACCCACTAAGAATGGAAGATATTCAAATAACCTTATAAGCGTAAAACCTCGGGATTCTTTTAGTTTAGCCAGAAGTTGATATCGGAATTGCTCTTGTGTCTTTTGTATCATTAATCGAATGATTCCAATGAAGATCCCAATAACGATACTGATAGTTAGAATTAACCCCAGATTATTCATACTTGTGCAATAAGAATTCATGAAAAAAAATGTTAGGGAAAGATAGAGAAAAAAAAATTAATGGGAAGAAATCAGTTATTTCTAGTATGTTTCTATTCAAAAAGCGAATTAAAGAAATTTTTGAACCCTTTAACGGAGTTCCAATGATATTATCCGCACAAAATGTAAATTATTTTGGGCAAGAGAGTAAAGGATTGGGACAAGTTAGAGGAAATGGGAGTCTTATTCTTACAGATTCCGAGTTATATTTTGAAATGTGGGCACCCAAACGCGTTCTTCGAATTCCTACGCATATGATAAAATCTGTCGAAAATCCCGCCCCAAAATGGCATCTTAAAAAAAGTATGGGTCGGCCTTTGCTTAAAATATACTTCACAAATGACCAAGGACTTGAGGATTCGGCTGCTTGGTTAGTTCCTCATTTGGAGAACTGGATACAAAAATTACTTAGTCTTATTTCCTTTTAATCGTAGCAAAACCCTACTTTTATCACGTATTGCAGCAGCAAGCTGAACAGTTTCCGAGACAGTTGCCGACAGAGGGATATGGAATAATTCTAAAGCTTCACGAATGAGGTCATATTTCTCAATATATGGTACAAAACAAATTAAGGGCTTAGTAGGATGCCTACGAGCTGTAATTGCAATCCTTCTTCCGATTTGGACACTAATTTGTGGTGGATACGGTACAACAATGCACAAAACAATCTCGACTTTGTCTAATTGCATCAAGTAATCTAATACACCAATAATATCCGCATCACTTCCTGCTCCAGTTATATCAATAGGATTGCTAAATCCTCCAATATCTGAAACAGTTGAACTAACTCTGGCACGCATTTCTTTCTTTTCTTCTTCGGTAAACTCAACTAATTCTAAATCGTATTTATGAAGTAGATCAGAGCACACCACCCCATGTCCTCCTGAGACACTGAGTATCGCAACTTTTCCCTTCAATGTCTTACCTAATTTGATAGGACGCTTGGAAGACGCAAGTACAGAATATGTTTTTACATAATTCAAAACTTCAGACTCGGTTAAAGGTTGTAAAATACCGTATTGTTTAAATGCTGAACGTGCAACTTCAAAATTTGTAGCGAGACTGGCTGTGTGTGATTGAATTGCTGATTTACTTGCTTCTGTAGTCCCCCCTGAATAAATAACAATGTCTTTATTCGTTTTTTTAGACACGTCTAAAAATTTTCGTCCCTCCCCTGGATCAAATCCTTCTAAATAAAATGATATCACATCGGTTTCTTTGTCTTTAGAATAATAATCCAGTAGATGAACTTCATTAATGACTGCTTTATTCCCAATGGAGACAGCGGATGAAACTCCTATCTCACGTGATTCAAATGCGAGGAAAAATTGGTCAAGTAATATACCTCCTGATTGACTGACGATTGCAACGTTTCCGCGAGGGGGGAGAACCAATTTCTCTGATTGGAGGAAAATTGAGTCGATGTATGGCGGATGGAATACTCCCACGCAATTGGGTCCAATTAGAGGTATATTGTTATCAAAACATAATTCCGTTATTTGATCTTGAAGTTGTTTTCCTTCTCGGGAACCAGTTTCTGCAAAACCTCCGCTTATAAGAATCAATCCTTTTACTCCCTTGTAGATGCATTCTTCAATAGCATAAACAGCAATACTTGGTTTAACCGCTATGACAGCTACATCTGGTGTTTCAGGTAGGTCTTTAATTTCTCGATAAATCTTTTGGCCTTCCAGTTCTCCTCCTCTAGGATTGACCGCATAGCACCGATCACCCAAATCCATTTCGAACACATTCTTTAGAAAAGTTGTTGTTCCCGGATTGACGTAATTTTTGGTGGAAATTCCTACAACAACCATAGATTTTGGGTAAAAAATTGGTTTTAGGTCGAATTTTACACCTAACTCATTCTCTAAGGATTCTTTTTTACCGGAAGATTTTGCCTTTCCCATTATAAATCTATTTGAAAATTGAATTGAAATCAGTTAAAATTTTGCCTTGAAATCTCATGGAACATCATGAAATTCAAAAGAAGTGTGAAGCTACCAAATAATGATTAGGATAATACGGAAGCTATTTACGATAACTTGGGTCAATAGTACGTATATAACCAAATGTGACCTATTATGGATGATGAAAACTTAAACGAATCTTTAATTTTGTGGTGGAATAGCGATGCTGGGTCATTTGATCCTACCGATGCAAAAACTGACGGGATCTTCTTAGAACGCAATGATGCAAACAAATTATGGCTGTTTAGCTATACACCAGGTACAGGATTAATAGCTCGTAGAACTGCGTTACGAAGAGCCAATGAAATCTCCAAAGTTGGGTACGTACATCCTATGTCGAAAAAGCGAACAGGGATTGAATATGAACTGAAGGAACTGGAAGATCCTTATGCAAATTTACCTGATAGCATTAAGAAGGCACAACGTGAATGGTATTCCCACAAGGAAGAAGAATAACTCCATTTAATTTTATTTTCAATTCTCCTCATAATACCGGTCAATCTCACTACTCAGAAGAACTCCTTGTTTTTTTAACCGTTCCTGTAATTTTTGCGGGAGCCTAGAACTTATTCCTTCATATTTCTCAATTGCACGACCAGGAGAACCTGAATAATACTTTTTACCTTCCTTACTTTTCCAATCTTTTATTCCAGCGGAACGGGGTAGCAAAGCTTTGTTTTCTTCTAGATGTACGCCAGGTCCAACGATTACATGAGGAAATATCGATGCGTTCTCTTCTACTAATAATCGCTTTATGGTAAGGTTTCCGAAAATGGAATCAACAACATGACTAGCTGTGGAACTCCCCGGATAAAAGGTTACCCCGTCCTTAATTGTCGTGAATTCTAGTCCGGGAATTGTATCCATGAAAGTGACATCTTTGCCTATGCGATTATCATGCCCGATTCGGATAAGAGCTCGCTTTAAGAGCCACGGAAAGGGGGACTTGGAAGCTAACCACACTGGGAATTTGATAATATATCCGCGATCATGATAGTACTTAAGATGTTCGTCTTCTACATTCCCTTTCTCGAAGGTTCTGTGAAATACTCCTTCTATAGGCGGGGATTTTTTCCTCCAATACTTCGTGATGAGTGCTGCAAATTCGATAACTAGAAATATGTATAGAAGAAGTACCCCAATCAACCAAATGGGGAAAATCACACTGGCCCATTGCCATGGGATTCCGATTAGTTCCACGGTTAATTTTTTATAAAATACCACCAAGAAAAATGAAGGATACAGCGGGATTGTAAACCCGAAGAAATTAAGAAAGAAATATTTGAAAATGGGGAGTTGAACCCCTTGGTGTCGTTGTTCCTTCATTGACATAAATATTTCTTTTTTCCTATTTAATCCTCGTCTTTACTATAGCCCATGATTTGTGGTCACAAAATTTTTATCAGAGCAATTGAGATCTCTAATTACTAATTTAGACAAAATAATTATGATGATTAACTATGGGTAAATTTGAAGGTAAATCTGTATTCTTAACTGGGGCTTCCACGGGAATCGGTAGACAAACTGCACTCGATTTTGCACGTGAAGGGGCTAAAATAACGATCTTTGATATTAATGAAGAAGGCGGGAGTAAAACAGCTGAAGAATGTAAAGCTGCTGGGGCTTCTAAAGCACTTTTTGTGAAAGGAGATGTCAGCAATTACGAAAGTGTAGATGGGGCAGTTCAAAAAGCCTTTGATGAAATAGGTACCGTTGATATTCTGATTAATAGTGCCGGGGTGCTGCGGGATTCAATGATACATAAAATGCCTGAAAAGGATTTTGATTTCGTAATTGCAATTAACCTAAAAGGAGTATTTCTTGCTATTCAAGCGTGTGCTAAACGATGGATTGCGAAATGTAAAGAAATGGGTGACCTGAAGCCAAATGATTATCCAGATCGGCGAA
>SDNX01000078.1 GCA_004524545.1 Promethearchaeota archaeon
CGATTGGTCCCGTTTTCTCGATTATCCTCAGCATTTTCCTCTCCTCGAATATAATTATAAATAGTATTATCAGCATAAGTGCAATTATCATGGCTGCAGGATTTATCACGATTGGAAGAAAATTGCAATAGTACTCCTTTCTTTTTTTTCAAACCAATTTAAACTGACTTGTTGACAATTATGTCTTTTTCTCTCGGTCTAAATTCTGGTGTAAGCGTTCCCAATTTCCTGTATGGACCTCTTGTATCCTCCAATTCCGATTCAATACAGGCTGAAAATACTCCCATGGTGTAGTATTTCCTTCTGCAAACGCAACAGATTGCTTCCAGAGTATTTCATGGATTTGCTCTTTCGAGAGGTTCAAATTAAGTAAATGGGCATAATTTTCCCCGTGTTGCTCAAAAGCTTCTTGAATTGCTTGGTGTCCAAGCCACATACGAAAATGACGCTTGGTACGATTAATTAACTGCTCTGTAGCATTATTTGTTTTCTCAATTTCGGGAAAGTCATACGAATAATACAATCCCTCATGATAACTATGTTCCAATCGAGTCCACTGCTGCCAGATAGTATTCAGATTTGTAGAATGTATGGATTGGACGAATTTAAGATTTTCCGGCTTGAATTCTATACTTAAACGTTCCAATCGCTTCTGAAGCCTGTACACCCACGATTTTACTGCTTTCTTAACGGTCTTCGCAGAATTGCGGGAACGACCTAATTGCTTCCGTAGATCGGATGTGTCATTTAATAATGAGATAACCTCGTCATAAAGCGGTTTATATTCGATAAGTAAGGAATCAAGCCCTATCTTCACCGATTCTAAGGAAAACACAATTTTTTGAGAAAGATTATCCAATTTTACGATATCTACCATACTTTTTATATATGAAAGGTTTTCGTATATTTCCTTCCCAGGGAATACTTCCCATTTTTTACCGGAGACTGCTATGGCATTTAGAATTTCATTTGCTAGGGGCTCCATACTATGGTAGAGAGGATTAAATTCGGGATCCCGGTTAGGTAAGCTTGCTTTATACAGATTTAGCAGGATCGAAAATTTCCTCACAGATTTTCTCATTTGAGTTGCAATGTGAGAATCTTTTGCTTGAATTGGTTCCATAATATGATTAAGAAAATGGTACTGGCAATATGCATGTTTGATATTGGGATTAAATCGCTTCACTGCATTCACGATATTGCGTTGTTTATCAGAAATCACGGCTTTAATGGGAACTCCATATTTTTCCTCTAATCCCGCCATTATCTTGCTCAGAACTGTAGCAGATGCCGTATGTAATAACTCTGCATGAATTGTATGTTTAGTTATGCGATCTGTAAAGATCCAGAGTGCAGATCTTCCTTTTGTAGGTTGTGCTCCATCTAAAGATAAGAGGATCTGCCCACTGGCTTGAATATCGGATAAAACATTCTGATCCACGTATTCTCTACCTGCGTGTTCGAAGTGGTTGCAGATATTCCGAATCGTGGATTTTGAAATACTCACATCATCTTCATCCCAAAACATCCCTTGAATCTGGGAGTGATCTAAGTGATATTTGAAATGGCGTAGTATAACCCGTTCCCACACATCCTTCCCAAATTTCTTATTTTTAACTACGCTTTCATGGACCATGGGAAACGCTTTGTGCAAGGAGCAATCCGAATTCAAGCATCGGTAATAATTCTGCACTACCCATAACTTTCCCTTGAGCGTAACAAGAATTCGACCTCCATCATTAAATGCGTATTCTAAACGTGTCTCACATAATGGACATTTTAAGCCTTCGGGGGAATCCCAATAGGTGAAAACGCTCAAAATATCTGGATCAGGCGGTTTCATACCCATACGAACAATAAGTAGCCCTCAAAGAAAAAGATATCGAAAAATGAAATGAATTTTGTCGAGTAAGTCAAGTTAAATCAGTTTGAAAAAAAAAATATATACAAGATAAAATAAACAATGTCATTATGCTGGAGATCATCCTATCCGATTTTACAACCAAAGTGCAATTTGACCCTTCTAATCCTCGTGAGTTATTTGAGAAAATAGTGACGAAAATTCTGATTCCGTTTTATGCTGAAACAAATGATTGGAATGAGAGTATCAGAAAAGCAGTTAAAGAGTTAGATTTTATTCAAATGCGGTATAAAATGCCAAAAGGGATTGATTATCAAATAGAGCTGTTACATGAAATTGAATCGCACTTGAGATCTTCCATAGCTGACATTAAGGGAGTAGACAGGATAGAAATTTTATTTCTAAATATGGATGACTATATCGCAGAGATTAATGATATTATGAAGATCCCAGTGGTAGAGGGAGACCATGAATCCAAAATGAAACGATTGCACACATTAGGGGATTTGATTGCATCTTTGAATACCTTCGAAATTTCCGAATTATTGAATTATTATATCGAAAAAGCATGTCAAGGGTAAATCCTTGATAAAATATTGTTTACTCTCTTTCTTTTCACCTATTCTTGAAATAACCTTTATATACATAAATGAGAATTTTAGTACAAGGTAAATATCTTACCTATTTGGTGATTATAAAATGCAGTATTGGAATGATTTATTGGTATGGTTAGGTGGTTTAGGCACCGTTGCTATCATTATCCTTGTAGCTCTTATTATTGGTATGATTCTGTTAAATCTGTTATTTTTAAAAATCGGAATCAAAGCTGTCAAAGGATCATTTGAAAAATCTATATTTGGAACATGGATATTGATGATATTGTGCAATATGGTTCCTTGTATTGGATGTATTTTACAGTGGGTCGTGATTAACACTAGACATAAAACAGGCTTTGGTAATGCTATAATTGCTTGGTTGATTGTGATTTTCCTTCCAGGTTTAATTGTAGGTGGTATTTTAGTCGTTTTAGTCCTTACAGGAGTATTAATTTCACCCTTTTAATAATACTATTTAACCATTTTTTTTTTAATTTTGTTTAGTTTTTCCATTATAGGATGCATTCCAGGGCACTTGTCGTGATTGGAAGCATATTCACAGTCTGCGCACGTTTTTTTCATTTCTAAAGCCCGTTTTACATTAATTATTGTAAGAAATATTTGAATCAACAAAAACGATAATAAGAAACTAAGCCAAATTGGACCAGACAGACTGAAAAGCCCAGCAATCAGAAAAGCAGCTCCTATCCCTAAAGGAATCTTTGAGAAAATTTTGATCCAACGAATTTTTGTCAATCCCACAACACTGAGAATATAAGATCCCATTAAGCTTGCTCCTGTAATGAAAAGTGTAGAGGTTTCTAACATTTGGAAAAGTCCAGTTAAATAGCCGATCAATAGCATTAAAATCCCGGAAGGATATCCAATATAGCATCCGATACACCAATCTCTACCAAATAAATGAAAAGAATGTTCCTTATATTGATCACAGAGTGGATGATGGGAAGTAATAATTGGTTTAATTGCTTGAATAGCTAGTTTAATTTTCATTCCAAATTTTATCTTCTTTGCAGACTCATCTTCAACATCTAATGGTATTTGCTCTGACGATTTATCGGTATTTATCATGAAGGATTCCGTCACTTTTCGTCAATTTAATTTCGATTTTCAAGTTGAATTAAATAAAGCCAACAATAAAAAAATACGTTCTCTTTCTGATAAAAAACACTAAAAAGGACAAAAATGACTCTTCCAAATTCATTAGAACGGTTCCCTTCTATAAAAAAAATGGGCGTAACAGTGGATTGTGGAGATTTCTTGATAATCCGTCCTGCAAAATCCTATCGAATGCATAGCTCTGTCGTAATACTAAAGGGAAATGAACCGGTAATTATCGATACGGGAACAACCATCGAACCCGGGATGAAAAGGATAAAAAAAGCGTTGGCTGTCAATAATATTAGCCCAACATCGGTAAAATATATCATTTTAACTCATGCCCATCAGGATCATTTTCTACAACTACAGAAATTACAAAAATTCTGTTCGAATGCAAAGGTGATTTGCCATGAGAGAGATGTATTCAATATTCAGCACCCGACCCGTGTACAAAATGCATGGCATGTTGCCTTAAAATTACTAGGTAAATCTCAATTCAATCGTTTTTTCTACGCAATGCTATCCGTCCCCGGATATATGTTATTTTATCGCACTCTCAATTTCTATCCTCGCATTGATTATGTGGTGAACAGTGGACCAAATCATGGGAAATTTGATTTAGAAAAGTTTCCAAAAATCAATGTCGGAAAAAAAGAGTTATACTTGGTTCCAACTCCAGGGCATAGTGCCGGTCACATGTGTGTTTGGAATAAAACTGACAAATTTATGTTTTTGGGAGACTTCGTACCATTTACTCCTTGGATAAACCCGTTATCTGAAGCGTTGGATGATATGATTGAATCAATCCAAAATTTCCTCAAAATACCAAATAACCAAGTGGAGTATGCAATTTCAGCCCATGGGGATATTCGTAGAGAGAATTGGGAAATAATGGAATGGAGTTGTGCTAAGGAAAAATTTCAAATATTCCTTGACACTATTATTGAATCTTTAGATCGAATTCCAAAATATATCTTGAAAAAACCTCTCACAGCAGAAAATATAGCCCAATTGTTAATTCCGAATTATAAACGGTATTTATGGGTGATGCGTGTGTTCTTCATTCCACCTGCATTGACATGGGTCCTTGCATATTGCCAGAAATTGGAACAACAAGGAAAAATAAAACGAATCAAGATTGGAAATACGGTTTTTTGGGCAGCAAATTGAAAAAAATTTAGTCCCGATGGATTTTTTTGCTCCATCGGGTAATAATTCTCATATTAGTAAATCCTACAGATTTATATAACCGATCAGCCTCTTCTGTGGGTGCTCCTCCTACATAAAAGATTTTAGGAGTATATTTTTCTGCCCGAATGAAACTTTCCCTCATTAATGCTTTAGCAAGTCCTTTTCTTCGATACCCGGGTATTGTTCCAACAGGTTCGAATTCAATAATCTTATATTCATCAACCCTTTGTTGAGCAAACGCAACTAGAACTCCATTATTGGTAAATACACCGATGAGTAAATCATCTTTGAAGAATTTGGCAGTTCTCATCTCTGTAAAAACCTCATGAGTAAAGCGATCATGATGAAACACCATCTTAATAGCATTCACAAATTGATCGTAATCGTTGGATTCAATCTGTTTAATATAAAATCCGTGAGGTAACGAACCTTCTGGAAGGGGATCCGTATTAGAACGTAACTGTGTATGTTCAGATTCGTTTATAAATTGATATCCGAGTGATTCCAGAACGGAGATTCTCTTAATATCATCTTTTAAGGAATAGGCAAAGACCTCTAGATCCCTCTCAGTACTCTTATTTATCAGAGTTTTTTCTGCCCATTGAATCATCTTGGGCAATAAATGATTGAACTTGTTATGAAGGATAGAAGTAATGTTATTGGGGGGATCTACTAGAACTACTCCTACTAGCACGTCATCATCCCACCATAATCGCACGTGTCTAGATCGATCCTTATCATAAAATACTGAATTTTCAAACCGGGAGGGAATCCATAGCTGATAGGTTGGTTTTTGGAAAAAGATATCAGCGATGAAATTACGGACAATTGAGAAATCTGAAGTATGATCATACGCACGTTGGGAAATTGCCATAATATATCTTGATTGAATTGCAAATAAAATATAAACCTAAGTTTAGATTTTAGGTTGTAGCCACAATTTTTTTATTGTCTTTTTATTCTTTTATTGTCATGAACTCAAAAGAAGTATTGCAGTTAATGAAAGATCGAAGATCTATTCGTAAATTTAAACCCGATCCGATTGAGGACGAGAAAATTGAACAAATTTTGGAAGCTGCAAGATGGTGTCAATCAGCTTCTAATCGACAACCTTGGAGATTTATAGTAATAAAGAATAAAGATACGATTTCAAGACTAAAATCTGCTGCGAAATTCGGGGGATTTGTTGCAGATGCTCCTGTTGTAATCGCCATAATCGCAGATAAAAAACAATCACCAAATTGGTATCTTCATGATACAAGTATGGTGGCGCATCAAATGTGTTTGATGGCTTGGGCTATGGAAATCGGTACATGTTGGATTGGTTCAATGGATCGGGCTAAAGCAGCAGCAATATTAGAATTGAAAGAAACTGAACATGTCACAACAATACTACCGTTTGGATATTTCTACTCAAAACCAAGTTCTACTTTGAGGAATGAATTGAAAACTATGGTCACAACTATTGAATAGTTGTATTTTTATACTTCTTTTGGTGGAGGAGTTAAATCCTTAATTTTCTTATAAGTAGTCTGCCCATGGAGTAGTTTTCTAGAGGTGTCCACCAAATTTTTTATCCTGATCCGCTTTTGACTCATATCCTCGATATTTCGGATGGTAACCATCCCGTCTTCCAACGAGTCATGGTCAATCGTGAACGCATATCGAACCCCAACTTCTTCTGTACGACGATAGCGCTTTCCAATAGAACCCGCATCATCATATATTGTGCTAATGTCATTGTCAATCAAATCGTTAAAAATCTTCTTAGCTAGATGTACTAACTCTGGGGGTTTCTTTTGGAGAGGAAAAACTGCGAATGGAATTGGTGCAATTTCTACAGGGAGATCTAATACTACTCGTTCAACATCCATCTCATTTTCAAATCGAAACGATTGCTCTAATGCGAAAAAGAATAACCGGCCTACTCCAAATGCAATTTCTAATATTTGAGGAACGATTTTTTCTCCTTTAGTTGATCCCGGTATTTGTAACTTATTTTTCTTGGAATATTCTAGATGCCTTCCTAGGTCATAATCTCCTCGATCATGAATTCCGCAGACTTCTGTCCATCCATATAATCGGGAATTAATTTCCAGATCCCAAGCATCGTGTGCATAATGAGCTTTTTCATCTGATTTATGCTGTCGGAATCGAATATTTTCGGGTAATATTCCCACACCCAGCACAATTTCATATGCTAAATTAATTAACCACACATATGCAGGTTTATCCAGTATTTTTTTCTCGATCGCAGTCGCAAGTGTTTTTGAGGTGAATTGTGTTTTACCCGATTCTTGTTCCGTAGCAGACCATAAAGGTAATTGTTTTTTCGCAATTTCTTCAAAAGGTGCAAAATCCAGCTCTTGTTCAGGAGTTATAAATATTTGCCCCTCACACTGTTCAAATTCACGGGTTCGAAGTAACATTTTGCGTGGTGAAATCTCGTTCCGGAATGCATACCCCATTTGAAAGACAAAAATTGGCATATTGGTTCTGAAAAATTGATGTAATCGCGGAAATAAGAGATAAGTAGTGGTTGCGGTCTCGGGTCTGAGAATAAACTCTGCAGCGGGAAATCCCAATTGAGATGTGACCATTAAGTTTTGCTGTGTAACTTTTCCAAGCTCTCCTTCACAATCAGGGCAGCGAATATTATCACGTTGAATTATATCCCCAAATTCTGAGGTCTTTATCCCACCCATGTCATAATTAAGAGATTCTAGCAGCGTATCTGCACGATGAATGGTGTTACATTTAGTGCATTCTACAATATAATCAAAAAAACGCTCTACATGACCAGAAGCTTTCCATACAATTTCAGGACTGATTAATGGGCATTGCACCTCCCAGAAACTATTTTTCCTGAAAATTTTTCGAATTTTTGATTCCAGATTGTTTTTCATTAATTTCCCGAGTGGACCTAATTCGAAAGAACCCTTTATGGGGTTATAAATCTCAGGTGAAGGACCATAAATGAACCCCCGATGCGCCATTAACATTAGAATTTTCGATGTTTCATCTTCAGAACTCATAATCTATCTTAATCCACATATAACTAGTCAATGAAAGGAAGAATAATGTAAAATAAAAAAAGTTTGGTTAAAGCGAGATTAGGCAGAAACAAATTCAGAAGTATCTGTGACAGGTTGATTTTCTTCTTCTTTTCGTGTTTTCTTTCGTAATTGTTGCATTTTTGTAACTCGAATGATTATGGAAATGAATGGAAACATTAATACAAGTGGAATGAACAGCGTTAATATAACTTCTGGAGTATACATTTCGACACTATTCACAATAGATTCAGGAGCACGGAATATGTATTCAATTATCCAAGGAGTTTTAGAAATTATGAATACTAGGAAGGTGATTCCTGCAATCCGAAATACCATATCAATCACAGTAGAACGTATTAAACGTCCTGCTTGGGGTGCGGAATTTTTTGCAGTTAGGGTTTGTTCGGCTTCTGGATCCTGCTCAAAAAGATGGTTTAAGTAATTAGATAATCTCCGAGTATCTTTGAGGGCTTCAATTGCACGTTTAGTCTGGTTCTCTAACTTTCTGCGTTCTATCATCTCTCGTATGAAAGAGAATCCAGTGGCTGTTTTAGACAGGAATTTTCGCACAGATTCGACTTTAGCCTTCTCAATGACATTTCCTTCTTCATCAAGTTCCTCCTCAATTATTTCCGTTGGTTCACCAGCTTCAATTTTTTCCAAATGGATAACTGCTTCTTGTGAGGCTCTTTTCAGGGTTTGAATCTGTTCATACAATCGTTCTGCACGTTGTTCAGATGGAGAGGTTACTTGATAGACATAATTTAACTGGAAAGTGAATTCAAGATAAAGAAATGACGCAATGGCAATTTGGAATATGGGACTGAATATAAACGCTCCAAAATTCTCAGGTATAGGCATGAATACGACACCAGGTTTTATTGGATAGGGTAATACAGGTCCCTCAATTACACCTTCCACGATTTGATTGATTCCGATATATTGACCCAAATTTGGGTCCGTCATAAACACACCGAGGAGATTTTCCACACCAAATAGTATCAGTGGAAAAACGACCATCAGATTCAGAAACAGAATTGCACGTAAACTGTACCGTGGTTCATTACGAATAACACTTAAAATTCCGTATATAATAAGAAGAACTGCCAGTACTTGAAACAAAATAAGATAAGCTGATTCTCCAAGAGCTTGGAGTTCATCAAGAACATACCCCTCCCCTATAATTCCGATATATTCTTGTATCGATATAGAATCTGTAGCGGGAAGGGTTTTTCCCTTAGTAATCAATAACTCAATGGTTCTATCGCTAAGTTGAATTTGAGGAATCCATTGCGCAAAAAACATTTCCCTGGATTGTCCCCCTAATGATTGATGCAGAATAGGATCATATAAAGGAACCCCAGAAGGGATCATACCAAATAAGGTAAAAAGTCCAAGAGATGCATACCCAGCAGCAGCCATAATTCCAACAATCAGCCAATAGAACCCAACGAGAAGTACATTCCGGAGAGTGCTCAATAGTGTGAATATTGATGTTAAGTCAATGATGTCCCGATCGATCATTCGGAAAAACGATAGTATCATCCAAACAAAAGTTGCACCTAATAGAGCTTTCATAACTATTACGATAGTTTTCATGATTTTATTCTCCTTTACCTCTCTTTCGCGCTCGTGCATATTCTGCCAAAACGACGTTTAACATATCATCTGGTCCTACGTTAATTAATGGGCATTGATATTTCTGTAAATCAGGGCGAACTCCTACAAGATGTTCCATCATTTCTTCCGCAATTGCTTCAGCAATAGCTTTATCTGCAGGAGATAAATCCAATTCATGTGCTTCAAACCAAGGACTGAATGGAGACATGACCATTACTTGATTTCCATAGGTTCGGAGTTTTTTGATTCCTTTGAGGATATCATCGCGGGAAGTCTCTAAATCAGACAAGATAATTATTAATCCACGCTTTTGGAATTTTCGAACAAATTCTTCACACGATTCAAATACATTTTTTTTACCACGAGGCATTACTCTGGCTAGAAAATCCAATAAACGGAAAAACTGTCCTTTTTTACCACTCGGTTTTAAGAATCTAAAATGTTTTCTATCCGAAAACGTCACACAACCGACTCTATCTTTTCTTTCTAACGCTACTTTTGCGAGTAACATCGCAGCTTGGATGGAATACTCAAATTTGGTATTTTCTCTAGCCCCTCCACCCATAGATTCGGATGAGTCTACAAATACTGTCACATCAATTGCTCGATCTGTCTCAAATTCTTTCACAACTAATTGTTGAGAGCGTACACTCGCTTTCCAATCGATAGATCGGAATTGATCTCCGTATACATATTTACGCATCCCGTAAAATTCAGTCCCCATTCCCTTCATACGAGAACGGTGCATACCGAATGAGCGATTTACAGCACGTTGTTGTGCCATTGCTTCGATTTTTCGGATCATTTCATAGGGAGGGTAAATAAGGATTTTATCGACTGAATCGGGAACAGTTCGCTGTTCAGCATTGAATCCTAATCGATCTTTTACAACAACTGTTAATGGACCGATATCATATTCTCCACGAATTTTTGGAGCGAGTATATAGGAAAATGTGATAGTTTGATGGGGATTAATTCGAGTAGAAATATAATTTTCTCCCGCTACGACACGAAACACCTCTGCAGGATAATCATCAAAAATATCGATAAAATTAAATTGGGACCCCCCAGTGTTTGTTATTCGGACTTTAATATGAAGAAATGAATCTTTGAATACGGTTGTGGATTCTAATATGCGCTCTACCTTAAGATCATCAACATTGAGGGAAGAATCAAATTGTGGCATGCTGTATACTATCGCAAATAAGCAGAACAAGCCAAATATGATCAAATAATAAGATGTGAATGCAAAACCTGACGCAATAAAGAATATCCCGAATAGGAGGAGTGCTCTCCCGTTTTTTCCTAATTTCATCTTGTCCAAGTCCGAATATGCTAAGATCTTAGATATGTAAGTATAATTGGTGTAAGATGGTAAATATCTAAGGGTTCAATAAATGGTACCGCTACTCCGTTATTTAATGATTTGTTCTAAACTCTAAATAAATGAGAAAAAAAAAGGAATTAGAGCATTTCAATTCCAATTAGTGAAGCAAGATATAGTAATATCATGAAAAATCCGAAATAAATGATAATGTAAACAGATTTGATCAAGATTGATATGACCAAGGTTTTCATTTTTAAGAAACGTGTCGATATCGTTATACTAGTTTTTTGGATAAGTTCTGAATTCAATCTACGTAACATGAGATAGCTAAAGGGGATCTGAACAATCAACAGTATTCCAAGGAGGAGTGCATAATTTTGCAGCCATCCAAATAGATAATATATAGTCTCTCCGACACCTCCGACAGTTTCAAAGAATATTGATTCGAATTCCACAAATCCTCTAACTACTGTGACCCCAATCACAATAGATGCAACAATAAA
>SDNX01000079.1 GCA_004524545.1 Promethearchaeota archaeon
ACAATAATATATTTCCCTTATCGACGAATCTGCTACAGAAGTCCCTTCAAAGACAATATGGACATCGCCATCTGCATCTATAGCCAGATCCGGGATAGAATGGGTCTCAATCATAGGATCAGAGATACTCACTGGTTGAGCATTCAAGGAGGTGTTGGTATAAATGATTTCTGTTCCAGGAATTAATCCATACACGATGTGGGAGATGTTTTGGTTATCCGTATCAATCTTTGGATAGCCACCGCTGCCAATCTGTGTTAGAGTATTCCATTCTCCCGTTGCATTGATTTTCAGATATTTTATGCCGCAACAATCTTCTTGAGCGAGTATATGAATGTTATCCTGTGAGTCAATTTCAATATCGGTCCACCAATGACCATATGCATAATCATTGACAAGTTGTTTAGTCCATACCCCAGTACTATTGGTAATATATACTATTTCTTCAAAATCCCCGCTATCATTGATATACACTCCGTGCACACTACCCAAGGAATCAATATCAATTTGCCCTGTATTCCCTAATCCTAGTTCATTTTTATAAAGGATAAATACATTTTCAGGTTGGATTATATTTGTGAACCTATTGAATAGACCAGCATTAACGGACCCTATACAACCATAAAAGACGATAAAAAAAATGGTGATATAAAGCATTGTTTTTTTAGTTCTCATGATGCATCTGCTAATAGTACAATTACTTGTTGCTAAAAATCTTTCATTACCTATTGCATACTAGGAACTAAGAAAAGGATTACTTGAAATCATAATACATAATACGATTGGAATGGAGATAGTTCACTCGTGAGATGCTCATAGCAAAAAATTAGGTCTTCAGAAGTCCAGGTTAATTATTTGAACTTCATTTCAATTTCTCTACTCGCTCTAGATAACTTCCATCTCTCTGAAATCTATTTAAAACCAGTATGATTAAAATGTACATAGATTTAAGTTCATCAAAATTCAACACGTTTTTCAATGATGAAAAAAATACCATGTTCCGTAAAAATTACAGCACTTATCCTATTATTATGTTTTCTTCCTATTCTGGGTCAATATGATTCTGACTCCAAGAATTTTAAGTCAGAAACACTTTCTATTTCCAATTCCAATGGAAATTTTTTACCTTCTGATTTGACCGGGATAATTGTGTTATGGTTTGGAAATCTCAGTTCAATCCCCGAAGGATGGGCACTCTGTGATGGTGCAAATGGTACACCCAACTTAACAAACAAATTTATTATGAGCGTAGGGGAATTTGAAAATCCCGGAGAAACGGGTGGATCCATAAATCATTCTCATCCGTATGACGAATTACCGTTACACAACCACGTGAAAAACGATCCAGGACATAGACATTGGTTGTACGAAAAAGATGGATCTATGGGACCTAGAGCAGAATCAAATGTGGCAACTGGGATTGATCGTGCCTACGATTACTCGATGGCGACGGAAACCTCTTCTACAAAAATTCATTTCGATCTATATCCGGCAGGAGTCGAAGATTGTGTTTCCGATGAATCCAGTTCATTACCCATGTATATAAGATTAGCCTACATTATAAAAACTGCGCCAAATGATGGAGAAGTAGTTTTGCCAGCCCATTCAATTCTTGGATGGGTTGAATCGTATAATACAATTCCTAATGGATGGATTTTATGCAATGGTTCATTATTTTCATCAAATCTTACGAATAGGTTCATTTATTCCACGAATAATGCGGAACAAATCGGGGGGTTTGGAGGAAATGCCTTACATAACCATTCTTATTCCGATTTACCTTTGCATGATCATGAGGTGGATATTGATCCTCATTATCACCAGTTGGGCGTCTCACGAATTAGTGAGGATATTGTTCCGGGTTCAGACGTATCAACACTCGGTACCTTAACACAGATATTTGATACAAATCCAACGACTAGTGGTATAACAATAATGGAATCGGGATATTTGGATTGTGTGACTTCTAATACTGAAACTAATCCTCCCTACTTCCGGATGTCTTTCATTACGACAAATGAGTCAACTTCATATTTACCTAACAATTCAATTTTCTGGTGGGCTGATGGAGTGCATAAAATACCGGAATTTACTTCCCAATACAAGGGTACATCGAATTCTTCAATCTATAATAGATTCGTTCTTGCTACCGTTAATGGTTCATTAATAGGCACGATAGGAGGAAATGAAGAGCATGTGCACAGTTACTATAAAGTACCAATGCATACTCATATCATTGCTGAAGCTGTTCATACTCATAGCTATCCTCGAATCAGTTCTACTCTGTACAGCGTATCTCTAGCCTCTAACCACAAATATGTATCGAATCCGATTGTGAATTATGTACAATCCTCACTCGCATACTCAGGAGTAAATATCAAACCCGCAGGTCAATCGTTTTGTAAAACTGATACAGCAAGTTCCATACCGCCGTAGTTTAAACTTGCATTTGTTCAAGCAATGGACAATTTGATTCATAGAGCTTCAGAAGATGAGACTAAGGGACTTCCACCATTTTGGTATGTAATCATCGGGTGTACTGCGTTATTATCAATTTCGATAATCATCGGTCCAGTTGGTCGAAGAAAAAAGAAAGATCATCGGATTCGTAATTTGGCTTCTGAAGAAAAAACGAAAAATTCACTAAAAACCAAAAAATAAATTCTTATCGATTAATCTCATCGATTTTTTACTAGAGATTCTTCATTCAATGCCCATTGCGCTATACGTTCGAAAATTTTATCTAACGGTTTTCCTCTTTCTCCTAAAGAATATTCTACTCTTATCGGAATTTCCTTCTTCGTTATTTTTTTTACTATCATAACCTCTCTTTTTCAGACCTTCTACCGTTAATCTAATACTTTCTTCTAACGAAAAAATTGGGATATATCCGAATCGTTCTTTCGCTTTCTCTGAGATGAAATTAAAATTACGACAATTCGCAGCGACCGTATATTTCGTTAACAGAGGGGCTTTTTTTGGTCTAAATATCTTTGCAGAGAATTCCGAGAAAACTGCAACAACCTGGAGTATCCAACAAGGAATTGATTTCTGGGATGGTGTATACCCAAGAGGGATTAAAATCTTTTCTACGTGTTCGAAGAAATTTGTAGCAGGATGATCGGTAATGAAAAAACACTCCCCATCAACCCCGGAATTCTCTCCTAGTTTCTCGCTTGCAAGAATATGGGCATGAGCTACATTTCCTGAATAGACATGGCTAAATTTAGAACTCCCATCTCCTATATGCATATACTTTCCCTTTCGCACAGCATCAATTAATGTAGGCAATCTTACCCTGTCCATTGGACCATAGATACCGGCGGTGCGCAATGAACACGTCCATAAATGTCCGTTTTGGTGAGGTGTACCATTAGCGTTTATTGCTTCCTTTTCTGCAATTGCTTTACTTTCACTATAATGATCCAGATATACATCGGGATAGGGTAAGGATTCATCCCCCTTATCGATATCTTGCCCATTGAAAACCACATCTATTGAACTGGTATAAATTAATTTCTTTACCCCGCATTCAATGCATGCATTGATAACATTCCGATTTCCTTCCACATTTACCTTATACATTGAATCTGGCATCTGAGGATTCCAATCTATCACCGCTACCGTCTGAAATACAATATCTATCCCTTGACAAGCTTGTATGACATCGTCTTTATTCACAATATCTCCGACTAGTTGAGTCAGACTCGGATTTTCTATTGGTTTACGCACCAAAACTGTAACATTTTTATTGAGTTCAAGTAATTGGTTGACAATTTCCGATCCGACTAAGCCTGTGGCACCAAATACTAGATATTTAATATTTTCTGGCATATATTGGAAACGAATTACTCATTTATAAACAAGACCGTAGATCGTGAAGCAATTTCTAGTGAAAAATTAAGATCTCTCATAAGATGTTGATTCGGTTTTCTCTCTTTTTTGTTGAAAAATAATGAAACATTTATTTTGAAGTTCTATGAATATATTTACGTCGATTAATTGGAGAAATTACGACATTTTACCAATTGGTGATTGTTTTGAGGAAAATAAGGAAGCGATATAGGATTCTATTGTTAGTGGTCTTTTTATGTGGTAGCGTTAGTTTTAATCCTTATATCAATTATGGAGGGAATAATGAATTTTGTTCCCCAAGAAGTAGCGAGGATACTCCTATTTCCATTACCGGCGAATCAGAATTAATTTCTGCTGTAGATCGTGGTTCTGGCACTGCAGGAGATCCTTATGTTATTGAGAATAGAATATTTAATGCCAGTGATTTATCGGGACCAGCAATCCGGATTAGTGTGACTCACAGTTATTTGATATTGCAAAACATTACTATTTATGGTCCTATTTTACGCTATCAAATTGAGATAGCTAATGCCAAAAATATATGGATTAAAAATTGTACCTTCCGAGACATTGGTGTGGCAGTATATATGTCTGGAACGATTGTGGATAATGTAAATATATCGGACTGTCTAATGGAGGATAATTCTATTTATACTCCGAGCTACGCATTCATTAAAGGTAATGGTCTTGAACCTGAGATGGGAATCTGGATTTATGATAATACGATACGGAACAGTAGCATTGATGGGATACAAATGTATGCTTCATCCAACGTGACAATTTTCGATAATACTTTCGATACTATCTACAATTCACGCTATGGAATCCTTTTTTGGAATGATTTTATGGTAGGAATCGAGACGGATAATATCACTATTTACAACAATACCATTAAGAATATTGGAGGAACGGGTGCTGGTATAAATGTGAACACATTATCGGGTCATATCTATAACAATGCGATTGAGAATTGTGCTTATGGTATTTCATCAGAAGATGGAAGCTATGTACGAATTGAAAACAACACCATAGATGGAGATCTGGATGGATATGGAATCGCTATTGCAAGTAACCATAGCGAAATAATTCATAACACTCTGAAATATTGTGATACTGCTATATCTATATGGTCATTTAATACAACCGTTTCAGATAATTACATAGATTATGTTGCTTTTGGCGTTTCGAATGGGATATCGACAAGTAGCGACACATTGAATTTCACATTGGATGGGAATTATATTAACAATACCCGATTGGGATTCAATTTACAAGGCGGGACCAACGGGATAATCAAAGATAATATCGTGAAAAACTCAATTGTTAGATCAATATGGGTACCTAATGATTTGACCAACATCACCATTTTCGGTAATGAGTTTTATAATGCGTCTGCGCACATCGACGCTAGTCTCAGTGCAACCTATACCAATTTTCATCTGGATAATGGCAGTGTAGGTAATTACTGGGATGATTATAAAAGCCGTTATCCTGCTGCTACGCATAATGGATATTATTATTCCATTCCTTACGAAGCTACAGGAGTTGGAGGTTTATTTGATAATTACCCCACAATCGGAGATGAAGTTCCCACAGCAGATTTTGACGTGAATGAAACTGAAATCGTTGCAGGTATGTCCGTTGAAGCGGAATTTACAGGTGAGATAGGGAATTTGATCGTGGATTACCAATGGAACTTCGGTGAGGTCGCAGGTAATGAAACCGTTGCTGTACCCGAATATACCTATACAAGCCCCGGAATATATGATATTTCTCTCACGGTTACTGATTCAGATGGAGATATAGCGACAATCACCAAAGGAAATCATATTACAGTGTTGCCGGATGAACAACCTCTTGCAAATTTTGATCAAAATGCTACAACGATATTTGAAGGAGAGGAAATTCAGTTTACATTCACAGGAAACACAGGAAATACTCCCGTTGAATATCAATGGGATTTTGGAGATGAAAGTCCCACGTCTGATGAACAAAACCCTGTTCACGCATATTTGGGGGGCGGAACATATACAGTAAGTCTAATTGTTACAGATTTTAATGGAGATACCTCTCATCACACAAAAATAGATCTTATTACTGTTGAAATAGATTATTTCCCTGTTGCAGAGTTTTCTGGTATCCCAACAACTGTCATTGATGGAAAATCTGTCCAATTTTATTGGGGGGGGGTTTATGGAAATGGAGATAATAGTTTTGAGTGGTGTTTCGGAGATTCTAGTCCAAATTCCACCGAAACCTATCCCACTCACGTATTCCCGGGAGTTGGAACCTATTCTATAACGCTAACAATTACAGACGAGGATGGGGATATTTCAACTCTTACAAAAGAGGATTATATCACAGTAATTACGGATTTATTACCTTCTGCAAACTTTGTAGCCAACAACACCTCTCTAGAAATCAATGAGACAATTCAATTCACATTTACAGGGAATATCGGGAATGGTGGTGAATCCTTTCAATGGGATTTCGGGGATGGAACGGCTAACAGTACATTGACAAATCCTACACATGTGTATACCACGCCAGGAGATTACACGGTCACCTTGACTGTTGAGGATACTGATGGTGATATTGCTGTATTTTCTATAGAAATACATATTTCTGAACCAAAAGTCGGATTAGGAATTTGGGAGATAATTGGAATTATTTTGGGTGGATTAGCAGTTGTAGGTGGAACAACTGCAGCTATTATCGTCGTTCGCAATAAGAAAAAATCACCAACAAGAGCTGAAAATACCGATTCCACTCATACCAAATACTCTATGTAATTTCCATTTTTTCTTCTTTTTCTATTTATGTATGTAGTCAATCATAGCCTTAAACCTACGCATATTATTATAGCAGACAAAAGCGGACACTCCTCGTGATTTTGAGGAGTTAGAATCTATCCAATAACATTCGTCTATTTTATGATGTAATCCATAATTTAAGGTTCGCAATGTAAATGAAAGATTTGCTCCAGAGTTTACGGTATATCGTAAGAAAATGGTCTAATCTTTACGGTATACCCGAAAGTTGATTTGGGTATAGACATAAATTTCAGATGAGTGTTTTTATCGCACTAAAACTGGGATATTCTTGTTGAGCGCAAGCAATCGGTTGACAATTTCCGATCCGACTGAGCTTGTTAGGGCATAAATGGCTAAAACTTATCTCATCGATTTTTTTCTAAGGATTCTTCATTCAATGCCCATTGCGCTATACGTTCGAAAATTTCACCTAACTGGTTTCCTCTTTCTCCTAAAGAATATTCTACTCTTATCGGAACTTCCTTAAACATGTTTCTTTCAATCAATCCATATTGTTCCAAACTACGTAATCTCGATGTTAGGGTTTTTGGACTACATTTAAGATAACCCAAGATTTCGTTAAAACGAAGTTTGTTATGCAGTAATAAAAGTCGAATAATTGGCATTACGTATTTTTTCCCAAATAAGTTTAGAAAAAAGTGTACCTTACAGTCATCCAAACAATCGTGAACATCATCATGTTGCAAACAATGCCAAACCATATCGTTCATATCATTGCTTTTATGATTTGTTGTAGATTGTTTAGTATTGAGATTTTTCATGAAACAAAAGCAACTTTTTTTAATTGTCACTTCACGAAAGGGAAGTTAATTTATTATTTCTCTATAGATAATATAAATACATCCCTTTCTGTAGTTAATTCAAATATGACTATTACCATAAACCCAGCCATTAAGGTAATAAATCTCCAAAAGAAATTTGGGAACATCAAAGCGGTTGACGATGTTTCATTTGAAATAGAAGAAGGAAGTATTGTTGGGATCTTAGGTCCAAATGGTGCGGGAAAAACTACCACAATCCGATTAATCACGGGAATTTTCCAGTTAGGTTCATCCTCTCAAGTGCAAATTTTTTCTAATGATTTAACAAATTCTCCTAAATTGTTGAAGAAGAAATTTGGAATTGTACCTGAAATTAGTAACGCATATTCTGATTTGACAGTTTGGCAAAATTTACGGTTCTCTGGGACTATATACGGACTGTCAAATAAGGAAATTACCACAAGGGCAGAGATATTATTGAAGCGCTTCGAATTACAAGATAAAACTCACGCTAAGACTAAAACTCTTTCAAAGGGATTAAAGCAAAGGTTAAATCTCTGTTTAGCACTTCTGCATGAACCCCCTATATTAATTCTAGATGAACCCATGACAGGATTAGATCCTTTTTCTGTAAATATTGTCCGCAATCAGATTCTAGAATTTAAACGCGAAAATAAGACGATTCTAATAACAACCCATAACATGCAGGAAGCGGAACGAGTATGCGACCGTATACTAATAATGAATAAGGGGAAAATTATTGCCGACGAAACCCCCGAACTTCTTCTTAAAAAAATCAAACCAGCGTCTACAATGGTCTTTACTCTTAAGAATGATTTATCCTATGAACAGAATACTGAGTTAAATTCTCTCTTCCCCCTCATGGAACAAAAGGCTTACCAGATTTCTATAGTTTCCAACACACCTTTTAAGGATATTATGAAATTAGGTGATTTTCTAGAAAAAAATAAACTATCTATATTAGACTTCAAGTTGCAAGAATCAACCTTGGAGGAAGTTTTCATTCATTTAATAAAAAATGATATTAAAGGAGGAATCAACAATGTTCAAGCATGATTTGAAAATAGTACTAACATTAGCTCAAAAGAACTTCATTCTCTATATTAAAAAAGGATCCGTATTGATATTTGGATTATTGTTTCCATTTTTCATGTTGATATCGTGGATTTTGGGAAGGAGCATAAGTCCAGATCAAATTATAATAGGAATTATCAGTATGACATCGTTTTTTACGGCGACAGCAGTAAGTCCTGTGATATTGCCTATAGAAACTCGGGAAAAATCTTTGGAAAGGTTATTTGCAGCACCCGTTTCATTAATGCAAATACTCTTAGGAATCATTCTTGCTTCCGCACTCTATTCTTTTGGCATTAGTTCCATCATTACCTTAATTTTCCTACTCATCTATCGGATTTTAGCCCTTTCATTCATTTCAGTTCTTGCAATTTATCTCGGAATATTTCTGATGGCATTGTTAGGGTCATTGATTGGGCTATTAATTTCTGCGAAACCTTCAGATCAGACCTCAGATATCATGGTGATAATTAATCTAATCAAATTTCCATTATTATTTTTAGGAGGGGTATTTATACCGTTAAGCAATCTTTCAACTTATGGTTCGATACTAAATCTTGTTTCCCCGTTAACTTATTTGACGGAGCTGTTAAGGGGTGTTGTGAATAAAAGTAGTATAATCCCACCTGGATTTAATATCCTCATTTTATGTATTTGGATTGCGTTATTGTCTATCATAAATTACTATATTCATAAACGAACGATGCCAAAACGATTCTCTGAGGTGTCTAATTCAAAGAATATGATGAAAAAGGTAAAACTTAAGTAGATTTCGATTATTTTAGGTATTTAAAATCTCCTTGTCAAAGATAGCCCTTCTTTTTTTACTTTTAAAGATACAATGCTAATTTATTATCGATTTATAATAGACTAGGATTCAAGGTCATTAAAATCTAGAATAAAAACAAAATAGTGTTATAATATGGATTGCAATGAGAATTCTCCGTTTAATCAATATGCAAAGAAATATGATTCTTGGTATGACACCAAAGGCAAGTTGATCTTTAAGATTGAATTACTTGCTATTAAATCAATTTTAAAGGGATTACCAACTCCATGGGTTGAGATTGGAGTGGGAAGTGGTCGATTTGCTCAAGCTCTAGGAATTCCAGAAGGTTTGGATCCCTCAATTGAATTGCTTAAAATTGCTAAATCCCGAGGAATTACAGTACATTTGGGCAAGGGTGAGAATCTCAATTTTCCTGATTTTTCCTATGGAACCGTTTTTCTTATAGTAACTCTATGTTTCCTTCCTTTCCCTGAGATTGTGTTTAGAGAAATATACCGTATTCTCAAGTCTGAGGGAAAATTACTCATTGCTGTGGTTTTATCGAATAGTCCTTGGGGCATTTACTATCGGAAATTAAAAACTCAAGGTCATCCGTTTTATAAACGTGCTACTTTTTATACTTATAATGAAATCATCGAACTGTCGCAAAAAAGCGGTTTCTCCGTAGAAAATACTATATCCACTCTTTTCCAAGAACCAAATTCTGTTAAAAATATAGAATATCATCGTACAGGATACTATCCTGAAGCAGGTTTTACTATCCTAATTCTGAAAAAAAATTCGTAAAACCTCTATGATGTTTATTTGGACGGCTATATTCTAGCAATCCACGTAAATATAAAACTTTATTATCGCTATTTGTTCGATAATGGTATTAATAGGCTCTATGACAACTTTCTTAATTCTTGCAGGTGTTATTTACAAGAATTTCATACTTTCGGCTTATCTGATTTATTACGTTAGTATTTGTTGTCACTGAATGGTAATTCACTATATTGTTCACTATTGTATTTTCAATTTTAAATTCTAATCTAACATATTGAGGGATTTTTTTTTAGATTTGATGTCCTTTTGAGGTATTTTTTCTTGTTAGTGTGCAATTAACAAGTTTAAATTTGAGTTCACCCCATAAGATATATGGATTCCAAGATTCCGAGAACGGAAGATTTATTCGTTTTATTCACACACCATTTAACAGAAAAAGGGTATAAACAATCCACCATCAACAGACATTTGAATATTATTGAATTCCTATTTGACTATCTAGAAGAATTTGAGGAGATACACCCTTTGGAAGTTACCGCAGAATTTATTGAATATTTCGTGGGGAATTTCCACATTCGAAAAGTTCAAGGGACGAAACCCCGCCAACTAATGAATATTTTAGCCAGTTACGGGAAATTTTATCAATTAATGCGGGAATTGGGATATATCGATGAGAATCTCTACGAAAAGATAATGGCAGAATGTAAAAATCGTACAAAATATCGAGATCGTTATGAATCTTATCATGCAATCGATAATGCCGACGATTGGATGGAATGGGTGATGTAATTTCTTTGTTTTTTCACACATTTTGTAATATGTTACGGAAATCCAACTGAAAGGGATATAT